>KL569577.1:5817-8346 GCA_000715685.1 Streptomyces lilacinus
CAGTCGGCCTCGCCGGGCAGTCCCTCGAACGGCCGCTGGACCAGCTCGACGGCGGCGTGCGAGGCGGCGCGGCCGTGGCAGGCCTTGTAGCGCCGGCCCGAGCCGCAGGGGCAGGGCTCGCGGGCGCCGACCACGGGGACCGGGGCGTCACCGGTCTGCGGCTGGGCGGCCTTGGTCTGGGGGCGGCGCTTCTTGGCCATGGTGTGCGTGTCTCCCGAATCGGTGCGTCCGGCATGGGCGGCGCACGGCGATCACTGCCGTGCGGCGCGAGCCTAGCGCCCGGCGCGCGGGCGCGGCCGGGCACGCGCGGGAGGGGTCGTACACCGGGGTGGTGCGTCGGGCCGGCGACGAGGGTTTCCCGCCGCGGCACGCCGACGGGCGCTCACCTCGGTGTCATGCCAGCTCGTCCAGGTCGGTGAAGGCGAGGACGGGGGCGGGATCGACGCGCGTAGCGAAACCGGCGCGCGCCGAGAGCGCCGCCCACACCGTCACCTCGCCGACGGCGTCGCGGACGCCCCAGTCCTGGGAGAGCGCGTTGATGATGTTCAGGCCGCGGCCGCCGCGCGCGGTGACCGAGGGAGTGGCCGGAAAGGGCCGGGTCGGTCCGCCGCCGTCGGTGACCTCGACGGTGAGCCGGCCGCGCTCGTCGACCCGCCAGGCGGCCCGGATGCCCCCGGCGCCCTCGCGGTCCCTGCCGCCGTTCTCCCGGCTCAGCGGGCGCCCGTGGCGGTACGCGTTGCTGAGCAGCTCCGAAAGGATCAGTACCGCGTCGTCGATGACCGAATCCGGTACCCCGCTGGTGCGCAACTCCTTGCGCATCCGGTGTCTCGCCTCGCCCACACCGGCTGGACCATGGGGTACGGCCATGATCGACGACGTGGGCACCTCCTGTGCCACCACCAACGCCACCCCCGAGACCTCCTTTGTCCCACGTCAGGGGATGGATGCCCCAATGGACTGGACCGGAAACCGGCCAACCTGGACGCGGAGGGGCACTCGCGCGGCCCGCGTACGTACCGAACGCGCCGGTGCACGCTGTGTAATGAGATTGTCGGTGCGTCCGTGCCGATGCCGGCATGGGGTGCGCTCGGGGTGCGCTATCGGCGGCCGAGCTGGGTGAGCACCGCTTTGGGCCGGTTGGTGATGACCGCCTCCACGCCGAGGCGGGCGCACAGCTCGACGTCCTCCGGCTCGTTCACGGTCCACACGTGCACGGCGTTCCCCGCGCGGTGCAGCCGGGCCACGTACTCCGGGTGGTTGCGCACGATCCGGATGCTCGGCCCGGCGATCCGTACGCCCAGCGGAAGCCGTCCGTCGCGATAGCGCGGGGTGAGGAACTGCATCAGATAGACGGTGGGCAGCGTCGGGGCGGCCGCCTGGACCCGGTGCAGCGAGCGCGCGGAGAAGCTCATCACCCGTACGGGCGAGGGCTCGTCCCGCGGCGGTTCGGCGAGGCCGAAGCGGTCGAGGAGGGCCAGCAGCCGCTCCTCGACCTGGCCGGCCCAGCGCGTGGGGTGCTTGGTCTCGATGGCCAGCTCGATGCGGCGCCCGGAGTCGGCGACCAGCTCGAGGAGGCGCTCGAGGGTCAGGACGGAGGTGCTGTCGCGGCCGGGGTCGCGGTCCGGTGCCTCCGGTTCGCCGGCCGGGGCCTTCCACGACCCGAAGTCGAGGGCCGCGAGGTCGGCCAGCTCCAGGGTCGAGACGGCGCCGCGGCCGTTGGACGTGCGGTTGACCCGTCGGTCGTGGACGCAGACCAGGTGGCCGTCCGCCGTCAGTCGCACGTCGCACTCCAGGGCGTCCGCGCCGTCCTCGATCGCCTTGCGGTAGGCGGCCAGGGTGTGTTCCGGCGCGTCTTCGGACGCTCCGCGGTGGGCGACGACGTCGAGGGGGTGGCGTGCGGGGGTCACCGCGTTATGGTGCCACCGGCTGGCACAATCGCGCATGGGGCCCCATATGTCGGCAGTAAGGGCCGGTGAGGACCGCGGCCGGCGTCACAGGATCCGTTTACGGTGGTCTGACGTGCCATGGGAAAGGCTGGCTTCGGACACTCGGGATCGTGGCCGGAAGGCGCGGCCGGGCTGACGTGCACCTGATCGATGCGGTGCACTGGATTGAGCACTTGATATGAGGAGACAACTGTGAGCACCGAGAACGAGGGCGCCGCCGTTCCGTCCGCGGCGGAGCCGCGGCCGGAGTCTCCGACATCGCCGCCCCCGGCGGCGCCCCCGGTCCCGACCGAGCCGCCGACCGCGACGGAGGCGGGGGCGGAGGCCACGGCCGCCGCCGCGCCGGAAGACGCCGCGCCCGTCGCCCTGACGAAGGAAGCCGCGCACCCGCAGGCCGCCGCCCCGGCAGCCCCCACCGACGCCACCGCGCAGTTCCCGACCGCGACCGCCGCGGAGGGCACCCCGCACCCGCACGGCGCCGGCACCCCGCCGCTGCCGCCGGCCGGCCCGCCCGCGTACAACGCCACCGGCGTTCCCGTCGGCGGCGGCCAGGGCACCGGCGGCTGGTACGGCGGCGCCGACG
>KL569577.1:8569-11036 GCA_000715685.1 Streptomyces lilacinus
GAGATGTGTATAAGAGACAGACCGAGAGCCGCACGCCCGGCTCGGTCGCGGACATCGCGAGCAAGGCCCTGCCGAGCGTCGTGACCATCGAGGCCCAGAGCAGCAACGGCGAGGGCGGCACCGGCACCGGCTTCGTCTACGACAAGCAGGGCCACATCCTCACCAACAACCACGTCGTCGCCTCCGCGGCCGAGAGCGGAAAGCTCTCGGTGACGTTCTCCGACGGCAAGCAGTACGACGCCGAGGTGCTGGGCCGGGCGCAGGGTTACGACGTGGCGGTCATCAAGCTCAAGAACCCCTCGGGGGTCAAGCTCAACCCGCTCCCGCTCGGGGACTCCGACAAGGCCGCCGTCGGCGACGCGACGGTCGCCATCGGCGCGCCCTTCGGCCTGTCCGGCACGGTCACGACGGGCATCGTGAGCGCCAAGAAGCGCCCGGTCGCCTCGAGCGACGGCGGCGGCAGCGGCCCCTCGTACATGAGCGCGCTGCAGACGGACGCGTCGATCAACCCCGGCAACTCCGGCGGCCCGCTGCTCAACGCCCAGGGCGCGGTCATCGGCATCAACTCCGCCATCCAGTCGGCCGGCACCGGCGGCGGCTTCGGCGGCGGCCAGACCCAGTCCGGCAGCATCGGCCTCGGCTTCGCCATCCCGATCAACCAGGCGAAGAACGTCGCCGAGCAGCTGATCAAGGACCACACGCCGATCTACCCGGTCATCTCGGCGACGGTCAACATGAAGGACGCCGGCAACGGCGCCCGGATCGCCCCCAACGGCTCGGGCGGCGCCCCCGCCGTCACCCCGGGCGGCCCCGCCGACAAGGCGGGCCTCAAGCCCGGCGACGTGATCACCAAGCTGGACGACACGATCGTCGACAGCGGCCCGACCCTGATCAGCGAGATCTGGACCCACAAGCCGGGCGACAAGGTCACCGTCACCTACGTCCGTGACGGCAAGCAGGCCACCACGCAGATCGTCCTGGGCGAGCGCCGGGGCGACAGCTGACCCCAACACCACTGCCGACGCGTGCGCCGCACCCGGTAGGCTGTCCCCGCGTCGCAGCGGCTCGCGCGACGCGGGGAGGCTTGCCCGAGCGGCCTAAGGGAACGGTCTTGAAAACCGTCGTGGCAGCGATGTCACCGAGGGTTCAAATCCCTCAGCCTCCGCACCCGTCGGTTTGAGCGCCGACCACAAGGGGTGTCCCCGACTCGGGGGCGCCCCTTCGGCGTTGGTGGGCTCGGGTCAGGCGGCGACGGCCTCGACGATCGAGGTGAAGTTCGGGGTGGGCAGGACGCGGGTCAGGCGCAGGTCGGCGCGGGCGAAGAGGGTGTCCAGGTCCACGGGGCCGCGGCTCCTGCCGCCGAGGGCGGTCATCATCTGGAGGTCCAGGGACTTGCCGGGGTGGGGGTCGTTGCCGGGCGGGAGGACGGGGTCGATGACCAGGACCCGGCCGCCGGGGGCCAGCGACTGCCGGCAGGAGCGGAGGATGCGGACGCAGTCCTCGTCGTTCCAGTCGGCCAGGACGTGCTTGAGGAGGAGGATGTCGCCGCCGGACGGCACGGAGGCGAAGAAGTCGCCCGGCTCCGCGCGCCAGCGGCCCGTCAGGTCGGGTGTGTCCAGGAGGGGTTCGCGCAGCGCGGGGGCCTGGTCGAAGAGGATGCCGGTGAGGCCCGGGTGGCGCAGCAGGACCTCGCGCAGGAGCCCGCCGCGGCCGCCGGCGACGTCGACGACCGTGCCGTCGGCGGGGAAGGGATAGGCGGCGGCGATCGCGGCGTCCTGGGGGCCGGAGAAGGCGGCCATGCCGGCGTCGAACATCGCGCGGGCGCCGGCGTCGGTCTCGAGGTGCTCGAAGAAGGGCAGGCCGAAGGCCTTGGGGAAGGCGGGCTCCCCCGTCCGTACGGTCCCGGTCATGCCCGCCGCCGAGCGCAGGAACATGTCGTCGGTGATCAGGAGCACCGCGGGGTGCAGCGAGCCGGGCACGTCGGTGCGCAGGAGTTCCGCGGCCGGGGTGAGGTGGAAGGCGCCCGCGCCGTCCTCGCGGAAGACGGCGCGGGAGGCGAGCAGGCGCAGCAGGCGGTGCAGGGCCGAGGTGTCGACGTCGATGGCGCGCGCGAGGTCGGCGGGGGTGCGCGGGCCGGCCGCGAGGTGGTCGGCGAGCCGTAACTCCGCAGCCGCGCGCAGCGCGGCGGAGTGGAGGTGGCCGAGTGCCTCCTCGAGCAGGTGCGCGACGGCCTCAGGGGCGTCGCCGGTCGTGGTTGCGTCCGTGGGCGTGCTGTCCAAGTCCGGCCTCCGTGCGTCGGGATGAAGGGTGCGGGTGCGAGTGCGGGACACCGCCACCCACCCTCCCAGGCGCGGTACGGCCGGCGGCAGGGCCGCTGTGCGCATCTCCGGCTCGGTCGCGGGGCCTAGGTCCCGGGCGGCCCCGGGGGCATGGCGGCCGCCGCGCGTCCCCGAGCGGTGGCCCGGGG
>KL569577.1:11248-13179 GCA_000715685.1 Streptomyces lilacinus
TCCCCGAGCGGTGGCCCGGGGGACGCGCGGCGGCCGGGTGGGCGGGGAGCCGGGTCAGCGGCCGGGGCCGAAGACCAGGGCGTCGACGACGGCTTTGGCCATGGCGCGTTCGCCGTACGCGTTGGGGTGCAGGGGCGCGGAGGGACGGCCGGGAAGGGTGCGGAGGCCCTCGACCCAGCGTTCGGCGGCGGGTCGGCAGGCGTCGTGGCCGGCGGTCGCGGCGTGGGTGTTCACGTAGAGGTCGCCGCGGTCGGTCGCCTGCTTGCGGAGCATGGCGTTCAGCCGGCGCAGGGTGCCGCGGACGTACGGGAGGTCGCCGTCGGCGATGCGCAGGGACGCCCGGCAGCCCTCGACGTCGTCGCCGATGATCGCCGGGTAGCCGACGACGGCCACGCGGGCGTGCGGGGCGCGCCGGTGCACGGCCTCGAGGGCTGCCGCGACCTTGGGCGCCGTGGCGTTGACGCGCCGGTCGAGCTCGTCGGTGCCGCCGCGCGTGTACTGCCGCTGGCAGGGGTTGTCGCGGGGGACGGTGCCGGTGCGGTGGACGCACCGGCCGAACAGGTCCGCGAAGACGCTGTCGTTGCCGCCGATGCCGAGGGTGACGAGTCCGGTGTCCCGGCCCACGGCGTCGAGCTGCGGGGCGTTGCCGGTGGCGCGCTGCCGCTGCCACAGGTGGTCGGTGGTCGCGCCGCCGCAGCTGGCGTCGGTGAAAGCGGCGATGCCCAGCGTCCGGCGGATGACGGAGGGGTAGTTGGCGTCGGACCGGCCGCACCGGGGGTCGATCTGGCGGGGGATGGCCGGGCCGGCGGTGAAGGAGTCGCCGAGGGCGACGTAGCGGGCGGCGCGGGGACGGGGTTCGGCCGTGTCGGCGGATGCGGGCACGACGGCGCCGGCGGTCACGGCCGCGACGACACCGAGGGCGGTGACGACTGATCGGGCTCTGTTCCGGCTGATGCGGAGCATGTTTTCCTCCTCGTCACAGAAGTCCCCCGTCGTGTCCCCCGTCGTACAGCGGGCGCCAGACTCCGGCGCCGCCCGGTCGCGCGTCAATCGAGAGTCCGATATGTCGAGTACTTGTGACCGGATACCGGACGCTCGACGTCCGGCCGGCCGGGCTTGACGGCGGCGAAACGTTCCGCTTTCGTCACGGACTTCACCGGGCCGCCTCGATCCGGCATCGGGCCCATTCCGGAAGGCGGCCGACCGGTGTGGCATGGCCAGGTCACTGGCTAATGTCCCTTTTCGAAGATCAACTCCGGCGCCGCCGACCGCGACGACCTGAGGTTTCACGAAACGGGGGACACGTAAGTGTTCAAGAAGTACGCGGCCAAGGCAGGCCTGGCCCTCGGCACGGCCGCCCTGGTCGCCGGAGGACTGGGCGGTACCGCCAACGCCGCCGAGGGCGTCGGCTACATCGGCTACGGCAACACCACGCGCGGCGACGGCGTCTGGTGCGTCCAGCACCAGGTCAACAGCTTCGCCGCCAAGGTCGGCCGCGGTCAGATCGCCGAGGACGGCCAGTGGGGGCCGAACACCAAGAACCAGATCGTCTGGTTCCAGGACTGGATGGGCCTCGGCAAGGACGGGATCGTCGGCCCCGAGACCGGCAACAAGCTCCTCCGGTACGGCGACCAGTACTACGGCGGCCTCAACGGCTACTGCACCGGCAAGATCCCGAGCGACTGGCGTCTCGGGGCGAGCTACGTGCCCACGCGCCTCGACTGATCTACGCGCACATGCGCCTCGACTGACGAGAGCGGCATGACTTCCGGGCCGGGGCCTCACCCCGCCCCGGGAAGGGAGAGCCCGGCCGTTTGGGGGCGGCCGGGCCCTTCGTCGTACGTACGCTGCGGCCCGTACGGCACAGCAGCCCGTACGGCACTGTGGCCGCGGCCACTACGACGCCTTGCGCCACACCGGCGTGAGCAGGG
>KL569577.1:13499-16598 GCA_000715685.1 Streptomyces lilacinus
CCGACGCGACCGGCCGGCGGACGGTCTCACGGCGAACTCCCTCGCGGCGCCCGGCGGTTTCGTGGAGGTCGCCGCTGTGGCGGGTCGCCGGCTCGGCGGGGCGCCAGGGGGCGCCGCGGCGCTTCGCCGCGTACATGGCCGCGTCCGCGCCGCGCAGCAGGTCGGAGAGGCCGGCGTCCGGCCGGTCGCCGGCGCGGGCCAGGCCGATGGAGGCGCGGGGCGCCAGGGTCACCCGGCCGGTGTCGAGGGGCGCCGACAGACGGGCCGAGAGGTGCAGCATCTCCGCGTCCGGGTCCGCGTCGGGCGCCAGCCGCACCACGGCGGTGAACTCGTCGCCGCCCAGCCGGGCGGCGAAGCCGCCGCGTTCCCGGCACCACGCGGCGAGGCGCCGCCCGACGGCGGCGATGACCCGGTCGCCGGCCTCGTGGCCGTGGGTGTCGTTGATCTGCTTGAAGCCGTTGAGGTCCAGCAGCAGAACGGCGGCGTGGGGATGCCGGACCGCCCGCCCGGCGCGGGTCGTGAACTCCTCGCGACGCATCAGGCCCGTCAGCCGGTCCGTCCGGGCGGCACGGAGGCGGCGGCACAGGACGACGGCGTGCACGGCCCAGCCGGCGGCCGGGGCGGCGACGGGCAGAGCCTGGAGTATGAGGTTCATCGAGCACCTTCCTGTGAGCTGTGGGACGGGACGTGGCATGGGTGAACGGCCGTGCGCTTCGTCGACTTCTGGTGCGGCAGGTGCAGTTGTTGGCTGTGTGCTGCGTGAGGCACTGGGTTCTCCGAGTGCAGGGAGTGCACTGAGTTAGCTGAGGCGTCGCGGCCGAGCGGCGGCCCGATCGGCACCGTCGCGGACACCCGCCGAGGACGGGCCGGGCGGGACCGGGCGGTGGATCGGGCCGTCATTGCAGGACGTCCCCGTTTCCGGTGCGCGGGAGCGGAGGCGTCAGCTTCCAAGTGGCGTGATTCCGCGGGTTTCGGAGTGATTGCGGCGCGCTGTGTGTGGGCGATACGGGGGAGATCGGCCGAGATCTGCTGAAACGGTTCAGCGCATGGTGCGCACGGGACTCAAGCGGGACGAGGGAGCGGCGATACGCGGCTTCTTCCTGGGATGGGTGTTTAGGTCCGGGACATCATGCTTGAGAGGGAATGAGAAGAGTCGGGCGGTTCGGTGGAGATTCGGTGGGCAATTCTCGGAGCGCGACGTCGAAAAGCGCCGGGGCGGTCGGCCAACCACCTGGCAAGGTCGAGTAGTTCCTTCTGGAGGAAGTGACATGGCAAGCACCCGCACTGCCGCCCGCATCTTCGCCGCCCTCGCGGCCCTGCCGTTGGCCGCCCTCTTCTTCGCCGGCGTGGCGACCGCCGACGACCACGGCCAGCTGGCCAACCGGGGATCGAACGCCGCTGCCGCCGGCATCGTGGGGAGCGGCGTCGGGGGGAGCAACCACGGCAACAGCACGACCACTCTGCAGCAGGCCACCGGAAGCGGCGCCTCCACACAGGCGAACACAGCCAGCGTCAACGGTTTCGGTCAGCGCGGACACACGGTGGTGCAGCAGGAGAACGTGAGGATCACCTTCACGAACCTCTGGTGACCCACGGGGGCCCCTGAAGCCCGGGGCGACACCGAGGGCGATGTGGTGAGACTGGACTGGGTCAGTACGAACCGAGCGGCGGCACTCCGGTGCCGCCGCTCGGTGTTGTGCGCGCCTTGACAGCGGCCATGTACCTGACGGACAGTCAGAAAGGTGAGCGACGACGACCTGTTCGCGCGGCTCAGGGCCTACGAGGGCCGTCCCGCCGGCTCCGGCGGTGGCCGGGACCCGGTCAACGCCACCATGATCGGACACTGGTGCGAGGTCATGGGCGAGGCCGGCCCCGCTTACACCGGCCCGGACCCCGTCGCCCCGCCCGCGATGCTGCAGGTCTGGATCATGGCGGGGCTCTCCGGGCCTGGCTCCGCCCCTGGTGAATCCGGTGATTCCGGCGTTTCCCGCCGTTCGCCCGCCTACGACGAGCTGTTCGCGCTGCTGGAGAGTGCCGGCTGCACCGCCGTCGTCGCGACGGACTGCGAGCAGGAGTACGTACGCCTCCTGCGGCCCGGTGACGTGATCACCTTCGACTCGGTGATCGAGTCCGTCTCGCCGCGGAAGACCACAAAACTCGGCACCGGTCACTTCATCACCACGCGCACCGAGATCCGCGCGAACGGCGAGCTCGCCGGTACGCACCGCTTCCGCATTCTCAAGTACGCACCGGTCGCGGACCCCCGCCCCGCCTCGGCCGAGCGTCCGCGGCCCGTGATCAACCGGGACAACGCCGGTTTCTGGGAAGGCGTCGCCGCGCACAAGCTGCTGCTGCAGCGGTGCGGGGAGTGCGGGACGCTGCGTTTTCCCTGGTTGCCGGGGTGCGGGGGCTGCGGGTCCGCGCTGTGGGAAGCGGTCGAGGCGTGCGGGGCGGGCACCGTCCACTCGTACGTCGTCATGCACCACCCGCCGCACCCGGCCTTCCCGACGCCCTATGCCGTCGGGCTGATCGAACTCGCCGAGGGCGTACGGATGATCAGCAATGTCACCGGGATCGCGCCCGAGCGGATCCGCATCGGCATGCCGGTCGAGCTGGAGTTCGTACGGGCGTACGGCCCTGCGGACGAGCAGGAGCTGCCCGTCTTCCGGGCGGGGGTGAAGACATGAAGCCCGGTGATCAACTCCCCGCCCTCGCCGTCCCGGTGACCCGCACCCTGATCGTCGCGGGCGCCCTGGTCACCCGCGACTTCACGGACGTCCACCACGACGCCGAGGCGGCCCGCGCCAAGGGATCGCCGGACATCTTCATGAACATCCTCACCACCCAGGGCCTCGTCGGCCGCTACCTCTCCGACCGCCTCGGCCCCGACGCCGTACTCCGGCGGCTGGCGATCCGGCTCGGGGTGCCCGCATACCCCGACGACACCCTCGTCCTGTCCGGAATCATTAACTCCGTATGTGGCGACGAACGCCTCGCCGAGATCACTGTCACGGGCACCAACAGCCTCGGCCGTCACGTCACCGGCACCGCCACGGTCGCCCTCGGCCCGTCCGCGTCCGGCCCCTTCCCGGCAGGGGC
>KL569577.1:16861-17471 GCA_000715685.1 Streptomyces lilacinus
GAGATGTGTATAAGAGACAGGCATCGGGGCCACTGCCTTCACCAAGGACTCCGGGCGGAGCGAACTCGCCCTCGCCGCCGAGGCCGTACGGGCCGCGCTGGCGGACGCCGGGCTCGCGCCCGGGGACGTCGACGGCATGGTCACGTTCAGCATGGACACCAATCCGGAGATCGCCGTCGCCCGGGCCGCCGGCATCGGTGAGCTGTCCTTCTTCTCCCGGGTCCACTACGGCGGCGGCGCCGCCTGCGCGACCGTTCAGCAGGCGGCGCTCGCGATCGTGGGCGGTGCGGCGGAGGTCGTGGTCTGCTACCGGGCCTTCAACGAGCGTTCCGGCCGCCGCTTCGGCGCGGGCGTCCGGCACCGCGAGCCCACGGCGGAGGGCGTGGCGCTGGGCTGGGTCCTGCCGTTCGGGCTGCTCACCCCCGCCTCCTGGGCGGCGATGCACGCCCGCCGTTACCTCCACGCGTACGGCCTGGAGCCGGAGGTCTTCGGTCATGTCGCCGTCACCGGGCGGCGGTACGCCGCCCGCAACCCCGCGGCGTACTTCTACCGGAGGCCCCTCACCCTCGCCGAGCACGCGGCCTCGCGCTGGATCGCCGAGCCGCTGCGG
>KL569578.1:0-815 GCA_000715685.1 Streptomyces lilacinus
ATGTGTATAAGAGACAGCCCCCGTCCACCCCCAGTGCGCGAACGCGGGCCCCGCAAGGGCCGACGCACTCGCCCCACCGATGAACGCGGAGACCACGTACGTCGTGTTCGCCGCCGCCGGCGATCCGGTCGCCCCCAGCGCCCGCGTCTGGTTGGCGACCTGCCCCGCCATGAGGCCGGCGTGGATGAGGACCGCCCCCGCGCACAGCGCCCACAGGGCGTGGCCGCCCAGCCAGAAGAGCGGTACGGCCACGGCGGTGAGCCCGTAGGCGCTCGCCACGACCCGGCGCGGCCCGAAGCGGTCGATCAGCGTGCCGGAGACCGGCGCGACGGCGGTGGAGACCAGGCCGAAGAGGCCGAAGAGCCCCGCCGCGCCCGCCGACAGGTGGTACGGCCCGCTGCCGCCGGTGAGCAGCAGCGTCAGCGTCGTCCACAGCGCGCTCCACGCGCCGAAGAGGCCCGCCTGGCGCAGGCACGCCGCCCGCAGCGCCGGCGAGGAGGCGAAGAGGCCCGGCAGTCCGGCGATGGCCCGGAAGGGGTTGGCGGCGCGCCGCGGCCGGGTCTCGGCCGGGAGGAGCGCGGCCGTCAGCAGGCCGATGAGCACGGTGAGGGCGGCGGCGCCGTGGAAGACCGCGCGCCAGCCGAAGGCCTGGCCCGCGAGCCCGCCCAGCACGCGCGCCGCGACGATGCCGGTGAAGAGGCCGGCCACCACGGCCGCCACGTGCCGACCGCGCCGGTCGGCGGGCGCCCGCTCGGCGACGAGCGGGACGAGCAGCTGCGGGACGACGGTGGCGGCGCAGGCCACCAGCACGGCGG
>KL569578.1:1024-3193 GCA_000715685.1 Streptomyces lilacinus
CCAGGGCCGCGCCCGCGACGGCGGACAGGACGGCGACGAGGCGGCGGCGGTCGGCGGTGTCGCCGAGCGGGGCGAAGAGGAGCAGGCCCACGGCGTAGCCGAGCTGGGCTATGGAGGCGATCCAGCCGGCGGAGGAGGGGGAGGCGCCGAAGTCCCGGGCGATGAGGCCGAGGAGCGGGGCGGCCAGGTAGATGTTGGCGGCGGTGACGGCCGTGCACAGGGCGATGATCGCGAGCAGCGGGCCGTGGCGGCGTTCGGGCTGGGTCTGGTGCGGGTGTGCTGCTGCGGTGCGTACGGGGCCGGGCTGGTGCTGCTGTTGACGCGTGGCGGTCATCGGTGCGGTTGCTCCCCCTGGTGGTAACCAACTGGTTGGTTAAGTATGGGCCGGATGGGGCCGGGGGTGTCAACCAAATAGTTGGTTACTCTGTTCCGCATGGCAGGAGTCAGAGATCCCGAGGCCACCAAGGCCCGCATCTTCGAGGCGGCCACCGCCGAGTTCGCCGCGTACGGCATCGCCGGTGCCCGCATCGACCGCATCGCCCGCGAGGCCCGGGCGAACAAGCAGCTGATCTATGCCTACTTCGGCAACAAGGCCGAGCTCTTCTCCCAGGTCCTCGAGAAGCGCCTGATGGAGCTCGCGGTCGCCATCCCCGTCGACGCCGAGGACCCCGACGGCTGGATCGACCGTCTCATGGACTACCACGCCGCCCACCCCGAGCTGATCAGGCTCGTCTTCTGGGAGGGGCTGGAGTACGGCACCGGCGGCATCCCGCACGAGGAGGAACGCGAGCGCCACTACGCGCGCAAGGCCGCCGCGTTCGCCGAGGCGCAGGAGAAGGGGATCATCGACTCCCGCATCCCCGCGACCGACCTGCTCTTCATGATGATCGCGCTCGCGTCGTGGCCGACCGTGCAGCCGCAGATGCGGCGGATCCTCGTCGGCGACACCGACGAGGACCTCGCGCGGCTGCGCGCCTCCGTGCGCACGGCCGCGCGCCGCCTCACGGGCCGTGACGCCTGAGGTTTCGGTCGGAGCGCCGCTTGCTCAGTTCGTGCCGATCTTCGCCAGCAGGTCCACGATCCGGCCCTGCACCTCCGCGCTCGTCGAGCGCTCGGCGAGGAAGAGGACCGTCTCGCCGGACGCCAGGTGCGGCAGTTGGGACGGGTCGATGTCGGCGGAGGTGTAGACGACCAGCGGCGTACGGTTCAGCGCGCCGTTGCCGCGCAGCCAGTCGACGATGCCGGCGCGGCGCCGCCGCACCTGCATCAGGTCCATCACGACGAGGTTCGGCCGCGTCTGCGCCGCGAGCGTCACCGCCTCCGAGTCCGTCGCGCCGCACACGACGTGCATGCCGCGCCGCTCCAACGTCGCCGTCAGCGCGTTCGCGATCGGCTCGTGCTCCTCGATCAGCAGCACGCGGGGCGGGTGCATCTCGCTGTCGCGCGGCGCGAGCGCCTTGAGGAGTACGGCCGGGTCGGCGCCGTACGCCGCCTCCCGCGTCGCGTGGCCCAGCCCCGCCGTCACCAGCACCGGCACCTCGGCCGCGACCGCCGCCTCGCGCAGCGACTGCAGCGCGGTACGGGTGATCGGGCCGGTCAGCGGGTCGACGAAGAGGGCCGCGGGGTACGCGGCGATCTGCGCGTCCACCTCCTCGCGCGAATGCACGATCACCGGGCGGTAGCCGCGCTCGCCGAGCGCCTTCTCCGTGGCCTCGTCCGGCGCCGGCCACACCAGCAGCCGGCGGGGGTTGTCCAGCGGCTCCGGCGGCAACTCGTCGTCCATCGGCGGCCGCACGGCCTCCACGACCTCGACCGCGCCGTTCGGGCCGTCGAGCGGTTCGGGGCCCTCGGCGCCCTCGTCCGGTGCCCCTATGGCGAAGGCCCGGCCCTCGGGAGCGCCGAGCGGGTGCGGGCGCGCGGCGGGGGCTGCCGGGGCGGACGGGGTGCCGGTGGTTTCGGGCTGGGGCTCGCGGCTGCCCTCGGCGGGGTTCGCCAGCTTCCGGCGCCGGCCGGAACCGGCGGCCGGCGTCCCGGCGGCCGGGGTCTCGCCCGCGCCGGGCCCCTGGCCCAGGGTGCGCACACTGATCGCCCGCGCGGCGGGCGCCGCGTCGCCACCGGCCCGGCCGGCGGCTCCCGGCTCCTCCGCCAGCGCGCGCCGCGCGCGACGGC
>KL569578.1:3440-4681 GCA_000715685.1 Streptomyces lilacinus
GTGTCCGGCCGCCCGGCGGGGTGCGGTGCGTCGACGGGCGCGGGCGCGCCCGCGAGTTCGTAGAGGGGGCCGTTCTGCGCGGCCGGGCGAGGCACGTCGGCCGGGCCGGCCGAGTGCGCGGAGGTGTCGCCGCCCTGGGCGTCGGGGCCGGAGTTCGGTGCGGCCGCCGGCTGTCCGGGCGCGGGCGCGCCCGCCAGGTCGTAGAGGCCGGAGGGGTGGTCCTGGCTGCCCTGGCCGCTCGGGTGCGGGGCGGGGCCGTTCTGCCCGGCGATGCCACCCTGTGCGCCGGCCGGGCCGGTGAGGGTGTTGGGGCCGGTGCTCTGCGCGGTGCCCTGTCCGGCCGGGCCGGTCGGGTGCCCGGCGGTGCCGCCCGGTGCACCGGCCGGGCCGGCGGCGGAGCCGGGGCCGGCGGTCGGCGCGACGCCCGGCCGGACGGGCGCGGGCGCGTCGTTGGGCGCTGCGGGACGGTCCTGGCCGTGGGCGGCGGCCCGTTCGGCCGGGCCGGAGGCCGGGCCGGAGGCCGGGCCGGCCTCGGGGTGCGCCTGACCGACGGCGAGGTCGTAGAGGCCCGCGGGATGGTTCTGGCCCTGTCCGCCCGGGCGGGCATCGGGCTGCCCGGCCGGTCCGGCTGTGGGGTCGTAGGCACCGGACGGGGTTCCGGCGTCGGGGCGGGGCCGGCCGCCGGCGTGGTCGTGGAGACCTGCGGCGTGGTCCTGGCCCGGTGCGCCGGCCGGGCCGGCGGAGCCGGTGCTCCGCGCGGCGCCCGGCTGCCCGGGGGCGGGGGCGCCCGAAGCGTCGTAGAGGTCCGAAGGGTGGTTCTGGCCCGGAGCCCCGGGCCGGCTTGCGGAGGTCTCCGGACCGGTGTTCTGTGCGGCGCCCGGATGCCCCGGGGCGGGGGCGCCCGAAGCGTCGTACAGGCCCGAGGGGTGCTCCTGGCCAGGGGCGCCGGCTCGGCGGCCTGCGGGGGTGTCGGGGCCGGTGCCCCGCGTGGCGCCCGGCAGCCCGGGGGCGGGCGCGGACGCGGCGTCGTAGAGGACCGCGGCGTGGTCCTGGCCCGCGAGGGTGTCCGGTCCGTGGTTCGGCGCGGCCGTCGGCCGGCCGGGGGCGGGTGCTCCGACGACGCCGTAGCCGCCTGCAGAGTGGTTCTGGCCCGGGTCGGTGCCCTGCCCGGCGGGGGCGGCGGCATCGGCGGATCCGGGTCCGGCAACGCTGTAGCCGCCGCCCGCGGAGTGGCTGAGGCC
>KL569578.1:4907-5273 GCA_000715685.1 Streptomyces lilacinus
GTGTATAAGAGACAGGCTCCGGCGCCGGGCGCGGCCTCCGGGCGGGTGTCGTCCTCGGTGCGGGGGGCGGGGCCCGCTTCGGCCGGGGTCGTGTTGGCGCGCGGGCGGGCCGGGCTCGGTTCGGGGGCGAAGGGGGGCGTGTCGGGTCGGCTCGGCGCGCGGTCCGTGTCGGCCGGCGGGAGGGCGAACGCCGCGCGCGGCAGGGACGGTTCCTCGGTCGCCTGGCCCGGGATCTGGCCCTCCGGCTGTCGCCTCCGCGAGGGCGCGGCGGGCGCGCCGGCCCGTCGGCGCGGGGGCGGCCGCCGCGGCGTGGTCCGCGTCGGCGGGCGGCAGGGCGAAGGCCGCGCGCGGTGCCTTGGGCGCGTC
>KL569578.1:5394-8473 GCA_000715685.1 Streptomyces lilacinus
CGGGGCGGAGCCGGCCTGCGGCGGCACGAGGCTCCGTACCTCGGCGGACTCCTCCTCCGGGCGCGCCGGACCCCGCCGACGCCCGGTCGGCGTCGGGGCCGGGGCCGGGTCCTCGGCCGGGCCGGTGACGCGGTCCGCGTCGACCTCGGCCGGGGGCTCCGCCCGGCGTGCCCGCCTGCCGCCGCCCTGCGTGGCGTTCGCCGGCGTACCGGCACCGTCGCCGTCGGTGCCGTCGGTGCCATCGGTGCCGCCCGCGTCCGGGCTGGTGCCCCGGCCGCGCTGGGCCGGCATCGGCATGACCGTCGTGAGGTTCTCCGTGTCCGGCCCCCGGCGCTCGGCGCCGGCCGGCACCGGGCCCGCCTCGGCGGAGACCGGCACCTCCAGGACGTAGGCCCGGCCGCCCGAGGCGCCCGGCACCTCGTGGGTCTGCAGCACGCCGCCGTGGCGGCGGACGATGCCGCGCACCAGGGGCTCGTGCACGGGGTCGCCGCCAGGGAAGGGGCCGCGCACCTCGATGCGGACGACCTCGCCGCGCTGGGCCGCGGCGACGACGATCGTCGAGTCGCCGGAGCCGGAAGCGGCGTTTCGGGCCGTGGAGTTGCCCGTGGAGTCGACGCCCGCCACGTCGGCGATCAGGTGGGCCAGCGCCTGGGCGAGCCGCTCCGCGTCGACCTCGGCCTCGATCGCCGGGGCGTGCACGGCGAACTGCGCGCGACCCGGCCCGATCAGCTCCACCGCGCCCTCGACGCCCGCCGCGACGACGTCGTCGAGCGAGGCCTTCTCCCGGGCGAGCTTGTCCTGCCCGGAGTCCAGTCGCTGATAGGCGAGGACGTTGTCGACGAGCGTCGTCATCCGGGCATATCCGGCGGCCAGGTGGTGCAGGATCTGGTTGGCCTCGGGCCACAGCTGGCCGGCCGGGTCGTCGGCCAGGGTGCCGAGCTCGGCGCGGAGTTGGTCGAGGGGGCCGCGCAGCGAGCTGTCGAGCAGCTCCACGAGCTGCTGGTGGCGCGCGGCGAGGGCGTCGTAGGGGCGGCGGTCGGTGAAGGTCATCACCGCGCCGACGAGCTGGTCGCCGTCCCGCACCGGCGCGGTCGTCAGGTCGACCGACACCGCGCGGCCGTCCTTGGCCCACAGCACCTGCCCGCGCACCCGGTGCTTGCGCCCGGAGCGCAGGGTGTCGGCGATGGGCGACTCCTCGTACGGGAAGGGCGTGCCGTCCGCGCGCGAGTGGTGGATCAGGGGGTGCAGCTCGCGGCCGCCGAGGTCGCTCGCGCGGTAGCCGAGGATCTGCGCGGCGGAGGGGTTGACGAGGACGACCTTGCCGGCGGTGTCGACGCCGACGACGCCCTCCGCGGCCGCGCGCAGGATCATCTCGGTCTGGCGCTGCTGGCGGGCGAGTTCGGCCTCGGTGTCCATGGTGCCGGTCAGGTCGCGGACGACGAGCATGAGCAGCTCGTCGCCGTAGGACTCGCCGTACGAGGAGGCCGGCTCGGCGTACGGGGTGCGGCCGTCCTCGAGGTTGGCGCTGGTGACCTCGACGGGGAACTGGGTGCCGTCGGTGCGCCGGGCGATCATGCGGGTGGGCTTGGTGCGCCCGCCGTTCGCGTCGTCGCGCGGCGGTCGCAGCCCGCCGGGGATGCGCCGCGAGTCGAACTCCGGCAGCAGGTCGAGCAGGCCGCGCCCCACGAGACCGGTGCCGGGCACCTCGAAGGTCTCGAGCGCGATGTGGTTGGCGTTGACGACCGTGCCGTTGCAGTTGACGAGCAGCAGGGCGTCGGGAAGGGCGTCGAGTATGGCTGCGAGGCGAGCAGCGCCTCGGGATGGCCTGCTGCTCACGACGACGCTTCCTCCCTGGTGACCGCTGCTTGCCGACCGCTCCGGGCGGGTGCGTACCGCCCCTGGGCGTGTCATTGAGGGGAAGTCTACGGGCTGCCGTGGCGGGCGCTACTGCGGATGACGGGTGTGCCGGGCGGGGTCGCCGGCCCCCTCCAGGGCGTCTCGGGCAGGCCGGACATGCCCCTCGTGTCCGCCTTCGTAGGGACCTTGTGGTCACGTCCGAGAAGTTTGCGGGGAGGTTTTCTTCGGCAAGCCCTTCGACTCTCCGAACACAGTGGAGAACCTGTTCCAGCGGGCCGTCTCGCAGCCGTTCGTCCGGTCGAAGTCGGCGCTCACCGGCCGGCCCGCCCAGGTGCCGGCGATGTGCGCGTGCTCGGGACCGCCGTAGATCATCGTGCACATCTGGCCGCGCGGGACGGGCGCGAAGGGGTCCTTGCCCCAGCTCGTCTGCCCGTCCAGCTGGTCACAGGCCTCGCGTGCGTGCGGGTGGGTGCCGCCGGCGGGGTGGCAGTACAGCTCGTACCGGACGTCGTGGGTGCCCCGGTCGGTCACGGTGATCGTGAGGTGGTCGCCGTCGTGGTCGAGTCCGTCCAGCGGGAGCGGGGCGGCCGCGGCGGGGGCGGCGAAGAGCGTCGGGGCCAGCGCCACGGCGAGGGCGAGACGGCGGAGCGACATCCGGGACTCCTTCTGCGAGCGGTGCGGGGCCGGCCCGCCGGACGGCCGGCCGGAGCCCTCACCCGCACTAACGCTCCGGAGCGCCCCGCGTTGCGCGCCGCGAACGCCTTTGCCCGAGGCACCTGTCGCCCGGTACCGTAGGGTGCGATTGGTGGACAGCCGCAAAGCTGTGTCATCATCTGCAACGCAACACTCGCGCCCGCGCGGGTGTGCTGGAGGCGTCGCCTAGTCCGGTCTATGGCGCCGCACTGCTAATGCGGTTTGGGTCTTAAAGCCCATCGAGGGTTCAAATCCCTCCGCCTCCGCAGCCGGGCCCCGGTCGTATCCATACGACCGGGGCTTTTGCGTTCCCGGGTGCGGCTCGGGTGCGACGTGGATGTGGCCCGGTGCGGGCCGGGCGGTGGGCTGGGCAAGACGCCCCGCGCGCCGGGCGGTGAGCGGTCCTCTCGTCCTTCTCGCCGGCGTTTGCGCAGGTCAGGACGGGTGCGCCCAATGGATTTCGTCTCCCGGCGCAGGTCATGTAATGTTGTCCACGCAACGCCGACCGGCAAGAAAAACCGCCGGAAAG
>JNXU01002621.1 GCA_000715685.1 Streptomyces lilacinus
ATGTGTATAAGAGACAGCTTCGGAGCGCAGCCAGCGGAAGTGCTCCAGGCGGGCCCAGGGGCGGTAGACCGCGTACGGCAGGCGGGCGGGCATCACGGACTCGCAGGCGACGTGGACCGTGCGCGGGTCGACCGCCGGGGCCGCGGCGGACAGGCGGCCCAGCAGGGTGCTCTTGCCGCTGCCGGGAAGACCGGAGACCACGAGCACCGACCCGGGCGGGTACGACAGGACGAGCGGGTCGCCGTCCTGACCGCGCAGGTCCAGCAGCCCGCGCGGACGCACGGACGTCGGCGGCCCCGCGGGCGGAACCGTTCCCGCTCCCGTCCCCGCCGCGGCCGGCCTGGCTATGTCGTCCACTGTCGTCCTCTGCTCGAACCGATCCCCCCGCCCGGAGGGGCGAGGGCAGCCTGGGAGACGTCGACGCGGGCCGACCGGTTCTCCGGCCGCCGGTGACGGTGGCCGGAAACACCCTCTGGTCGCGGGCGGCGGCGCGGGTGAGGATGCCCGACAGAGTTCGAACGTCCGTGCAGGAGGGTGGTTCGTGGTGGCCTGGAGACCGTTGCGCCGTGTGTTGTCCGGCGTGACCGCGGTGGTGCTGGCATGCGCGGGGGGAACGGCGATGGCGGCCCCCGCCGCACGGGGCTCCGCGGCCGCGTGCGCGTCCGACGCGTCCGCGCGGGGACTGGCCAGTCGGGCGGTCGAGGGCAGCCTCGTCGCGGTGCCGCGGGCCGACGGCAGGATCGACCAGTTCCAGCTGTTCGCCGACGCCTCCTCGACGGGCTACCTGCCCTTTCTCTGGCACCGGGCGCAGGCGGCACCCGGCGGCGCCTACGGCGACTGGGAGCGCGTGAGCGCCGCCACCGTCGGGCCGAAGAGCTACTACGTCACCGCGGCCGAGAACGCCGACGGCCGGCTGGAGGCCTTCTTCTCCACCTACGGGACGTTCTGCCACACCGTCCAGCGCTCCCACGACGGCGACTGGAGCACCCCCGAGGGCTTCGGGCTGGGCCCGTTCCCATACCACGGCGGGCTGGTCCTCTTCCGGGAACGGGACGGCAGCCTCGACGCCTTCGCCTCGAGCGGCACGTACGACAGCGCGATGGAGGTACGCCGGCAGCAGAGCCCCTCCGACGTCTGGGGCGCGGTGACGCCGATGGGTCGGGTGCCCGAGTCCGGCGTGCAACTCAGCCAGCCGAGCACCGTCACCGAACTGCCCGACGGCCGCCTGCGGGTGACGGCTCACGAATGGAACCGGGACACCCGCTTCTGGCGGACCACGCAGCTCACGGCCCACGGCGCCTGGGGCCCGTGGCAGTTGTGCGCGGACGCCGCCTGTTCCTGATTCCCTCGTACGGGGCTCCCCGCCGGTCCTCCCGGCGGATGGAGCAACGTGACATTGTACGCTGGCCGTCCGCGGCAGCACGGAGGAAGAAACACCATGGGGCACCTGAAGCAGCGCAATCTCGTCACCGCCACCGAGCGGCTGCGCGACCAGGTCGCCCACGCCCTGCGCGCCGCCCTGATCTCCGGTGAACTGCGTCCGGGCCAGGTCTACTCGGCGCCGGTGCTGGCCGAGGACTTCGGCATCTCCGCCACCCCGGTACGGGAGGCCATGCTCGACCTGGCCCGCGAGGGGCTGGTCGAGCCGGTTCGCAACAAGGGCTTCCGCGTCACCGAGGTCAACGAGCGCGACCTCGACCAGTACACCGAGATCCGCCTGCTCATCGAGGTCCCGACGGTGCGCCGGATCGTGGGCACCGCCCCCCGCGAGGAGTTGGAGGCACTACGGCCGGTCGCCGAGGAGATCGTGCGCGCCGCCCGCGACCACGACCTCATCGGTTACCTCGAGGCCGACCGCCGCTTCCACCTCACCCTGCTGGCCCTCTCGGGCAACGAGCGCCTCGTCGAGACCGTGAGCGACCTGCGCAAGCGCTCGCGCCTGTACGGCCTCGACGCCCTGGCCGAGCGCGGCGAGCTCATCCCCTCGGCCGAGGAGCACCTGGAGCTCCTCGACCTCATGCTGGCCGGCGACGCCGAGGGCGCGGAGGCCTGCATGGCCCGCCACCTCGGACACGTCCGCTCGCTGTGGGCGACGGAGGAGGGCGCGGGGAGGTAGCTCTCTCCCCGCGTTGCCGCCGCCGGCGCGACGTACGGTGGACGTGTACGGCGCGCACGCATCGTGGTGGACGGAGGCGGAGCGCATGGCGCCGATCACGGTGGCGCTGGCCGGCGACACCATGCTGGGCCGCGGGGTCGGGGAGCGGCTCGCGGAGGCCGCGGAGCCGGGGACGGTCCTGGACGCGGAGCTGCGGGACGTCGTCGCCGAGGCCGACCTCTTCGTGCTCAACCTCGAGTGCTGCGTCTCCGACCGGGGCGAGCCGTGGCCCGCCTTCGGGAAGCCGTTCTTCTTCCGGGCGCCGCCCGAGACCGCCGGGATGCTCGCCGAGCTGGGCGTGGACTGTGTGACGCTCGCCAACAACCACGCCCTCGACTACGGCTTCGACGCCCTCGCCGACACCCTCGAGCTGCTGCCCCGGGCCGGCGTCCGCGTCGTGGGGGCCGGGGCCGACGTGGCGGCGGCGCGGCGGTTCGCCGTGCTGGAGGCGGACGGGACGCGGCTGGCCGTGGTGGGCGCCACCGACCACCCGGAGGACTTCGCCGCGGACACCGGCCGGCCCGGCGTGGCCCTCGCCGACCTGCGCCGGGGCGTGCCCGGCTGGCTGACCGAGCTGGTCGGGCGGGCCGCCCGGGAGGCCGACGCGGTGCTGGTCACCCCGCACTGGGGGCCGAACATGACCGCGGCGCCGCCGCGCTACGTCCGGACGGCCGCGGCCGAGCTGGTGGCCGCCGGGGCGACGGTGGTCGCCGGGCACTCCGCGCACGTCTTCCACGGCGTGTCCGGGCGGATCGTCTACGACATGGGCGACTTCGTCGACGACTACGCCGTCGACCCCGTGCTCCGCAACGACCTCGGCCTGCTCTTCCTGGTGACACTGGACGGGGACGGGGACGGGGACGGG
>KL569579.1:0-146 GCA_000715685.1 Streptomyces lilacinus
GGGGTCCGGGGCGGAGCCCCGGAGAACGCTCACCGTTCCAGTACCAGCGCCTGCCCCTGCCCCACCCCGATGCACAGCGCCGCGAGCCCCACGCCCGAGCCCGCGGCGGCGAGCCGGTGGGCGAGGGAGCCGACGAGGCGGGGGGC
>KL569579.1:441-737 GCA_000715685.1 Streptomyces lilacinus
TGTATAAGAGACAGGGGCGGGGTCGAGCTCGGGCCACTCGGCGAGGCAGCCCAGGGCCTGGGCGGCGAAGGCCTCGTTGAGCTCGACGTCCGTCAGGTCGGCGAGGCCGCGGCCCGCCTTGGCCAGTGCCCGGCGGACCGCCTCGACCGGGCCCAGGCCGTAGAGGTCGGGCTCGATTCCGGTGACGGCGGAGGCCCGTACGCGCGCCAGCGGCTCGCGGCCGGTCGCCCGGAGGCCGTCCTCGTCGCAGAGGAGCAGGGCCGCGGCGCCGTCGTTGAGCGGCGAGGAGTTGCCGG
>KL569579.1:1049-2389 GCA_000715685.1 Streptomyces lilacinus
AGATGTGTATAAGAGACATGGTGTCGCGGATGGACTCGTCGCGGGCGAGGTCGACGCCGTCCAGGGGCACGACCTCGGCGTCGTACGCGCCCTCCTGCCAGGCCCGGGCGGCCTTGCGGTGGCTGGCGAGGGCGAAGGCGTCCTGCTGCTCGCGGGTGATGCCGTGCTTGTCGGCGATCAGTTCGGCGCCCTCGCCCAGCGAGACCGTCCACTGCGGCGGCATGGCCGGGTTGGTCATGCGCCAGCCGAGGGTGGTCGAGTACATCTCCTGGTGGCCGGCGGGGAAGGCCCGCTCCGGCTTGGGCAGCACCCAGGGCGCGCGGCTCATGGACTCCACGCCGCCCGCGATCATCACGGAGGCGTCGCCGAGCGCGACGGCCCGGTAGGCCTGCACGACCGCCTCCATGCCGGAGGCGCACAGCCGGTTGACGGTCGCGCCGGGCACGGACACGGGCAGCCCGGCGAGCAGCACGGCCATGCGGGCGACGTTGCGGTTCTCCTCCCCCGCGCCGTTGGCGTTGCCGAGGACCACGTCGTCGACGCGTGCCGGGTCCAGCGCCGGGGCCCGGTCGACCAGGGCGCGTACGACGTGCGCGGCGAGGTCGTCGGGGCGTACGGCGGCGAGGGCGCCGCCGTACCGGCCGACCGGGGTGCGGACGGCGTCGACGATGTACACATCCCGGATGCGGTCGTTCATGGGGTCTCCGTAAACGTTCGTGACGGGTGGGACGGTGGGGCGGTCGTGAGACGGTCGTGTGCGCGCGAGTCTTCGGCGGGGCGCCGGTCGATGTCAATGGGGTGCCGGGTGGCCTGGCGTGGGGATTTGAGACAGTGGAGCCATGAGCGCAGCGCACACCTCTTCGCGGCACGTGGTGGTCATCGGTGGCGGGATCTCCGGCCTGGCGGCCGCCCACCGACTGCTGGAGGGCGGTGCGCGCGTGACGGTCCTGGAGGGCTCCGGCCGCGTGGGCGGCAAGCTGCTGACCGGCGAGATCGCCGGCATGCCCGTGGACCTGGGTGCCGAGTCGATGCTGGCGCGGCGGCCGGAGGCCGTCGGCCTGGCCCGGGCGGCCGGGCTCGGCGACGCCCTGCGGCCGCCCTCGGCGACGGCCATGCTGTGGAACCGGGGCGAGCTCAGGCCGCTGCCGAAGGGGCACATGATGGGCGTGCCCGGCGACCTCGGTGAGCTGGCCGCCGCCGGCGTCCTGTCGGCCGAGGGCCTCGCCCGGATCGCCCGGGACGAGGAGCTGCCCCCCACCGAGCTGGGCGAGGACGTAGCGATCGGCGCCTACGTGGCCGAGCGGATGGGCCGCGAGGTCGTGGACCTGTCTCTTATACAC
>KL569579.1:2675-2851 GCA_000715685.1 Streptomyces lilacinus
GATGTGTATAAGAGACAGGCGTCTACGCGGGCGACGCCTACAAGATCTCGCTGCGGACGGCCGTGCCGCAGCTCTTCGAGGCCGCGCGCACCCACGGCACGCTCACCGCCGCGGTGCGGGCGCTGCAGGCCCGGGCCGCCGCCGCGCCGCAGCAGGCCGGGCCGGTGTTCATGGGC
>KL569579.1:3129-3675 GCA_000715685.1 Streptomyces lilacinus
GGCGGCATCGGGCGGCTGCCGGGCGCGGTGGCGGAGGCGGTGACCGCGGCCGGGGCGGAGATCCGTACGCACACGCCCGTACGCTCCCTCGAGCGCACCGCGCGCGGCTGGCACGTCGTGACCGGGGAGGGAGTGCTGACCGCCGACGCCGTGGTGCTCGCGACCCCGGCGCCCGTGGCGGCACAGCTGCTGCCGGCCGGGGCGTCGGCCGCCTCCGCCGAGCTCGCCGGCGTCGAGTACGCCTCCATGGCCCTGGTCACGATGGCCTTCCGGCGTTCCGAGGTCGAGGGGCTGCTGCACGGCAGCGGCTTCCTCGTGCCGCCCGTCGACGGCCGGAAGATCAAGGCGTCGACCTTCTCCAGCAACAAGTGGGGCTGGAACGCCGAGGCCGACCCCGATCTCTTCGTTCTGCGTACCTCGATCGGGCGGTTCGGCGACGAGGACGATCTGAAGCGCGAGGATGCCGAGCTGGTATCGATGTCGCTGAAGGACCTCGGCGACGCCGTCGGCCTCGCCGCCGCGCCCGTGGACACGCGGGTGACCCGC
>KL569579.1:3953-6650 GCA_000715685.1 Streptomyces lilacinus
GGGCTGCCGCAGTACCCGGTGGGCCACCTCGAGCGCGTCGCCCGCGTCCGCGCCGGCGTGGCCCGCCTGCCCGGCCTGCGGGTGTGCGGCGCTGCCTACGACGGCGTGGGCATCCCGGCCTGCGTGGGCAGCGGCCGGCGGGCCGCCGAGGAGGTCCTCGCGACCCTGGCGGAGGACTCCGCGGGCGGCGAGTGAGAATAGGGACATGACTGACGCCCCTGTGAAGACCCCGAACGCCGGCAAGAAGGCCAAGGACCTCAACGAGGTCATCCGCTACACCCTCTGGTCGGTGTTCAAGCTGCGGGACGTGCTGCCGCAGGACCGCGCCGGCTGGGCGGACGAGGTCGAGGAGCTCTTCGAGCAGCTCGCCGAGAAGGACGTCACGGTCCGCGGCACCTACGACCTGTCGGGTCTGCGGGCCGACGCCGACGTGATGATCTGGTGGCACTCCGAGACCTCGGACGCCCTGCAGGACGCCTACAACCGCTTCCGCCGCACCCGGCTGGGCCGCGCCCTGGAGCCGGTGTGGTCGAACATGGCGCTGCACCGCCCCGCCGAGTTCAACAAGTCGCACATCCCGGCCTTCCTCGCCGACGAGACGCCGCGCGACTACGTCAGCGTCTACCCCTTCGTGCGCTCGTACGACTGGTACCTGCTGCCCGACGAGGACCGCCGTCGCATGCTCGCCGACCACGGCAAGATGGCGCGCGGCTTCCCGGACGTCCGGGCCAACACGGTCGCGTCGTTCTCGCTGGGCGACTACGAGTGGCTCCTCGCCTTCGAGGCGAACGACCTCTACCGCATCGTCGACCTCATGCGTCATCTGCGCGCCTCCGAGGCGCGGATGCACGTGCGCGAGGAGGTCCCCTTCTACACGGGTCGCCGCAAGGCGGTCGCGGACCTGATCGCCGGGCTCGCCTGACGAACGCCGAAGGGCCGGGTTCCACTCCGCGGAACCCGGTCCTTCTCCGTGCTTCGGCTCAGTTCGTCGTCGCCCGCGGCTCCGCGCGCGGGGCGCAGTACACGCGTCGGGCCGGGACCTCGCCGGTGAGCAGGTACGTCTCGAGGTAGCGGTTCACGCAGGCGTTGGGGCCGCCGCCGATGCCGTGGGTGCCCGCGCCCCGCTCGGTGACCAGCGACGAGCCCTCCAGGCGCTTCTGCAGCTCGAGGGCGCCCTTGTACGGCGTGGCCGCGTCCCGCTCGGCGGCCAGCAGCAGCGTGTGCGGCAGGCCGGACTTCCGGCCCACGTGGATGTCGAGCGGCCGCTGCCGGGGGCCCTGCCAGAAGGCGCAGGGCAGGTTCATGAAGGCGTTGCTCCACGTCTCGAACGGCGCCCGCTCGGCGAGCCGGGTGTTGTCCCGGTCCCACAGCGACCACGAGCGCGGCCACGGCGAGTCGTTGCACTCGACGGTGGTGTAGACGGCGTTCTCGTTCTCGGGGGACCGGCCGTCGCCGCCGGGCCCGGCGAGCGCGACCAGCGGGCGGTCGTCGCCCTCGAGGTAGGCGGAGAGCGCGTAGGCGTCGCGCGCCCAGTGGCTGTCGGAGTAGCCGGCCTTGAGGAAGGCGCCCTGCAGCTGGGCGGGGCCGACGGTGCCGCCCGCGGGGTGCCGCTCGAGCGCGTGGTTCGCCTTCTCGTACGACGCGTACACCTCCTTCGCCGTGCGTCCCAGGCGGTAGACGGCGTGGTGCCGGGCGACCCAGCGGCGCCAGTCGCCGAAGCGGCGCTCGAAGGCGGCGGACTGGTCGAGGTTGTTGCCGTACCAGACCTTGCGGGGGTCGGGGTTGACGATGCTGTCGAAGACCATGCGGCGGACGTGTGTGGGGAAGAGCGAGGCGTAGAGGGCGCCGAAGTAGGTGCCGTAGGAGGCGCCCATGTACGTCAGCTTCTTCTCGCCGAGCGCGGCGCGCAGCACGTCGAGGTCGCGGGCGTTGTTGAGGCTGGTGAAGTGCCGCAGGTCGGCGCCGTTGCGCCGGGCGCAGGACCGGGCGTAGGCGCGGGCCTTCTCGATCTGCTTCTTCTTGTACGCGACGGAGGGGTGCTCGGGGGCCTCGGTGGGGCCCTTGGCGAAGCGGGACGGGTTGACGCAGGTCAGCGGTGCGGAGCGGCCGACGCCGCGCGGGGCGTAGCCGATGAGGTCGTAGGCGTCGGCGATGTGGCGCCACTGGGGCAGGCGGGCGAGCAGGGGGTAGAACATGCCGTTGCCGCCCGGCCCGCCGGGGTTGAAGACGACGGCGCCCTGCCGGGCCGCGCCCCCGCCGGTGGCACGGGCGCGGCTGACGGTGAGGTTGATGTGCTTGCCGTTGGGACGGGCGTAGTCCAGCGGTACGGACACGGTGCCGCACTCCACGGGGGCGGCGAGGCCCTCCACGGCGGGGCAGTCGTCGAAGTCGATGCCCCTGGCGGCGGCCCGCTGGGCCGCCAGGGTCACTCCGCGCGCCTCCGCGCGGCCGTCCAGGGCGTGCACCGGTGCGGACGGGAGGCCGGTGAGCCCGGTCAGGACCAGGGATCCGAGGGTTCCGTACAGGGCTGCTGCTCTCACTGGCACTATCTATCCCTTCATATGCAATGCGGCAAAAAGGGATAATTCGCCTGCGAGTTGGTGAAGTAAAGCACCGAGGGTCGATGTCGGGCCCGATGCGCCCGAAGAGAGCCCGCCCGCGCCGCGGCGCGCCCGGCGGCCTGTCTCTTATACACAT
>KL569579.1:6931-8256 GCA_000715685.1 Streptomyces lilacinus
TAGCCGCGGCCGGCGCTCCAGCGCCTGGTCACCTCGGTCAGGGACCGCACGGCCCGCGCGACGAGGTCGTCGTCGAAGCGCACCCGGCGGCTGTGCTCGACGTGCAGGAACGGCACGCCGGCCGCGTCCGCGTGGTCGCCCTCGACGTTGGTGCGGCCCTCGAGCCGGCCGCAGTAGCGCTTCCACACCTCGCAGACCCGCAGATCCTCGTGGCTCAGCGCGGCCGCCAGCCGCCGGGCGGCGGGCAGGCCGGCGTCGCCCTTGCCGGGCGAGACGACCACGTCGTGGTCGGGGAGGCTGCTGTCGGCGAAGCCGTGCACCTGCACGGCGGGGAAGCCGCGGTCGGCGAGGCCGTCGGCGACGGCGGCGAAGACGGAGTCCGAGCGGTGGGCGACGTCGGCCGCGTCCGCGTCCTCGCCCTCGCCGGCCCCGCCGCCGGTGGCGGTCGCCGCGCGGTGCGCGCCGGCGAGGACCAGCACGCCGCCGGGGGCGCCGCGCAGCACGCCGATGCCGAGCTGCTCGCTGCGCTGGTCGGCGCTGGGGTGCGGGACCTGCACCATCCAGCGGGCGGGCCCGCGCAGGTCGATGTAGACGCGGCCCCAGCCGCGGGTGGCCTCGCCGTCCTCGGTGGCGTCGGCGATCTCGGCGAACCGGTGCCCGTCCCGCCGGTCGACGAGGGTGTGCACGGCGTAGCCGGCCTGCGCCAGCGACCGCTCGGCGGCGTCCTTCTCGCCGTCGATCAGGAGGCGGACGCCGTCGGCGGTCGGTGAAGCGGGTGATCCACTCGCCCAGGTCGACGGTCCGCGCCGGCTCCGCCGGGGCCGCGGGCGGGCGGCCGCCGGAGGCCGAGGTCGTCCGGCCGGTCGCCGCGGAGCACCCGGTCAGGCCCGCGAGCACCGCCAGCGCGACCGCGCCGACGAGCACGGACATCACGGTGACGGACTTCGCCGGCTTGAGGCTCATGGCAGGCAAAAATACCCGGCCCGCAATCGGCTTCGGGAACACGCCGGAAACGCGCCGGACGACGACGGGCGGCGGGGACGGCGGAGAGGGCCGTGGCGGCCGGGCATTATCACGGTCCCGTCACGCCACGGCGGCAAGGACACGCGGAAAAACGCGACAAGCGACAGGATTTGACCGTGACCATACAGAGACTTTTGTCAGCAGTTTAGGGTTTGCCTACAATCCGAACGATTCACGCCTACAAAGACGCCGGCGGCAGACAGTTCAGGCACCTCACGGTCCTCGGCATGCCCCGCATGCCGCGACCGAGAGGAAGACCGTTGTCCGCTTCGCGCGGCTCCCGCCGTCGCAAGATCCGTCGG
>KL569579.1:8520-9578 GCA_000715685.1 Streptomyces lilacinus
TCGCAAGATCCGTCGGCGGGCCGACATGCCGCTCCTGGGCGGCGCCCGGCCGCCCATCGCGGCCCTGCTGGCCCTGCTGCTGGCGGTGGCGGGCACGACGGCCCTGGTGCTCGGCGACCGCGACAGCGCGCTGATGGACACGGCGGTCCTCACCTCCCAGCAGCACGTGGCCGAGGACGGCGCGCTGTCGCTGCGGGCCTCGCTCGACGAGAGCATCACCGACATCGAGCGCGCCGCTGCCCAGTTCAGCGGGCCCGAGCCCGCCTCCCCCGACGCCGTGCTCGACCAGCTCGGCAAGATCTACAGCAAGTGGCGCGGCACGGCGGTCGTCGACCCGGCCGGCGGCACCCTGCTCGCCGCCCGCGGCGAGAACATCCCCCTCGCGACCGTCCTGACCGGCACGAACGGCAAGAACGGCAAGAACGGCAAGAACGGCAAGGACGGGAAGGGCGACGCGAAGGACGGCGGCGACCTCCTCGGCCCGCGCCTGGTGAAGCTGGGCTCCGGCGAGACCCGCATGCTCGTCGTCGCCGCCCTGCGCGGCGGCGACAGGACCCGGCTGCTGGTCGCCTCCGGCTCCCTCAACACCCCCGGCATCTCCGCGGGCGAGAGCCGCTCGCTGCTCGTCGTCGACTCGGCCGGCACCGTCCTGGCCAGCGACGGCCCCTCCGTGGCCCGCAAGTCCTGGGCCAAGCAGGCCCGCAGGACCGCCGCCGCCGACTCCGCGAAGACGCCCGAGGCCGGCGGCCACCCCGGCGCCAGCGGCCACCTCATGGGCGACCGGCGCGGGGACGCCCGTACGGTCGTCGGCTGGGCGGCCGCGGGCCGCGCGCCGGGCGAGACCAGCGCGGCGGGCGGCCTCGGCCTGTCGGTCATCACCTCCGTCCAGGTCACCGAGGACCCCACGGCCGTCCGCACCCAGGCCTTCGGCCTCGTCGCCGCCGGCATCCTCCTCGTCCTCGCACTGCTCGTCTGCTGGGTGCTGCTGCGCACGGTCCAGCGGCCGCTGCTCCAGCTCTACCTGGAGAGCCGCCGGCTCGCCCGGGGCGAGCTGGACC
>KL569579.1:9900-10842 GCA_000715685.1 Streptomyces lilacinus
GGCCCGCGGCGGCTTCGGCACCCGCGGCACCGTGATCGTCTGCGCCGCGGTCCTCCTGGCGTGGGCCGCGCCGCTGCTCCTGCTCGTCAACCGCCCCGGCAGCACCGTCTCCGTGCCCAAGCAGCTCGTCGAGGACCAGCGCCGGCGCACCGACACCGCCTCCGACCGCGTCCGCAAGGCGCTCAACGAGGGCTGGGCCGACGTGGCCTCGGTCGCCCAGGTCATCGGCGCGGGCGACCCGAAGGAGACCACGGAGGCCGCCGAGCGGGCCGTCCTGGAGAAGACGCTGCGCGAGCACGGCCGCTACCGCGCGGTCTACGTCGTCGACCGCGCCGGCAAGGTACTCTCCCGTGCCGGCACCTCCCCCCACCACCCGGACGGCAAGCCGCCCCACGCGGACGCCGTCGTCCAGCTCAACACCTCCGGCAAGGAACCGCTGATCGCCGCCTACGCGGCGGTGCCCGGCGGCACGGGCCGCGCGGTGGTCGGCGAGTACGACCCGCAGTTCCTCATATCCCTGGTCACCCGGCCCGGCCTCGGCCAGGTCTGGCTGGTCGACAAGGAGCACCGCGTCGTCGCCGCCGACCGCGCGCACGGCTTCCGGGCCTTCGCGAAGCTGCCCTCCGGCCACCTCGACAAGCTCGCCACGACCGCCCGAGAGAACGCCGGCAGGACCTCCGGCACCGCCGTCCTGCACCGCTCCGACCGCTCCTCCGACATCGCGGCCGCGGCCCCCTTCACCGGCGGCGGCGCGGTCCGCGACCTGGAGTGGCAGGTCGTCAGCTCCCAGCCCACCTCCTGGCTCGAGCTGCCCGAGTTCACCGCCCACCGCCGCACCATGCTCGCCGGACTCCTCGGCGTCACCGCCGCCGTGGCCTGCCTGGGCTGGCTGTTCATCATCGTCGTCCGCCCGCTGCGCGGCCTCGCCGCTGTCTCTTATAC
>KL569579.1:11122-13098 GCA_000715685.1 Streptomyces lilacinus
CCGCAAGACGGTCCTGTTCCCGCAGCACCACGACGAGACGGGCGCGGTCATCCGCAACCTCGAACTGATCCGGCAGCAGCTGGCGCGCCCCTCCGGAAGGACCTGACGCGTGCTCTTCCTCTACACGGTCCTGGTGATCTGCTGCGCGATCCTCCTGGTCGCGGGCGTCATCGAGCAGCGCCGGCACTTCACCAACCTCGAGATGATCCCCACCCGGGTCCTCATCAACGGCATCCGCGGCAAGAGCTCCATCACGCGGCTGTGCGCCGGCGCGCTGCGCGGCGGCGGGCTCGTCACGGTCGCCAAGACCACCGGCACCGCGGCCCGCTTCATCCACCCGGACGCCACCGAGGAGCCGGTCTACCGCAAGTTCGGCATCGCCAACGTCGTCGAGCAGATCGGCATCGTGCGACGCGCCGCCGCCTACCGGCCGGACGCCCTGGTGATCGAGTGCATGGCCGTCATGCCGGCCCTGCAGGAGGTCAACCAGACCAAGCTCATCCGCTCCACCATCGGCGTGCTGTGCAACGTCCGCGAGGACCACCTCGCCGAGATGGGCCCCACCCTGGACGACGTGGCCCGCTCCCTGAGCCGGTCCATGCCGCAGGGCGGCATCTGCGTCACGGCCGAGCGGGACCGGCTGCCCATCCTGCGCGAGGAGGCCGCCAGGCGCGACTGCCGGCTGATCGCCGTGGACCCGGAGTCGGTCAGCGACGCGGAACTGCGCGGCTTCAGCTGGTTCACGTTCAAGGAGAACGTCGCCATCGCCCTCGCCGTCGCCGAGCTGCTGGGCGTCGACCGCGCGACCGCCCTCCAGGGCATGTACGACGCGCCGCCGGACCCGGGCGTGCTCTCCGTCGAGCGCTACCTCACCCCCGAGGGCATGCCGTTCCGCTTCGCCAACATCTTCGCGGCCAACGACCCCGAGTCGACGCTGATGAACGTCGAGCAGCTGCTGAGCCTCGGCGCCGTCGAGCGGCCGCTGCACGTCCTCATCAACTGCCGCCCCGACCGCGTCGAGCGCAACGGTCAGATGGGCGAGATCGTCCCCCGGCTGGACCCGGACTCGGTCTTCCTCATCGGCCACCCCACCAAGAGCGCCCACGACGCGATCCCCGCCGGGTGGCGCGACCGGGTCGTCGACCTCGGCGGCGACCGGCGCCCGGCCGCCGAGCTGGAGGCCGAGATCCTGGGCCGGCTCACCCCCGGCGCCTCGCTGGTGGCCATCGGCAACATCCACGGCCAGGGCGAACTGCTGCTGGAGCGGCTGGCCGAGCTGCCCGCGGACGACACACCCCAGACGCAGACCACAGGAGAGTTCCGTTGATCCCCGCCGTCCTCACCCCGGAGATCGCCGCGATCGGGATCGCGCTCGGCCTGCTCTTCTCGCTGGTCTGCTACCTGACGACCAACCTCTCCCCCGGCGGCATGATCACCCCCGGCTGGCTGGCCCTCACCCTGGTCGAGGACCTGCAGAAGGCCGCGATGGTCGTCGGCATCACCGTGCTCACGTACCTGGGGACCCTGCTGCTCCAGCGGTACGTGATCCTCTACGGCAAGCGGCTGTTCGCGGCCGTCGTACTGACCGGCGTGGTGCTGCAGGCGACCCTGTACGTCGTCCTCCAGCAGCAGTTCCCCCTCATGTACGCCAACCAGACCCTCGGCTTCATCGTGCCCGGTCTGATCGCCTACCAGCTGGTGCGGCAACCGCGCGGCGCGACCCTGCTGGCCACCGGCACGGTGTCGCTCGCCAACTACGTCGTCCTGACCGCCGGCATCCTGCTCGGCTTCATGCCCACCGCCTGACGCGGCCGACACGATACGGAGCGCAGAGACATGTCCCGGAAGAAGACGAAGTCCCGGTCCCGCAAGAAGGCGTCCGGCAAGGGCGGCCGCCGCGCCCTGCACACCGTCGTCGTGCTCTCCCTGCTCGGCGCCAGCGCCTACCTCACCGTGGAGTCTGTCTCTTATACACA
>KL569579.1:13322-14263 GCA_000715685.1 Streptomyces lilacinus
GGCCGTCGGCGGTTCGGCGAACGCCTCCGCCGGCAAGGCCGTCCCCTCCGGCGAGCGCCGCTTCGAGCGCCTGGCCAACCCGGCCCGCACCGTCGTGCGCTCCGCCGACGGCGGCGTCCTGGCCACCTTCACCGACAACGCCCGCACCGCCGTGCTGACCGGCCCGAGCCGCACCTTCACGGAGCCGAAGTACACCTCGGCGAAGGTGACCAGCGACAGCTGGGTGCGGCTGCTGCCGGAGAAGTGGAAGGAGGGCGCGGAGAAGGCCCCCTGGTTCACCGACTGGTTCCGCCGCAACCTCGGCAGCAAGGAACCGGACATCTTCGCCTTCGGCATGGAGTACCTCGACGGCGCCCCGCAGAAGAAGGACGCCCGCGGCATCCCCTACGCGGGCGACGCCCAGTTCGGCCCCCTGAACCCCAACGGCTCCGCCGCCGGCGACCTCCGCCTCGAGCAGTCGGACTTCTACGACTACCTCGGCATCCCCTACACCTTCCGCGACGGCACCGTGGAACGCCCCGAGCCCCAGCGGTTCCGGTCGATCGACTGCTCCGGCTTCGTCCGCACCGTCTTCGGCTACCGCGCCCGCTATCCCCTGCTGGGCAAGGACGTCAAGGGCGACGGCCTGCCGCGCACCGCCAACGGCATGGCCCGCCTCTCCCCCGGCGTGCCGGTCCTCGAACTCAACGGCAAGCGCCCCGAGGCGATCGACCGGCTCCAGCCGGGCGACCTGGTCTTCTTCAAGATCGACCGCCGCACGGGCGACCGCCTCGACCACGTCGGCATCTACCTCGGCCTCGACACCGACGGCAAACCCCGCTTCCTCTCCAGCCGCGAAGAAGCCAACGGCCCCACCTTCGGCGACAAGGGCGGCACCGCCCGCCTCGACGGCAACGGCTTCTACGCGGCCGGCCTGCGGAGCGCGACGCGGTTGTGACAAA
>KL569579.1:14555-15429 GCA_000715685.1 Streptomyces lilacinus
GTCCGGGGCGGAGCCCCGGTTACGGGAAGGAGCGGGGTGGGGGAAAGCTACGCCTGAACCCAAGCGCCGAACTCGGCCCCCGCACCGCGCTGCCGCGCAACCCGCAGCCCCCCGTCCGGGCCAACGGCGGCCAGGACAAGCCGCCCCTCCGCGTCGCGCGCCAACGCCGGCGCCCCCACACACTCCTGCCCGGTGTCGGCCCACGGCCCGTCCTCGCCCACCGCGACCACGACCCGCCCCGCATCCGACCGCTGCGCCAGCACATCACCCAGCGCCGCCACCGGCCCGCTCCCGTCGCCCCCCAGCGACGCCAGAGCCCGCGGCTCACCCGAGCCCGCGTCCTGGACATGCAGCACGGAGTCCCCCTCCGTACGCCAATAGTGGGCAACGCCCCCGGCCGGCGCCGGAGCCGAGGCGAAAGACCCCGGCCGCGCCTTGACCGCCGTATCCGGCTGCCGCTTCAGCGCGCCGCCCGGCTCCTCCTGCCGCCAGCGCAGCACATAGTCCGGCGCGGGCGCGGCCAGCTCGATGAGCCCGTCGTCGGAGATGCCCACCGACCCGGAGTCGATGACCTTGTTGCCCTCGATGTCCAGCCACGAGCCCCAGATGCCCCGGGCGTCCTGGCGGCGCCCGCTCACGCCCCCGCCCGCGTTGCGGAAGTACAGGTGCAGGCCCACGCCGTCCACCGCCGCCACGGGGAAGCCGATCTGGTCGGCGCGCTCCCAGTCGCTGCCGTAGGGCGTGCCGATGGAGCGCCAGTTCGTCATGGCGCGGCCGGACTGGAACTGCGTGGAGTAGACCACGTCGGTCTCGGCGCGGCCGTCCTCGTGCGCGCGGCGGCGCAGGCCGGCCACGTAGACGTAGCCCTCGGCGC
>KL569579.1:15712-18625 GCA_000715685.1 Streptomyces lilacinus
TGTGTATAAGAGACAGAGCCCGTCCACTCCCCGCCCGGGCGGACCTCGGTCCAGCGGGTGAGCCCGCCCGAGGCCGGGGCGTAGGCCGTGAGGCGGCCGTCGCTGCCCCGCAGCAACCAGCCGGTGGTGGTGGCCGTGCGCACTGCCATGACTCGCTGACCAGCCTCTCTTGGAACGGGTCCGGGAACGAACGTGGGAACGATCCTCGACCATAACACTGCACTGAGCTGCGGCTTTAGGCTGTGCGCATGAGCGCTCTTCTCGTCGTGGACGCCGCGAACGTCGTCGGTTCCGTGCCCGACGGCTGGTGGCGGGACCGGCTCGGCGCGGCCGAGCGGCTGCGCGACCTGCTGGTGCCGTACGCCGCGGACGGGCTGCCGGCGGAGGCGGTCGATCCGGAGCTGCCGGGACCGCTGGAGATCGTGCTGGTCGTGGAGGGCGCGGCGCGCGGCGCGGCGGCGGTGCCGGGGGTACGGGTGGAGGCGGCCCCCGGGAGCGGTGACGATCACATCGTGCGGCTGGTGGCCGACCGCGAGCCCGGCCGGCGCTGTGTCGTGGTGACCGCCGACCGGGAGCTGCGCGTACGGGTGCGGGCGCTGGGCGCCGAGGTGGCGGGACCGCGCTCGGTACGGCCGTGACAGCCGTACCGAGCGCGCCCCTCGAACACAGGCATCGGAAACGCGGCCGTCAAACCTCGGGCCGGCGCATGGTGTCCGCGCCGTGCAGCCGGCTCGAGCGCCGCCCGTAGACGAAGTAGAGCACCACGCCGATGACCATCCACACGGCGAACCGCACCCACGTCTCCGACGGCAGGTTGAGCATCAGCCACAGCGAGGCCACGACCGACAGGATGGGGACGGCGGGTACGAACGGCGTGCGGAAGGCGCGCGGCAGGTCGGGGCGGGAGCGGCGCAGGAGGATGACGCCGAGCGCGACGACGACGAACGCGAAGAGCGTGCCGATGTTGACCAGCTCGGCCAGCACGTCGATCGAGGTGAAGCCCGCGACGACGGCGACGACGACGCCCAGGAGGATCGTCGAGCGGTGGGGCGTGCCGTAGCGGGGGTGGACGGTGGAGAAGAAGCGCGGCAACAGTCCGTCGCGGCTCATGGCGAAGAAGACCCGGCTCTGTCCGAGCAGCAGGATCATGCAGACGGAGGTGAGGCCGACGGCGGCGCCGAAGCTGATCAGTCCCGCCCAGAAGGGGTGCCCGGCGGCCTTGAAGGCGTCGGCGAGCGGTGCCTTCACGGAGAGCTGGTCGTACTTCTGCATGCCGGTGACGACGACGGACACGGCCACGTAGAGCACCGTACAGATGGCGAGCGAGCCGAGGATGCCGCGCGGCAGGTCGCGCTGGGGGTTGCGGGTCTCCTCGGCGGCGGTGGCGACGATGTCGAAGCCGATGAAGGCGAAGAAGACCACGGCCGCCGCCGCGAAGATGCCCATGACGCCGAAGTTGGACGGGGTGAAGCCGAACATCACCTGGATCAGCGGAGCCGCGAGCCCTCCGGCGCTCTCGGCCCCCTTGGAGGGCGGGATGAACGGCTCGTAGTTGGCGCCGGAGATGAAGAAGGCGCCCACGATGATGACGATCAGGACGACGGTGACCTTCACGCCGACCACGACGGCGGTCACGCGCGAGGACAGCTTCATGCCGAGGACCAGGATGCCCGTGAGGACCAGGACGAGGACGCAGGCGAGGAGGTCGAAGCCGAATTTGCCGTCGTGCGCCCCGGTCAGCGGCCCGGGCAGGTGCCAGCCGACGTTGTCCATCAGAGACTGGATGTAGCCGGACCAGCCGACAGCCACCACGGCGCAGCCCAGCGCCAGCTCCAGGATCAGGTCCCAGCCGATGATCCAGGCGGGCAGCTCGCCGAGCGAGGCGTAGGAGAAGGTGTACGCGGACCCGGCCACCGGCACGGTGGAGGCGAACTCGGCGTAGCACAGCGCCGCGAGTCCGCACACGATGCCGGCCAGGACGAAGGCCAGGGCCACGGACGGCCCGGCGTTCTCCTTGGCGACCTTTCCGGTGAGCACGAAGATGCCGGTGCCGATGACGACGCCGACACCGAAGACGGTCAGGTCGAGGGCGGACAGGTCCCTTCTGAGAGTGTGCTCCGGCTCCTCGGTGTCCTGGATGGACTGCTCCACCGTCTTGGTCCGGAACATGCCGCTCCTGCCGCGGCCGCTCCGGCGATGCTCGGTGTCCTTCCGGGGATGCTCTGTGCTCATCGGCTCACCTCCACCTGGTCGGCGTCGCTCGTCCACCCTGAACTGGGCGAGTGTCCGCGATGATCGGGGCCTTGCGCGGGCGGCCACAGCCACCCCGTCCAGGATTCACCCGATGGAGGGCAAGCGCATCCACACGGAAAGGGCCGACCGGACCACGGGAGTGGTCCGGTCGGCCCCGGGGCACGTCTTGTTGAGGGAGCGTCAGTCGCGCACGGCCTCGGCGGCCTCGGCACCGGCCGGCGCGGTGTCCTGGGTCACGTCTTGCGCGGGGTTCTCCGCGCTGTCCTCGAAGCGCCCGTCGAGCTTGGCGACGAGCCCGGTGACCTGGCGGGCGATGTCGGGCGCGGTCAGCCCGATCTCGGCCATGATCTCCTTGCGGGAGGCGTGGTCGAGGAAGCGCTGCGGGATGCCGAAGTCGCGCAGCGGCAGGTCCACGCCCGCGTCGCGCAGCGCCTGGGCGATCGCGGAGCCGACGCCGCCGACGCGGCCGTTGTCCTCGACGGTGACGACGACGCGGTGCTCGGCGGCCAGGCCGGGCAGGGCCTCGTCGACGGGCTTGACCCAGCGCGGGTCGACGACGGTGGTGGAGATGCCCTGCTTGTCGAGGAGGTCGGCGATCTCCAGGCACATCGGGGCGAGGGCGCCGACGGAGACGAGGAGGACGTCCGGTCGCCCGGTGCC
>KL569580.1:0-467 GCA_000715685.1 Streptomyces lilacinus
CGCCGGGCCCTCCAGGCCGAGGGTGTACGACACCCGGCCGGTGACGACGCTGGGCGCGCTGCCGGTGCCCAGGTAGGTGGCCACGCCCTCCGGGATGTCCAGGGCGCGGGCGGCGTACTCGTTGTACATCACGCCCGCGAAGACGCCGGTGCGGCTGCCGCGCAGTGAGGTCGGGTCGATGCCCGCCCGCTCCACGGCCTCCCAGGAGGTCTCCAGCATCAGGCGCTGCTGGGGGTCCATGCCGAGGGCCTCGCGCGGCGAGATCCCGAACAGGGAGGGGTCGAAGTCCGCGACGTCGCGCAGGAATCCGCCCTTCCGCTGGAAGGTGCCGCCCGCCGCGTCGGCGGCGTCGAAGAAGCCCAGGTCCCATCCGCGGTCCTCGGGGAACGCGGAGATCGCGTCGGTGTCCCGGGACACCAGCCGCCAGAGCGCCTCGGGGCTGTCGACCCCGCCGGGGAACCGGCAGG
>KL569580.1:701-3550 GCA_000715685.1 Streptomyces lilacinus
GGCGATCGGCTCGTGGTTCGCGGCCTCCACGGCACGCAGCCGCTGCCGGACCTGGGTCAGGTCGGTGGTGGCCCGCTTGAGGTATTCGCGGAGCTTTGCCTCATTCGCCATCGGGGCCTCCCCGGGTCTGCGCGCCGGGGGCGACGGCGGTCGACGACGTGTTCACTGCTGTGTCCCCAGGTTGTTGTCGATCAACGCGAACATCTGCTCGTCACTGGCCTCTCCGAGGTCCACCGGGTCGACGGCGGCGTCGGCGGCGTGCGTGTCGTACTTGGCGAGGAGGACCTGCAGTCGCAGCAGGACCCTCTCCCGTGTCTCTTCGTCGTCCTGCGCGGCGGCGAGGCCGGATTCCAGCGCCGCGAGGCTCTGGAGCACCGGGGGTTCGCCCGCCGGACCGTCGACCACCAGCTGTGCGTACAGGTGGTTGGTCAGCTCGGTCGCCGTCGGGTAGTCGAAGATCAGCGTGGTCGGGAGCCGCAGCCCGGTGGCGGAGGCCAGCCGGTTGCGCATCTCGATGGCGGTCAGTGAGCTGAAGCCCAGCTCGCTGAAGCCCCGTTCGGGGTCGACGGCGTCGGCGCTCCCGTAGCCGAGCACGCCCGCGACCTGGCCCCGGACGAGTTCCAGGAGCGTCCGGCGCCGTTCGGCCTCGGACAGCCCGGTCAGCTTCTGACGCAGTACGGACGCGTCCTCGCCGTCCGCCGCCCGGCGCACCGGGACCGGCACCAGGCCGCGCAGTACGGCCGGTACGGGGTGGGTCGCCGCGCCGGCCCGCAGCGCGGGCAGGTCGAGGCGGGCCGCGACGAGGTGGGCGGGGGCGGTGCCGCCCGCGCCGTGGGCGGCGTCGAGCAGGGCCATGCCCTCCTCGGCCGACAGAGCGGCGCCGCCGCCGGCCGCCTTGGCCAGGTCCGCGGCGTCCAGGTGCTTGGTCATGCCGCTGGCCGGCGCCCACAGGCCCCAACCGATCGACACGGCGGGCAGGCCCCGGGCGCGCCGGTGGGCGGCGAGGGCGTCCAGGAAGGCGTTGGCCGCGGCGTAGTTGCCCTGTCCCGGGGTTCCCGTGGTGGCGGCCGCCGAGGAGAACAGGACGAACATGTCGAGGTCGCTGTCGCGGGTCAGCTCGTGCAGGTTGACGGCCGCGTCGGCCTTGGGCCGCAGCACCGTGTCGACCTGTGCGGCGGTCAGGGTTCCGATGACGCCGTCGTCGAGGACTCCGGCGGCGTGCACGACGCCGGTGACCGGGTGCGCGGCGAGGACCGCGGCGAGCCGGTCGCGGTCGGCGGCGTCACAGGTGACGACTTCCGCACGCGCACCCAACTCCGCGAGCTCCGCGACGAGTTCGGCCGCTCCCTCCGCCTTCGCGCCGCTCCGGCTGAGCAGCAGCAGCTCGCGCACTCCGTGCTCGGCGGCCAGGTGCCGGGCGACGATCGCGCCCAGGACGCCGGTGCCGCCGGTGATCAGGACGCGGGCGTCGTCGCGAGAGGCCGCCGCGGTGGGTGCGGTCGTGGTGCGGGCGAGGCGGGGGACGAGCGCCTTCCCGGCGCGCAGCGCCAGTTGGGGCTCGTCGGCGTCCAGGAGACGCGGCAGCCGGAGCAGGGACGCCTCGGCGCCTTCGCCCTCGAGGTCGCCGTCGAGGTCCACGAGCACGATCCGGCCCGGATTCTCGCTCTGCGCGGAGCGCACCAGGCCCCGCGCGGCGGCGGCCGCGACGTCGGTGAGGTCCTCGGTGGCGTCGACGGTCACGGCGCCCCGGGTGGCGACCACCAGGGTGGCCTGCTCGAGGCGGGGGTCGCCGAGGAACTCCTGGAGGAGGGCGAGGGTGCCCGTGGTGGCGGTACGGGCGGCGGCGGCGAGGCCGCCGCTCGTGCCGGGCACCGACCACACGACGACGTCCGGCGCGGGGCGGCCCGCGTCGACGGCTTCGGTCAGGGCGGCGAGGTCCGGGTGCCAGTCGAGCAGGGCGACCTGGTCGGCCAGCCGTTCGGCGAGCCCCGCCTCGTCGTCCCCGACGACCGCCCAGACCTGCGGGTCCACGGCGGCCAAGGGCGCCCTGGACTCCGTCCAGTCCAGCTGGAACAGGCAGTCGCGGGCGGTGTCCTCGGCCGTGCGCAGCTCCGCGGGGGCCACGCTCCTGGTCGCCAGCGCCTCGGCGGCCAGTAGGGGGCGGCCCGCGGTGTCGGCCGCCCGGAGGGTGACCGTGTCGGCCCCGTCGGCGGTGAGCCGTACGCGCAGGGCGAGCGCCCCGGTGGCGTACAGGCTGACGCCGGTCCAGGAGAACGGCAGCCGGATGCGGCCGGTGTCGGGCAGCAGCCCGGCGGCGCCGATCGCGTGCAGGGCGGCGTCGAACAGGGCGGGGTGGACGGCGAACCGTTCGGCGGCGCCGTGCAGTTGCTCGTCGAGGACGACGTCCGCGAACACCTCGTCGCCGCGCCGCCAGGCGGCGCGCAGCCCGCGGAAGGCGGGGCCGTAACCGTAGCCGGCGGCGGCCGCGCCGTCGTACCAGCCGTCCACCGGGACGGGCTCGGCACCCGCCGGAGGCCACACTGCGAGGTCGAACGCCTCGGCGGGAACCTCGTCGCCGAGGGTGCCCGTCGCGTGCGTGGTCCACGGCGCGGTCGGCTCGGCGGTCTCCGGCCGCGCGTACACGGTGAACGCGCACGTGCCGTCGTCGCCCGGGGCGCTCACCGCGACCTGGAGGTGCAGGCCCTCCTGCGGCGGTACGACGAGGGGCGCCTGGAGCACCAGTTCCTCCAGGCGGGGGCGGCCCGCCGCCTCTCCGGCCCGCAGCGCCACCTCCACCAGGGCGGTGCCGGGCAGCAGGACGGTGCCGAGGACGGCGTGGCTGTCTCTTA
>KL569580.1:3882-4167 GCA_000715685.1 Streptomyces lilacinus
TGTGTATAAGAGACAGCGGACACGGCGGCGGCCAGCAGCGGGTGGTGGGCGGCACCGAGCCCGGCGGCGCCGACCGCGCCCACCTGCGGGACGGTCTCGGGCCAGTACCGGGCGCGCTGGAACGCGTACGTGGGCAGTTCGACGCGGCGGCCGCCGTGCCCCTCCAGGGCCGCGCCCCAGTGGACGTCGACCCCGTGGACGTACGCCTCGGCCAGGGCCTGGAGCCAGCGCCGCGGACCGCCCTCGCCGCGCCGCAGGGTGGAGAGGACCTGTCTCTTATACACA
>KL569580.1:4411-5148 GCA_000715685.1 Streptomyces lilacinus
GTCCTCGACCGTCTCCGCGACGGCGCCCGCCATGACCGGGTGCGGGCTCATCTCGATGAACAGGGACCGTCCCTCGGCCAGCAGGTGGCGGACGGTCTCCTCGAACAGGACCTCCTGGCGCATGTTGTCGTACCAGTACGCGGCGTCCAGGGACACGGCCGCGACGTCGTCCCCGCGGTGTCCGCGCACGGTCGAGTGGAAGGGGACCCGGGGCTTCAACGGGGTGACCGGCGCGAGCAGTTCCAGGAGTCCCTCCTGCATGACCTCCGCCTGCGGCGAGTGCGAGGCGAAGGCGGCCGGGATGTCGCGGGCCCGTGTCCCCCGCTCCTTGCAGAGCTCCAGCAGGCCCCGCAGTGCGGCGGTGGTGCCGGAGACGATGGTGGTCAGGGGGCTGTTGACGCCGCCCACGGCCAGCTCGTCGCCCCACGGCTCGATCAGTGCGGCCGTTTCCGCGCGCGGCAGCGCGACGGCGACCATGCCGCCGCGGCCGGCGAGGATCTCGACGGCGAGGGCGCTGCGCAGCGCGACGACGCGAGCGCCGTCCTCGATGCTCAGCGCGCCCGACACCACGGCGGCGGCGATCTCGCCCTGCGAATTGCCCACCACCGCGGCGGGCACCACGCCGGCCGAGCGCCACAGTTCGGCGATCGACACCATGACGGCCCACAGCACGGGCTGGAGGACGTCGACCCGGTCGAGCCAGGCCTGGCCCTGCTCGCCTTCGGCGCGCAGTACGT
>KL569580.1:5439-5594 GCA_000715685.1 Streptomyces lilacinus
TCGCCTTCGGCGCGCAGTACGTCGGTCAGCGACCAGTCCACGAACGGGGCCAGCGCCTGCTCGCACTCCGCGATCCGCTCCCGGAACTCCTCGGAGGAGTCCAGCAGTCCGGCCGCCATGCCGGTCCACTGGGAGCCCTGGCCGGGGAAGACGAA
>KL569580.1:5879-6153 GCA_000715685.1 Streptomyces lilacinus
CTGGGAGCCCTGGCCGGGGAAGACGAAGACGGGGGCGCCCCGGCCCGTGTCGCCGGTGCGGCGGACGACGCCGGGCGTCTCCTCGCCGCGGGCGAGTGCTTCCAGGCCGCGGCGGAAGTCGTCCCGGTCCTCGCCCAGTACCACCGCGCGGTGGTCGAGCGTGGCCCGCGAGGTGACCAGGGAGAGGCCCACGTCGGCCGGGCCGGCTTGCGGGGCGTCGTCCAGCCACTCCAGGAGGCGGGCCGCCTGGCCCGCCAGCGCGGCGGGGGGCTTG
>KL569580.1:6436-6670 GCA_000715685.1 Streptomyces lilacinus
TGTGTATAAGAGACAGGCCCGACACCGGCCACGGCAGCGGTCCGGACGCGGGGGTCACGGTGCCGGGGGGTTCTTCCGGCGCTTCGTCCGGGGCCTGTTCGATGATGGTGTGCGCGTTGGTGCCGCTCACGCCGAACGACGAGACGCCCACCCGGCGCGGTCCGCCGGTCTCGGGCCACGGGCGGGACTCGGTGAGCAGTTCCACCGCGCCCGCCGACCAGTCGACGTGCGGCG
>KL569580.1:6964-7189 GCA_000715685.1 Streptomyces lilacinus
CGACCAGTCGACGTGCGGCGACGGCTCGTCGGCGTGCAGCGTCCTGGGCAGGACTCCGTGACGTATCGCCATCACGGACTTGATGACGCCGCCGACACCGGCCGCCGCCTGGGCGTGGCCGATGTTCGACTTCAGGGAGCCCAGGAAGAGGGGCCTGCCCCCCGCGCGCTCCTGACCGTACGTGGCGAGGAGCGCCTGCGCCTCGATCGGGTCGCCCAGCGTCGT
>KL569580.1:7495-7677 GCA_000715685.1 Streptomyces lilacinus
GTGCCGGTGCCGTGCGCCTCGACGGCGTCGACGTCGGCGGCGGACAGGCGGGCGTTGGCGAGGGCCTGGCGGATGACGCGCTGCTGCGAGGGGCCGTTGGGGGCGGTGAGCCCGCTGGACGCACCGTCCTGGTTGACCGCCGACCCCCGTACGACCGCGAGCACCCGGTGGCCGTTGCGGCG
>KL569581.1:0-1429 GCA_000715685.1 Streptomyces lilacinus
ATCCAGCCCGCCGGCGTTGAGGACGACTGTTACGACGTCGGGCGGCCCGTGGCCACCGCGTAGAAGGCCACGGCGGCCGCGGCGCCGACGTTGAGCGAGTCGATGCCGTGGGCCATGGGGATGCGGACCCACTCGTCGGCCGCCCGCAGGGCGCGGGTCGACAGGCCCTCGCCTTCCGCGCCCAGCATGAGGGCGACCCGCTCCAGGCGGTGCGGGGCGGCCTCGTCCATCGAGACGGCCCGCTCGCCGGGGGTGAGGGCGAGGAGCCGGAAGCCGGCCTCGCGCACGGTCTCCAGGTCGGCCGGCCAGTTCTCCAGGCGCGCGTACGGCACGGAGAAGACGGCGCCCATGGACACCTTCACGGACCGCCGGTAGAGGGGGTCCGCGCAGTCCGGGGAGAGCAGCACGGCGTCCATGCCGAGGGCGGCGGCGCTGCGAAAAATTGCCCCGATGTTGGTGTGGTCCACGAGGCTCTCGAGCACCGCGACCCGGCGGGCGTCCCGCACCAGCTCCGCGGCGTCCGGGAGCTCCTTGCGCCGCATGGAGGCGAGGGCGCCGCGGTGGACGTGATAGCCCGTCACCCGCTCGGCGAGCTGCGGGGTGACGACGTAGACGGGGGCCTCGGCCTCGTCGATGACGTCGCGCATCACCTCGACCCACTTGGCGGAGAGCAGCATCGACCGCATCGCGTAGTCGGCCTGCAGGGCGCGTCGGATGACCTTCTCGCCCTCGGCGATGAAGAGGCCCTCGGCGGGTTCGCGGCGGCGGCGCAGCTCGACGTCGGTCAGGCCGGTGTAGTCACCGAGCCGCGGGTCGTCGGGGTCGTCGATCGTGATGAGTTCGGCCATGTCAGCGCTGCCTTGTCGTGCTTGTCGTGCCTGGGGGGACGGGGGTGCTCACGCGCCGGGGACTGTCTCTTATACACATCGAGACAGCTCCTGCACGACGGCGACGGGGGTGTCGGCGGGGCGGCCGTGCCGGACGAGCGTCTCGGCGATCGCGGCGAGGTTCTGCACCGACATCATCAGCACCAGCGTGCCGCGGAGCCGGGCCAGCGCGGCCCAGTCGACCATCGACCGCGGGTCGTCGGGCGCGACGTGCCCACTGACCACGGTGAACTCGTGGGCCACGGCGCGGTGGGTGACGGGGATGCCGGCCACCGCCGGGACGCTGATGGAGCTGGAGATGCCGGGCACGACGGTGCACGGGATGCCGTGCTCGGCCAGGGCCAGCACCTCCTCCATGCCACGGCCGAAGACGAAGGGGTCGCCGCCCTTGAGGCGCACGACGGCCTTGCCGGCCTTGGCGTGCTCGATCAGGGCGTTGTTGATGGCCTCCTGGGCCATGAACCGCCCGTAGGGGATCTTGGCGGCGTCGATGACCTCGACGTGCGGCGGCAGCTCGTCGAGCAGGTCGCGCGGGCCGAGCC
>KL569581.1:1688-4534 GCA_000715685.1 Streptomyces lilacinus
GGCCGAGCCGGTCGGCGACGACCACGTCGGCCTCGGCGAGCAGCCGGCGGCCGCGCACCGTGATCAGGTCCGGGTCGCCGGGGCCGCCGCCGACCAGCGCGACGGCGCCCTTCGTACGGGCCCGGAAGTGCGGGGCGACCAGCGAGCCGTCGCGCAGCCCCTCGACGACGGCGTCCCGCACGGCGGCGGAGCGGCGCGGGTCCTGGCCGGTCAGCACGGCGACGGTGACGCCGGCGGCCCGGCCGGTGGCCGGGGTCCAGGCGGAGGCGGCGTCGGCGTCGTCGCTGCGCACCGCCCACACGCGGCGGGCCTCGGCCTCGGCGGAGGCGGCGGCGTTGGCGGCCGGGTCGTCGGTGGTGATCAGGGCGTACCAGGCGCCCTCCAGGTCCCCGTCGCGGTAGCGACGGCGCTCCCAGCGCAGCTCGCCGGCCTCGGCCATGGCCTCCACGGAGGGGGTGGCGGAGGGCGAGACGAGCAGCACGTCCGCACCGGCCGCGAGCAGCGCGGGCAGCCGCCGCTGGGCGACCTGACCGGCGCCCAGGACGACGACGCGGCGCCCGGCCAGGCGCAGTCCGACGGGATAGGCGGCGACGTGCGAGTGCTCGGCCATGGGATGCGGTCTCCTCGGGAGCGGTGCAGCGGTGCTGGTCAGGAGCGGAATACGCCCTCGGGACACCCTAAGTCAATCGCCGGGCGGGCTCTTTCGAGCCCACCCGGCGATCGCGGACAAACCGGTGGGTGCGAGCGGGCGTCAGCTCTTCTCGCTGACACCGGCGGTGTCGAACGTGGCCACCTCGTGCATCGCGCGGGCCGCGCTCTGCACGACGGGCAGCGCCAGCAGCGCGCCCGTGCCCTCGCCGAGCCGCAGGTCCAGGTCGACCAGCGGGCGCAGCCCCAGCTTGGTGAGCGCGGCGACGTGGCCGGGCTCGGCGCTGCGGTGGCCGGCGATGCAGGCCGCGAGCGCCTCCGGGCGAGGGCGGCGGCGCCCGCGCTCACCCCGTCCAGGATCACGGGCGTGCGCAGCGAGGCGCCGCCCAGGATCAGGCCCACCAGCGCGGCGTGCTCCAGTCCGCCGACGGCGGCGAGCACCCCGATCGGGTCCTGCGGGTCCGGCTGGTGGAGCTCCAGCGCGCGCCGGACGACGTCGATCTTGCGGGCGTGCATCTCGTCGTTGATGCCCGTGCCCCGGCCGGTGATCTCGGCGGGGTCGGCGCCGGTGTAGACGGCGATGAGCGCGGCCGACACGGTGGTGTTGGCGATGCCCATCTCGCCCGTCAGGAGCGCCTTGTTGCCCGCCGTGACCAGGTCGCGGGCGGTCTCGATGCCGACCTCGACGGCGCGCAGCGCCTCCTCGCGGGTCATCGCGGGCCCGGTGGTGAAGTCGGCGGTGCCGGGACGGATCTTGCGCGGCAGCAGGCCGGGCGTGCTCGGCAGCTCGCTCGCCACGCCGACGTCCACGACGCAGACCTCGGCGCCGACCTGGTTGGCGAAGGCGTTGCACACGGCCCCGCCGCCCAGGAAGTTGGCCACCATCTGCGAGGTGACCTCCTGCGGCCAGGCCGTGACGCCCTGGTGGTGCACGCCGTGGTCGCCCGCGAAGATCGCGACGGCGGCGGGCTCCGGGATCGGCGGCGGGCACTTGCGGGACAGCCCGCACAGCTGCGCGGAGATGATCTCCAGCATGCCGAGCGCGCCGGACGGCTTGGTCATGCGCTTCTGGCGCTCCCAGGCCTCGCCGAGCGCCTTGGCGTCCAGCGGCCGGATGCCGCGCAGCGTCTCGGCCAGCAGGTCGTGCGGGGCCTCGCCGGGCAGCGCGCGGCGCCCGTACGTCTCCTCGTGCACGACCCACGACAGCGGGCGGCGCTTGGACCAGCCGGCCTGGATCAGCTCCGGCTCGTCGGGGAACTCGTCGACGTACCCGACGCACAGGTAGGCCACGACCTCCAGGTGCTCCGGCAGCCCGAGCTCGCGCACCATCTCGCGCTCGTCGAAGAAGCTCACCCAGCCGACGCCGAGGCCCTCGGCTCGGGCGGCGAGCCAGAGGTTCTCCACGGCGAGCGCGGAGGAGTACGGCGCCATCTGCGGCTGGGTGTGCCGGCCGAGGGTGTGCCGGCCCCCACGGGTGGGGTCGGCGGTGACGACGATGTTGACCGGGGTGTCGAGGATCGCCTCGATCTTCAGTTCCTTGAACTGCTTGGCCCGGGCCTTGGGCAGCGACTTGGCGTACGCCTCGCGCTGACGGGCCGCCAGCTCGTGCATCGCCTTGCGCGTCTCGGCGGACTTGATGACGACGAAGTCCCACGGCTGGGAGTGCCCCACGCTGGGCGCGGTGTGCGCGGCCTCCAGGACGCGCAGCAGCACCTCGTGCGGGATGGGGTCGGTCCGGAAGCCCTTGCGGATGTCGCGGCGCTCGCGCATCACGCGGTGCACGGCGGCGCGCTCGGCGTCGCCGTACCCGTCGGCCGGCGGCCCGAGGGGCTCGTCGCGCGGTGCGTCTGCCTCGGCGGCGGGCGCGGAGGGGACGAGGCGGATGTGGGCGGCGGCCTCCTCGCTGCCGGGCGCCTCCGGCGTACCGGCGGCGGTGGCGGCGTCGGCTACGACTACAGGTGCGGCCTGGTCCGGCACGGGCTGCTCGCCTTCGACGGTGGCGGGGGCGTTGGCGGCCGGCGCGTCGGCGGCTGTGTCGGCCGCGTCGGCCGCAGGGGCGGCCTGCTCGGCCTCGGGGGTGCCGGGCGCGGCCTCGGCCGCGGGGGCGGTGGCGTCCGACACGGGGGCCGCGTTGTCGGCCGCGGGGGCGGTGGCACCGTCGGCGGCCACCGGCACGGCTGGCGTGGGCGCCGCGGACG
>KL569582.1:0-2103 GCA_000715685.1 Streptomyces lilacinus
CGCTGCGCGGCTCGGGGCGCAGCCATGCGCAGGCCCACGTACGCCACCAGCAAGCCGTACGCCGCCCCCAGCGGCAGCAGGATCCACAGCCACCCGTGCGCGTCCCCCACATGCAGGGCGATCGTCAGCGCCCCCAGCGGGGCGCAGAGGATCGCGCCCACCAGGGCGCCGAGCATGCCGAACCAGGCGATCGCCCCCTGCCCCGGCGCGACGTTCTTGAAGCCGCTGTCCTGCGGGATCGAGTACGGCGCCAGCACCGACGCGAGGGCGCCCGTGGCGAAGAGGGCGCCGAGGAGGGCCAGGGAGAGGCCCAGGACCTCGGCCCACTGCCACCACTTGCCGGTGAAGACGGCCGTACCGGTGACCACCAGCGTCACGTACGGCACGGCGATCAGGGCCAGCGCCAGCGCGCGGGCGCGCAGTTCGGCGTAGGCGTCGCGCGTCGAGCCGATCGTCTGCAGGACCATCCAGAAGGCGGAGGTGTCCTGGCCGAACTGGTTGTACATCTGCAGGCCGAGCATGGTCGCCGCGAAGACGGAGAACCAGACGCTCGCCGTGCCCTGCGCCGCGTTGACGATCGGCACCAGCGCGCCGACGGCCAGCGAGGACACCCAGGAGGCCTTGGTCTTCGGGTCGCGCCAGATGTAGCGCAGCGAGCGGTGCATGACCGCGCCCGTGCGGCCGGCCGGCAGCAGGGCGGCGAGCCCGCCGCGGCCGTTGCCGCGGGCGGCCTTCGTGGGCTTGGTGGACGCGGCGCCGATGGTGGAGGAGTCCGGCGAGGTCATCAGTTTGGTGAGGCTGTGCTGCCACCACCACAGCAGGGCGGCGACCGCGAGCGCGGTCAGGGCGAGGCCGGCGGCGGCCCGCCCGTACGCGCCCTCGCTCGCCGCGCGCACGGCGTCCAGCGCGGAGCCCGGCGGCACCCAGCGCAGTACGTCGGCGACCGACTCGAGGCGGGCCAGACCGGCGCCGTTGAGCTTCTGCATGGCGAGGTTGACGAGCTGTCCGCCGACGGCGATGAGCAGGCCGCTGAGCAGCGCGAGGTCGCGGCCGCGGCGGCTGGTGAGCAGCCGGACGTTGGCCGTGGCGACGGCCCGGGCCAGGGCCAGGCAGAGCAGCAGGGACAGGGCCACGGCCGGTACGCCCACGGCGAACGCCGCGCCGCCGTGCGCCGTGGCGATCACCGAGCCGATGAGGATGACCAGGGTGAAGCCCGGGCCGATGCCGATCAGCGAGGCGACCAGCAGGGCGCGCACCAGCGGGCCGGGCCGCAGGGGCAGCATGACCAGCCGGGTCGGGTCCAGGGTCTCGTCGCCGCTGGGGAAGAACAGCGGCATCACCGCCCAGCCCAGCGCGAGCAGCACCGGCAGCGGGACGGTCAGCGCCGCCACGTGCGCCTGCCCGCGCAGCGCGATCAGGCCGAGCAACTGCAGCGCGGCGAAGAGGGCGACCACCACGAGGGAGGTGATCCACACGGCCTTGCGGCCCGAGGACTGCTTGAGGCCGTTGCGCAGCAGCGACAGCTTCAGCCGGACGAAGACACCGGTCAGGGACGGGGCAGGAGAGGGGGAAAGCGTCGTGCCGCGCATGCCGACCAGCTCGAGGAACGCGTCCTGCAGGCTCGGCGCCTCGCCGCGGACCTCGGCGAGCGTCCCGTGGGCGCGGATGCGGCCGCCGGCCATGACCGCGACCCAGGAGCACAGCGACTCCACCAGCTCCATGACGTGGCTGGAGAAGACGACGGTGGCGCCGGAGGCGGTGTAGCGCTCGAGGACCTTGCGGATCGTCTGGGCGGAGACGGGGTCCACGCCCTCGAACGGCTCGTCGAGGAAGAGGACTTCGGGGTTGTGCAGCAGCGCGGCGGCCAGGCCGATCTTCTTGCGCATGCCGGTGGAGTAGTCGATGACGAGCTTGTGCTGCGAGCCGGCCAGGTCCAGGACGTCCAGCAGCTGGGTGGCCCGCTTGTCGACCTCGTCGCCCGGCAGGCCGCGCAGTCGGCCGGTGTAGGCGAGGAGTTCGCGCCCCGAGAGGCGCTCGAACATCCGCAGCCCCTCCGGCAGCACGCCGATCCTGGCCTTCACGGCGGCCGGGTCCTGCCAGACG
>KL569582.1:2360-5187 GCA_000715685.1 Streptomyces lilacinus
ATGTGTATAAGAGACAGTGCCAGACGTCACCGCCGACGATCTCGACCCGGCCGGAGTCGGGGCGCAGGAGGCCGGTGATCATGGAGAGGGTGGTGGTCTTGCCGGCGCCGTTCGGGCCGACCAGGCCGATGAACTGTCCGGCGGGTATGTCGAGATCGATGCCGGCGACCGCCACCTGTTCGCCGAATCGCTTCCACAGCCCCTGGATGCGGACCGCGGGTATCGCGGATGCGGATGTCGCGGGTATGTCGTGCTGTCCCACTGCGTCTTCCTCTGTCCCCGTGGAGTGGTGCTGCGGGGACACGGGACGACGCCCCGCCCCCCGTCACCACCCTAGAGGGGAGAGGAGGGGCGGGTGCATGACGTTTGTCAGCAACTGCTGACGATCAGCGGCCGCGGGCCAGGGCCGCCTCGCGGCCGCACGCGTACGCCAGGGCGCTGACCAGCTCCTCCGCGTCCGGCAGCCAGCGGTTGGCGGCGGTGGGCTGGCGGGCCCACTGGACCGGGCCGCGGCTGCCGATCCGGGTGGGGGGCGCGACCACGTAGTCGCCCTCGCCGCGCGCCACCAGGTCGAGGGTGGAGGGCGACCAGCCGAGCTTGCGGGCGTGGTCGGCGACCTTGAGCGCGCCGCCGGGCAGTACGAAGAAGAGCATCCGGCGGAACGGCGTGCAGGTGATCGGCCCGAGCGGGATCTCCATGCGCTCCATGCGGGCCAGCGCGAGGAAGCCGGCGGACTCGGAGACGTCGAGGGCGTCGAAGGTGCGACCGGTCGGCAGCAGGATCGAGGCGCGCGGCTGCTTGGTCCACATGCGCCGGGCCGTGGAGGCGCTGCCCGTGGCCTGGGCGGCCCAGTCGGGTCGGCCCGGGTGGGCGCCCGGCGCGGGGCAGTCGAGCTCCCCGCAGGAGCAGCGCTCCCGCCCGTCCACGGCCTCCAGCCAGGTGCCGGCGAATACGTCCCAATGACGGTCCTCCGCGTACCTCACCGCGGCGTCGAGCACGCGCTCGCCGCGCTGTTGGGGGATGTGCGGGGCTCCTACTCCGATGGTCTCTTCCACGTCCAGCACAACTCCCGCTGTCACCAGGGGTTACGGCTCTGGCACACGCTTGTTGCACATGCCGGTCACAGCACGCGGGGCGCACGGATGCATGTACGGGGGCGCAGGCGAGGGTTCGCCGCCGCGAAGGGGTAGCCACCTGTGCGGCGGTTGACGGCCGGGTCGGGACCGGGATCGACGGGGGCTCGGGAAACCCCGGTCATTGCCGCGATACGCACGAAAACCGGGAATACCGGCAAGTCCTGCATTCTCCGGATATCAGGGGGGCAAAGATCAAAGGAGAAGGCGTTCACCGCAGTACCGGAACCTCCGCACCCAGCGGAGTTCATCGCGAACGCATAGCAGTCTCAGGGGGTTAAGACATGGCCGCACGGCCACTCGTGGCGCGGCAGCCGAACGAACGGCTGCAGGCGCTCATCCAGGAAGCCGGCTGTTCCAATGCCGGATTGGCGCGCCGGGTCAACATGTGCGGCGCCGAGCACGGTTTGGACCTGCGCTACGACAAGACGTCCGTGGCGCGCTGGCTGCGCGGTCAGCAGCCGCGGGGCCGGGCCCCCGCCGTCATCGCCGAGGCGCTCGGGCGCAAGCTGGGCCGCTCGGTCACGATCGACGAGATCGGCATGGCCAACGGCAAGAACCTCGCCTCCGGCGTCGGGCTGCAGTTCTCCCCGACCGTCCTCGGGGCGATCGAGCAGGTCTGCGAGCTGTGGCGGAGCGACGTCGGCCGCCGCGACTTCCTCAGCGGTACGTCTGTCTCTTATACACAGATGTGTATAAGAGACAGGCTGATCACCGCGGCCGACGCGCAGGTCGCGCGGAGCGCGGGGGCGCGCGTGGGGCCCTCCGACGTCGAGGCGGTGCGCGCCACGACCGAGGCGCTCATCGAGCTCGACCACCGCTACGGCAGCGGGCACGTGCGGCCCGTGGTGGTGCACTACCTCAACAGCGTGGTCTCCGGGCTGCTGGCCGGCTCCTACCGGGAGGCCGTCGGGCGCGACCTCTTCGCGGCCGTCGCCCGGCTCACGGAGCTGGCGGGCTACATGGCCGTCGACACCGGCCAGCCCGGGCTCGCCCAGCGCTACTACATTCAGGCCCTCCGGCTGGCCCAGGCGGCCGGCGACCGGGGGTACGGCGGGTACGTGCTGGCCGCCAGCATGAGCCACCTCGCCGCCTCCCTGGGCAACCCCCGCGAGATCGCGCAGCTGGCGAAGGCCGCGCAGGAGGGGGCGCGCGGGCACGTCACGCCGCGTGCGGAGGCGATGTTCTACGCGGCCGAGGCGCGGGGGCACGCGTTGCTGGGCGACGCGCGGTCCTGCCAGGTGGTCGCGAGTCGGGCCGTGTCGCGGCTGGACGCCGCCGACAACGGCACGGACTCCGGGGACGATCCGCCGTGGATCCGCCACTTCGACCGGGCCTACCTCTCGGACGAGCTGGCGCACTGTCACCGCGACCTGGGGCAGGCCGAGCCGGCGCGGCGGCACGCGGAGGACGCGCTGTCCGTCCATCCGACGGGCCGGGTACGCCGTCGGGCGATCGACCTGTTGCTGCTGGCCACGGCCCATGTCCAGCAGCGCGAGGTCGAGGAGGCGTGCGCGACGGGCACCCGGGCGCTCGAACTGCTGAGCACGCTGCGGTCCAACCGCGGTGCCGAGTACCTGGACGACTTCCAGCAGCGACTGGAGCCGTACCGGGAGGAGCCGGTGGTACGGGAGTTCGGGGCGCGGATGGAGATGGCGGCGGCGTGAGGTAGGGGGTGTGCGGTGGGTTTGTGG
>KL569582.1:5505-5807 GCA_000715685.1 Streptomyces lilacinus
CCGCAACCACTGCACCCCGCGCCACCAGGCGCGGGCAACGCCCGAGGGCGCAGGGGCGATTCCGGGCGAAAGGACGGCGCATGGCCGAGCGCCCGAGCGAACCGGTAGCGTGAGCGCCCGGTTCCGTAAGTCCCGTTACTGCCTGAGGAGTCCCTGGTGACGCAGAGCGGCCCCCCTTTGTCCTCAAACGCCGGACGGGCACCGCTGCCGCCGGAGAACCCGCCGGGCGCGATACCGGGCATACGTGAGATCCGCGAGGCGGACGAGGCGGCGGGGACCCCCGCCCTGTCTCTTATACACAT
>KL569582.1:5977-6505 GCA_000715685.1 Streptomyces lilacinus
GCCGATGCCCGGTGCGTCCGGTGGAATCCACGGTTCCGGCGTCGGCGGCGCGGGGGCCGCCGACGCCGCGACGCAGTACCTTCCGCCGGTGCCGGGCGCCGGCGCCGAAGCCGCCACCGCGTTCATGCCGCCGGTGCCGGCGGCTCCTGGTGCCGGCCCGGCGGCGTTCCCGTCGTCCAACGGGCGGGGGATACCCGGGGACGCCGGGGCCGCGACGCAGTATCTGCCGCCTGTGGTCAACGAGCCCGCCGGCGGGGCCGCGCCCGCGCCCCTGTCTCTTATACACATCGCCACCGCGTTCATGCCGCCCGTCGGGCGGGACGCCACGGGTGCGGACGCCGCGACGCAGTACGTGCCGCCCGTCCCGAACGGGCCCGCACCCGGCGGGCAGGGGGCGCCGGCCGGGCCCGCCGCGCCGTTCAGCGTCATGGCGCCGGCGGGGGAGCGGCCCCCGCCGGCCGAGTTCGACACGCTCTTCCGTGCCGCCGCGCCCACGCAGCAGCTGCCGCCCTGTCTCTTATACACATC
>KL569582.1:6715-7433 GCA_000715685.1 Streptomyces lilacinus
CGGGGTGGGCGCGGTGGGAACAAGAAGTCGCCCGCCGTGCTGATCGCCGCCGTCGTCGCGGGTTGCGCGGTCGCCGGTCTCGGCGCCGGTGCGCTGCTCAGCGGCGGGGACGACGAGGGCAACCCGCAGAACGCGGCCGTCGCCAGTCCCGCGCCCGGCTCCGCCTCGCCCAAGGGGGACGACACCCCCAGCGCCCAGCCGTCGAAGCCGCCGGCCGCGGCCGACGACCCCGCCGTCGCGCAGGCCAAGGCGCTGGACGCGCTGCTCAAGGACAGCAACAACAGCCGCGACGCGGTCATCAAGGCCGTGGATTCCACCCGGAACTGCAAGGACCTCGACAAGTCCGCGGCCGACCTGACCGCTGCGGCCGGTCAGCGCGACTCGCTCGTGGCGCGGCTCGGGCAGACGCCCACGGACCAGCTGCCCGGTCATGCCGAGCTGACCGCGCAGCTGACGAAGGCGTGGCAGTCCTCCGCGTCCGCCGACAACCACTACGCGGCGTGGGCCCGCCAGGTCGGCGACAAGAAGGGCTGCGTGAAGGGTCACGCCCGCCCGACGAAGGACAGCGCCGCCGGGGACAAGGCGAGCGGCGACGCGACGGCCGCGAAGAAGAAGGCGGCGGCGTTGTGGAATCCGATCGCGCGGAAGTATGGGCTGACGCCGCACGAGTGGACGCAGCTGTAGGGCCCTGTCGGGTGGTTCTTTCCCCGGTCCCGCC
>KL569582.1:7788-7946 GCA_000715685.1 Streptomyces lilacinus
GTCCGCCGCCGCCCCTCCAGCGTCCGCGCCACGTTGACGAAGCCCTCGCGCGCCGCGACCAGGCGGCCGTCCCGTACGACCTGGAACGTGACGTTCGCGTTGACGACGCGCGGGTAGTCGCGGACGGCCAGCAGGTCCTGGCGGCGCCAGCTGAGCGG
>KL569582.1:8266-10916 GCA_000715685.1 Streptomyces lilacinus
CGGTGGCCGCCGTCGAGGGCGTGGCGGACGGACTGGGCGCTGATGTCGTCGGGGTCGAGGGAGAGCAGCACCGAGCGCAGCACGGTGTAGGCGAGCCAGGTGGTCTGGACGCCGGGGTCGGTGGGGCCGATGCGGTTGTCGCCGAAGGCCTGCTCGTCGATGACCTTGCGCATCGGGGCCCAGCGGGGGTCGTTCGCCGCCGGGTACCAGCCGGTGGCGTACGCGCCCTCGAGGGGGCTGTCCGCGCCGCCGGTGCTGTCGACGAGGGACTGGGTGACGCTGCCGAGGACGGCGGCGATGTGGGTGCGGCCGGTGTTCACCCGGCGGAAGGAGTCGAAGAAGGTCTTGGTGCGGTCCCCGAGGGCCGCCGTGACGCAGGCGTCGTCGCCGGTGCCGGCGCTGTCGAGGGCGGCCCGGCTGTGGCGGGTGTAGTCGGTCGCGGCCTCGGGGGCGCGGATGTCGGCGGCGGGCGGGCGGTCGCCCTCGGCGAGGCCGGCGTCCAGGAGCGCGGGGAGTTGGTCGCCGGCGATCGTGTCGGGGCGTACGAGCGCCACGCGCCGGCACGCGCCGGCGAGCTGGCGCCCGTTGCCGGCCAGGAGCGCGGGCTGGCCGCCGTTGACGGGGTACGACAGGGGGCTGCTGAACTCCTCGCCGGTGAGGCCGTAGCCGCCGATGAACGGGGTGCCGGACGCCTCGAGCGGGGAGAGCATGGAGCGGCCGTGCTGGCTGTAGGAGCCGACGACGGCGACGGCCTCCTCCCGGACCGCGCGCCGGGCGCACTCGGCGGCCGCGACGGTGTCGTCGCGCTCGTCGCAGGTGAGGACCCGCAGCTCGCGGCCGTGGATGCCGCCGTGGGCGTTGACCCAGCGGGCGTAGGCGGTCGCCATGGCGGGCATGCCGCTCATGTCGACGGCCCGGGTGCCCTGGGGTGCCCAGGTCATGACGGTGATGGGGTCCCGGGTGGCCCCGCGGGCCCCGGGCAGTCCGCCGCAGCCGGCGAACAGCGCCAGGCCGGCCGCGCCCGCGAGCACCGCGGAGAGCGTGGCGGCGCGTAAGGATTTCCAGGTCGGGCGGTTCCGTCCGGTCATGGCCCCCGAGCCTCGCGCCCGGCGGCGAACGGCCGAGTGATCATCGCGCAACGTCCGGTGACGCGGTGGTGAACACCGGGGTCCCGGCCCGGGCCGGAAGGAGGGAACGTACGATCGATCGCTGTGCAGGGTTCGGAGAAGTCTTCCCGTCGCGGCCGCCGCTCGACCACCATGGGCGGTATGCCGCTCAATGACATGCCGTGGTGGCGCTGGCGGGCGAACGTACGCTCGGCGCTGCACATGCTCTCGGACCCCGTCTTCCAGCAGGAGTGCTGGCTCGCGGGCCGCGAGGGGTACGGGGACGTGACGGACGCCGTCTACCGCCTGGTCGAGGACACCTGGCTGGACAACTGGTCGGCCGAGAAGTACGTCGGCACGGTCTTCCGGGACTCCGGGGAGGCCGCGCTCGTCGACGTCGCCGTGCTGCGCGTGCTGCGGATCATGCACCAGGTCGGGGCGGACGCGCCCGTCTCCGCGTACTTGGAGCACCACGGCTGGCCGGAGGCCGTACGGGCCGCCCGCGAGGCCCACGTCCGGCTGGCGGCGGGCGACGGCGACGACCCGGACGCGGCGCCGCGGTCGCTGGCCGTGCTGGAGCTGATGATCGGGGCCTGATCATCGGGCTCGACGGTCGGGGCGGAGCGGACGGAAGGGGTCCGCGAATGTGCGACGCTATTGGGCTATGACCACCGAACAGCCCCAGCAGTACGTGCTCACCCTCTCCTGCCCGGACAAGCAGGGCATCGTGCACGCCGTGTCCAGCTACCTCTTCATGACCGGCTGCAACATCGAGGACAGCCGGCAGTTCGGTGACCGCGACACGGGCCTGTTCTTCATGCGCGTCCACTTCAGCGCGGACGAGCCGGTGACGCTGGAGAAGCTGCGGGCCAGCTTCGCGGCGGTCGGGGACTCCTTCCACATGGACTGGCAGCTCCACCGGGCCGACGAGAAGATGCGGATCGTGCTGATGGTGTCCAAGTTCGGGCACTGCCTCAACGACCTGCTCTTCCGCTCCCGCATCGGGGCGCTCCCCGTGGAGATCGCGGCGGTCGTCTCCAACCACACGGACTTCGAGGAGCTCGTCGGCTCCTACGGCATTCCCTTCCACCACATTCCGGTGACGAAGGAGAACAAGCCGGAGTCGGAGGCGAAGCTGCTCGAGCTGGTGCAGGCCGAGGACGTCGAGCTGGTCGTGCTCGCCCGCTACATGCAGGTCCTCTCCGACGACCTGTGCAAGGCCCTGTCGGGCCGGATCATCAACATCCACCACTCCTTCCTGCCGAGCTTCAAGGGCGCGAAGCCGTACCACCAGGCGCACGCGCGCGGTGTGAAGCTGATCGGTGCCACCGCGCACTACGTGACCGCGGACCTCGACGAGGGCCCGATCATCGAGCAGGAGGTCGAGCGCGTGGGCCACGAGGTCACGCCGGAGCAGCTCGTGGCCGTCGGCCGCGACGTCGAGTGCCAGGCGCTGGCGCGCGCCGTGAAGTGGCACAGCGAGCACCGCGTGCTCCTGAACGGCACGCGGACCGTCGTCTTCGCGTAGGGGGTTCTCCCCACCC
>JNXU01002653.1 GCA_000715685.1 Streptomyces lilacinus
CTTTAAGGGCTGTCCCGCAAACGATCTACGGCATGTCGATCAGGTATCAACGCTGTGCCTCATCCGTCGAGGGCGAGGTTGTGGAAGCGAGCGATGCCGAGCATGGCGTGGTGGACGCCGTCGCCTTTGAGGCGGCAGTCGCGGAAGATCTTCCACGTCTTCATGTGTGCGAAGGCGTGCTCGACGCGAGCGCGGATCTTGCGGTGGGAGGCGTTGCGCTTTCTCTTTCCAGGCCGGCAGTTCGGCCTGGTCGCGTTTCCGGCGGTGTTGGATGACCAGGCCGGTGCCGCGGTAGCCGCCGTCAGCGATCACGGTTGCGCCGCCGACGATGGCCTTCGCGCCGGACAGTTCCCATGCCTTGCAGTCGTTGCGGTTGCCGGGCAGGGGCCGACCGACGGCGACGACGAGCCGGGTGTCGGCGTCGATAACGACCTGGTGGTTGGTGGAGTACCGGTAGTTCTTCGACCGCTCGGCGATGGTGTGGCCGCGGGTGGGGACCAGGGTGCCGTCCACGATGAGCACGGCGTCCTTGGCGAACCTCTCGCGGGGCCGAAGCGCGAGCAGGGGGCCGAGGTGATTGATGACTCGGCCAGCCGTGGACTTCGAGATGCCGAACAGCGGAGCGAGCTGCCTCAACGTCAGATTGGTACGCCAATAGGCCGTGACCAGCAACACCCGGTCCTCCAGCGGCAGACTCCACGGCCGGCCCCGGTGGACCACATCTGCTCCATCGCGCCGCAGTGTGGTCAGCAGCTTGCCGAAACAGCGCGGGCTCAGCCCCGCGAGCAGGGCTATCCAGGACGGCTCCGATGCCGTGATCACACTCGCCACATCGTGATCACCACGCAGGCCGGCCGCATGCCGAGACAATCCCACAGCTACGCTGACCGGGGCAGTCCACAGTGAGCAAGACCCGGGGGAAACCGTGAACCGACCGCTGCTGTTCCTCGACGTGGACGGACCGCTCAACCCTTATGCGGCCCAGCCGGAGAGGCGCCCCGACGGCTACACCACACTCAGAGTTCCCCGAAACGACGCCCATGAGAACGACAGGAGCCTCTCGTCCCGACGACGCCCCCTACGTGTCTGGCTCAACCCAGAGCACGGACGAATTCTGCTCCAGCTCGGCTTCGAGCTGTGCTGGGCCACCACATGGATGGACGACGCCAACCGGTGGATCGCACCGGTCCTCGGCCTTCCGGAACTTCCTTTTGTCGACTTCGGCGACGTCCCACTCCAAGAACGCCCTGATGGAGTCCACTGGAAGACCGGGCCGCTGGTGGACTACGCCAACGGCCGTCCTTTCGCCTGGGTGGACGACGAGCAGAGCGAGCTGGATCAGACGTACGTGACCGCCCACCATCAAGGCCCCGGGCTCCTGCACCACGTCAACCCGCGGGTCGGCCTACGGGAGAACGACTTCAACACTCTCGCCGACTTCGCCGGTTCCCTGAACACCTCACGAACCACCGGCTGAGCAGCTCACCAGCTCTTCAGGTTGCTCCGTACTCGGAGCTGGCTTTGTTCACGACTTCCGGTTCTGACTCACTTTCCGTGGAGGGTTGACTGAGTGTGATGTCAGTGGCGTGTGGTGGGATGGCCGGACTCTGCTGCCGTGAACTGCTGGGAGACCGCGTTGATGCCCGTGTACTCGTCTTTGACCCATGTCCTGGCCGAGGCCTTGGTCGATGTCCTGTGGTTCATCGAGGGCAGTGAAGACGAGCAGATGGATCCGGACGACGCCGTCAAGGTCCTGGAGGGTGTCGCCCACCTGGTCAGCCAGCTGTCGAGCGACCAGCGGAGCGAATTGATCGACCTGCTCGGGACGATGGCCGAAGCCGAGTCCGACCCCGCGCGGCGGGAGTTCCCTGAAGGGTTCCCGGAAGGCTTCGGGCTCGTTGATGATGCGGTCTGACCCGTGCGTCACGAGTAGAGCAGGACGCGCTTGCGGAGGAGATGAAAGCCGGACCGGCCGAACATCTGGCGTTTGAGCATCTTCTCGGACCGCTCAATGTGCCTCGAGCAGGCGAGCGGCTTCCTGGGCTGAGAGTTCCAGGGCCTCGCTGAGGGTTTCCGGGCGGCGCCCTCCGGCGCTGGCGACGGGGCCGCGGCCTCCGGAGCCGCCGCCGACCGTGCGGGCCGCCTCGGTGAGGATGTGGCTGGCCTCGGTGTCGGCCTGGTGGAGGTCGGGCGAGATCGTGGCAGCCAGGGGAGAGCCTTACCTTCATGTTCGGCCCCCAGGACCACAACGGCCGGGCCATGGCCAAGACGCGCAAGGGCGTCGACGGCAAGGCCGCGTAGTCGTCCGGGGTGATGCCGGTGACGCGCTGGACAACGAGCCGCCCGCAACCGGTGAGCTGTCCGGCCTCCATCACCCTCCGTCACCGCTGCCATGACATCACCACCGCCCCTCACTGGCACCACAGCACCCGCAAGGGAACCACACCGCGTACCTGACCATCCATCAGCTAAGTCAGCAATAAGTCAGCATCGGACCCGTCGGAACACGCCGCGGACCGCCCCCAAGCGCCACGACCGCGCAACCGCCAGACCGCCCCTCCGGGCGGCCCAGCCGACGTCGAGGCCCCGAGACATGGGCTACACACCTCGCTTCGCATTTGTTCAGTTCACACAAACGAACCGCAGGCGCGGAGGCGCTTGCGGGCGAGCGAGGTGGCCGACCCAAGGCCATCTCCAGCGAGCCCCCAGTCGCCCTTGAGCGCCCCGTGCGATGGTGGCCGGGCTGCTGCCCGGTCACCCGTACGGCCGGTCCCGGGAAGATCCCCGGACCCCGCGGT
>KL569583.1:0-2774 GCA_000715685.1 Streptomyces lilacinus
TCATTGTGTTAGATCCTGTAACTGATGCCATAGGTAAAGCGAGCGGGTGGGCGCGACGGTCTTCCACCCGGAGGGATCGTCCTGCCCGCAGCAGAGTCCACGGCGGCCAGACACTGTGTGAGTGAAGCCCGGGCCGGAGTAAGAGTCCCGCGCACCGGGAGCCGCCCGAGCCCGAGCGAAGGTCGGCTTGTGCGAAGGAATCGTCCCTGAGACCTGCTGCGGATGGCCTTGCCGGACGTTTCTACGCGCATCCACCTGGGGCTTTTAATGTCCATGCCTGACTGCGCGCCAACTTCCGTTCGAAGTGCAGTTATTAGTGCGATTATTGGGTTGATGCTTGCCGTCGTGAGTAACGCCACAAAAGCCCATCCGGATTGGGACTTTGGGTGAGACCTGAGTCAATATCCATTCCACGACAAGCCCCCGTCACAGGCGACGGGGCGGTCCGGTCGTAAGCCGAGTCCTGCCGGCGTCCGGATGACACCGTCGTGTCCATGGAGCGGCAGGAGTGGAGGATCCAAGCATGGCGGGTCGCCGGAGTGGTCAAGTCCTGGCCGGACCGAGCAGCCCTTGGGGTGAAGCCGCAGTAGCGGCCGGACAACTTCGCAGGTCCGAACCCGACAGGTCACCCTTCATAGGCGGCTGACGAAGGCAGAGCCAGCCATGACGGCAATGCAGAACGGCCCGCAGGTCTCGGGGCCTGATTCCGGTAGTGGAAGCAGCGGCAACGAGGCCAAGAAGATCCGGAAGTTCGAAGCCGTGATCATCATCCTGGTGGGGATCATCGGTGGAGGCTTTGCGGGCGTCGTCCGGCGGACGATGGATCATGCTTCGTACTACGAGGCGATCAGTACGGGGGTTGTGGCAGCGATCGCGCTGCCTGGCTTCATCTTTGGGGTCATGCGGTACATCAGGGGACAGTCCTGACCTGGCGGTAGGTATGTAACTTCACCTGGTCTCCCGCCACCATCCGGGTCGGCTGGGCAATCATGCGGTGATCCCGTATGCGAAATATCGGCGGACACGCGAGAGGCTCTGGCTTACAAGCCAGAGCCTCTTTTCGTGGTTGTTCTCCGCTGTGGTCGCCAGCGTCGTCGGCCAACTGAGACGGATGGGCCGAGAGGTAGCTCCTTGTGGGGGGGCGCTACCTCTCGGTCTCGCCTGGTCAAGGCGCTGGAGGCCGTGACTGGAATCGAACCAGCGTAACTCGCTTTGCAGGCGAGCCCCTAAGCCACTCGGGCACACGGCCGTGTCGGTGCGTACGAACGACCATACGGGCACCCCGCCACGCCTTCAACGGTCCGTGCCGTACTGCCATGTGGCGGACATACGCCAGCCACAAACCCGCTTTTCACGTTTACATCGCTACATCCCCAGCGGCGTCCTCAGGAACTCGTCCAGCAGCGGGCGGAACAGCCCCGGTTCGTCCACCCACGGGTAGTGCCCCACGCCGTGCAGCGGCCGCGCCACGCCGCGCGGGAAGCAGGCCGCCACCACCTCGCCCGCGCGCATGCCGGTCACGGCGTCGAGGTCGCCCGTGATCACCAGTACCGGGCAGTGCAGCTCGCGCAGGCCCGCGAGCAGGCGGAGGCGGAGCGGCTCGTCGACGCCCTGCCAGAAGGCGGCGCGTGGCACCGGGTTGAGCTGGTGCTGCTCCTCCGCGGCGTGGGCGCGCTGCTCGGGGCCCCAGTGGGCGTAGGCCATGGGGGCCGCGCGGTGGAGGAGGGTGCGGATCTCGTCGAGGTCGGTGGCGTCGGCGAGGGAGTGGACGGCGACGTAGGCGTCGACCCACCAGGGCTCGGTGGCGCGGGACTCGAAGATCTCCTCCGCGTCGGTGGGGAGTTCGCCCTGGAGGCGGGAGCCCGGGGTGACCAGGGCGAGGTGGGTGAGGTGGTCGCCGTACATCGCCGCGTAGGCCTGGGCCGTGGCGCAGCCGGCGTCGTGGGCGAGCAGGGCGAAGCGGTCCAGGCCGAGGTGGGTGCGGAGCGCCTCGAGGTCCTCGGCGAGGGCCGGGAAGGCGTACGCCGCCACGTCCTGGGCCGGCGGGGAGGCGCCGGTGCCGCGGCTGTCGGGGACGACGAGGGTGTGGGGGGCGTCCAGGCCGCCGAGGTCGCCCAGGTACGCGGCATCGCGGCCGGGGCCGCCGGCGAGGCACAGCAGCGGCGGGTGGTCGGGGCCCCCGCCGCCCAGGATCCGGTAGCTCAGCTCGGCCGAGTCGTATGAGGTGTAGTGCGGCATAAGTCCACCATGACGGATATCTTCCTTGGCTCGGGGGCGACCCACCTGATCCGGATCGGATCCATCCGCTGATCCAATCGGATCCATCCGCTGATCCAGAAGCGACCCGCCCCTCCCCATCCCCCTATCCCAAATTCCGCTTATGATTCCGGCGTGTTCGACTCCCGGCACATCAAGACCTTCCACGCGGTGGTCACCGCGGGGTCGTACTCGGCTGCCGCCCGCGCGCTCGGCTACACCCAGCCCGCGATCACCCAGCAGATGAAGGCCCTCGAACGGGCGGTGGGCACCCCGCTGTTCACCCGCGTCGGTCGGCGCATGCGGCTGACCGAGGCCGGCGAGGCCCTCGCCCGGCACGCGGAGATCATCCTCGACACCCTCACCGCTGCGCAGCGGCAAATGAGCTCGCTGACCCGGCTGCGCGCCGGGCGGGTGCGGGTGTGCGCCTTCCCCAGTGCCGGCGCCACCCTCATACCCGAGGCGCTGGCCCGGCTCGCCGCCGACCACCCCGGCGTACGGGTCGAGCTGCAGGAGGG
>KL569583.1:3043-4655 GCA_000715685.1 Streptomyces lilacinus
GCTGCAGGAGGGCGAGCCGCCCGACTCGCTGCGCCGGCTGGTGCGCGGCGAGTGCGACATCACCCTGGCCTTCACCTATCCCGGCCTGCACGAAGAGGTTCCCGACGAGCTCGTCGGGATACCGCTCTTCGAGGACCAGCTGACCGTCCTGCTGCCGACCGGGCACCCCCTCGCCCGCCGCCGCGCCGTCAAGCTCGCCGACCTGGCGGAGGAGCGCTGGATCGCCGGCTGCCTGCGCTGCCGCACCAATTTCCTCCACGAATGCGCCGAGCAGGGCTTCGCACCCGACATCGCGTTCACAACGGACGACAACCTCGTCGTGCAGTCGCTCGTCGCCGAGGGGCTGGGCGTGGCGATGATGCCGGGGCTGGTGTTGTCCTTCCTCCGGCACGACAAGATCACCGGGCGGGCCCTCGACCCGGCCTGCCGCCGCCTCGTCTCCGCCTACGTGCTCCGCGAACACCTGCGGATCCCGGCCACCGCGCTCGTCCTCGACGAGCTCAAGGCCGTCGCCGCCCGGCGCGTCGGCTGCTGACCTCGCCATAGCGAACGCATGGCGCGCACCTGACGTCCGTCGCCGATCCGTACGGGCCCTGCCCGAATCCATAAGCGCACGTTGGCATCCAGGCAAAGAACTGTCGTTGGACGTGATGGATCAGGCGCCCGACGCTGCGGGTATGACCACACCTACCGCACCCCAGACGACGACCCGCCTGGCGGAGTTCATCGGCGACGTCCGGGAGGCCGTAGGCCGCGGCCTGCCGCCCGACACGACGGCGTACCTCGTCGGCGAGCGGCTCGCGGCCCACCTCGGCGCCCCCGACCTGCTCACCGCCGACCAGTGCGAGGGCGACCCGGACCGCTACCGCCAGCACATCCTCCACGCCGAGCGGGACGGCAGCTTCTCCGTCGTCGCGCTCGTGTGGATGCCCGGGCAGCAGACCTCCGTCCACGACCACGTCTCCTGGTGCGTCACCGGCGTCCACCAGGGCACCGAGAGCGAGCGCCGCTACCGCCTCGTCCCCGACGGGGCGACCGCGCGGCTCGTCGCCACCGAGGACGTGGTCAACCGGCAGGGCGACGTCTGCGGCTTCGCGCCGCCCGGCGACATCCACCGCGTGCGCAACGCCTGTTCGTCCGTCGCCATCTCCATCCACGTGTACGGCGCCGACGTCTCGCGCCTCGGCTCCAGCGTCCGGCGCGTGTACGACCTGCCGGCCGACGTCCTCTGATGGCCGTCCTCCACCAACGGGTCACCGGACCCTCGCAGGCTCCCAAGGCCACCGCCGCGCCCCGCAAGCTGCCCGGTCTCGCCATGGCCGCCGCCGGCGTCGCCCTCGCCTGGGGAACGCACTGGCTGGTGCCCGCCGTCCCCCTGCTCACCGCCGCCGTCGTCCTCGGCATCGCCGCCGCCCACCTGCCGGGCGTACGGGCCCGGGTGCGCGGCGTCGGCAAGCCCGGGCTGACGCTGGCCGGCAAGCGGCTCATGCGGATCGGCATCGTGCTGCTCGGGCTCAAGCTGAGTCTGGACGACGTGCTCGGCCTGGGCTGGGCCACGGTCGCGATGGTGATCGCGGTGGTTCTCGCGACGTTCTTCGGGACGCTGTGGCTC
>KL569583.1:4948-5309 GCA_000715685.1 Streptomyces lilacinus
GCCCCCCAGCCGCTCCTCGTCGCCACCGGCTACTCCATCTGCGGCGCCTCCGCCATCGGCGCGGTCAGCGAGGTCTCGGGCAGCGACGAGGAGGACGTCGCCACGTCCGTGGCGCTGGTGACGCTGTGCGGCACGCTCGCCATCGCCGTCCTGCCCCTCCTGCACCACCCCCTCGGGCTCGGCGACGCGCAGTTCGGCCGCTGGGTGGGCGCCGGCGTGCACGACGTGGGGCAGGTCGTGGCCACGGCGCAGACCGCCGGGCCCGTCGCCCTCGGCGACGCGGTGCTGGTCAAGCTGATGCGGGTGGCGCTGCTGGCGCCGCTGGTGGGCGCCGTCGCCCTGTCCGTACGGCAGCGCCGGC
>KL569583.1:5612-7571 GCA_000715685.1 Streptomyces lilacinus
CGGCCGCCGCTCGTCCCGCTCTTCGTCGTCGGCTTCCTCGCCATGGTCGCGGTGCGCACCACCGGCTGGGTGCCGGGCGGCGTGCTCGACGCCGCTCAGCACACCCAGGAACTGCTGCTGGCCGCCGCCCTCTTCGGCCTCGGCAGCGCGGTGCACCTGCCCTCGCTGGTGCGCACCGGCGGACGGGTCGCGGCGCTGGGGCTGAGCGCGTGGGTGGTCGTCGCGGGCGTGTCGTACGGGGGCGTGCTGCTCACCACGTGATGTCCGGCGGGCGGGCTCGTCCGCCGGAGCCGAGGAGGGGACGGGGCCCGGCCGAGTGCCGGGCCCCGCCGGTCGTCGGTCGCCGGTCGTCGGTCGTCGTAGGCAGGCATCCGCGGAACGACGGAGAGGACCCCGGCCCTAGGACGTACGGACGAGCGCACTCCCGTCGTGCGGCAGACGACGCGGGGGATTTCCGTCCCTACGCTGGCGTCCATGGCCGATTCCACGACGAACCCCGCTGACCTGCCGATATCCCGGCCGATATCCGGGCCCGAATCCCCGTCCGAGCCGCAAGTGGAAGCGCGGGGCAGCGGCGGTGGCGGCGTCCTCGGCCGCCCGTACCGGGCCCTCACCCTCGGCATCGTCTCCGTCGTGTCCCTGATCGCCTTCGAGGCGAGCGCGATCAACACCGTCATGCCGGTCGCCGCCCGCGCCCTCGACGGCATCGGGATGTACGCCTTCTCCTTCTCCGCCTTCTTCACCGCCAGCCTCTTCGCGATGGTGCTCTCCGGCGAGTGGTGCGACCGGGCCGGGCCGCTCGCGCCGCTCTTCACCGGCATCGCCGCCTTCGGCGCGGGGCTGGTGGGCGCGGGCGCGGCGCAGCGCATGTGGATGTTCGTCGCCGCGCGGGGCGTGCAGGGGATCGGCGCCGGGCTGGTGATCGTGGCGCTGTACGTCGTGGCCGGCCGGGCCTACCCGGAGCGACTGCGTCCGGCCGTGATGGCCTCCTTCTCCGCGGCCTGGGTCGTCCCCGTCATCGTCGGCCCGCTGGTCGCCGGGACCGTCGCCGAGGGCATCGGCTGGCGCTGGGTGTTCCTCGCCATCCCCGTCCTCGTCCTGCCGCCGCTCGCCGTGATGCTGCCCGCGCTGCGCAAGCTGCCGGCCGGGGACGACCGGACCCCGAGGATGGACCGGCGCCGGATCCTCCTCGCGCTCGCCGTCGCCGCCGGCGCCGGGCTGCTGCAGTACGCCGGTCAGGACCTGCGCGCGCTCTCCGTCCTCCCCGCGGCCGCCGGGCTCGCCCTCCTCGTGCCGTCGGCGTTGCGGCTCCTGCCGAAGGGCACCTTCCGCGCCCGGCGCGGCCTGCCGTCCGTCGTGCTGCTGCGCGGGTTCGCGCAGGGCTCCTTCCTCGCCGCCGAGAGCTTCGTGCCGCTGATGCTGGTCACCGAGCGCGGCATGTCGCCCACCCTCGCCGGACTCTCCCTCGCCGGCGGCGGGCTGACCTGGGCACTCGCCTCGTACACCCAGAGTCGCTCCTGGGCCGAACCCCACCGCGAGCGACTGACCGGTGCCGGCATGCTGCTGCTCGCTCTCGCCGTCGCGCTGGCGCCCGCCGTGCTGAGCGGGGCCGTGCCGGTGTGGACCGTGGCGGTGGCGTGGATCATCGGCGGCTACGGCATGGGCCTGACGATCTCCAGCGGCGCGGTGCTGCTGCTGCGGCTGTCGCGGCCGGGGGAGGAGGGCGCGAACTCGGCGTCGCTGCAGGTGTCGGATGCGCTGGGGAGCGTTGTCTTCGTGGGGCTGGCGGGGGTGCTCTTCGTCGCGTGCGGTGGGGGTTCGCCGGGCGCGGGCGCGGGCGGCGGGCACGGTGCGGCGTCGCCGCCGGAGGCGTTTCTGCCGGTGTTCGCGCTGGCGGCGGCGTGTGCGCTGGCGGGGGCCGGGGTGGCTACGCGGCTGCGGCCGCGGGGGTAGGGAGCC
>KL569583.1:7815-9559 GCA_000715685.1 Streptomyces lilacinus
GGGAGCCCCGGCCCCACCCTTTCGCCGTTTCCGAGCGGGGCTGCGCCCCCTCGCACCCCCCCGGACCGCGCTCCGCGCGGTGTCCTCGAACGCCGGACGGGCTGGGATCGATCTGTGACCTCGGTCCCACCACGGGGTGAGGGAGGGTCGTCGGACCCGGAACCCCCCGCCGACGCGGATAGGCTGTCGCGGTTGCCGATCGCCGACCCAGCCGACGGAGACCGTGACTACCACCACCGCCAACCACCATCTCTCGCCCGCCTTCCCCGGCCGGGCCCCCTGGGGTACCGCGAACAAGCTGCGTGCCTGGCAGCAGGGCGCCATGGAGAAGTACATCCAGACCCAGCCCCGCGACTTCCTCGCCGTCGCGACCCCGGGCGCCGGCAAGACCACCTTCGCGCTCACCCTCGCCTCGTGGCTGCTGCACCACCACGTCGTCCAGCAGGTGACCGTCGTCGCGCCCACCGAGCACCTCAAGAAGCAGTGGGCCGAGGCGGCCGCCCGCATAGGCATCAAGCTCGACCCCGAGTACAGCGCCGGCCCGCTCGGCCGTGAGTACCACGGCGTGGCCGTGACCTATGCCGGCGTGGGCGTACGACCCATGCTGCACCGCAACCGCTGCGAGCAGCGCAAGACGCTCGTCATCCTCGACGAGATCCACCACGCCGGCGACTCCCGCTCCTGGGGCGAGGCGTGCCTGGAGGCCTTCGAGCCGGCCACGCGCCGGCTGTGCCTGACCGGTACGCCCTTCCGCTCCGACACCAACCCCATCCCCTTCGTCACCTACGAAGAGGGCAACGACGGCATCCGCCGCTCCTCCGCCGACTACACCTACGGCTACGGCAACGCGCTCGGCGACGGCGTCGTCCGGCCGGTCATCTTCCTCTCCTACAGCGGCAACATGCGTTGGCGCACCAAGGCGGGCGACGAGCTGGAGGCCCGGCTCGGCGAGCCGATGACCAAGGACGCGATCTCGCAGGCCTGGCGCACGGCCCTCGACCCGCGCGGCGACTGGATGCCGAACGTGCTGCGCGCCGCCGACCAGCGGCTGACCGAGGTCCGCAAGTCCATCCCCGACGCGGGCGCGCTCGTCATCGCCTCCGACCAGGAGTCGGCCCGCGCGTACGCCAAGCTGATCCGGGAGATCACGGGCGAGGGCGCGACGCTCGTGCTGTCCGACGACAGCGGCGCCTCCCAGCGCATCGACGACTTCTCGCAGGACGAGTCGCGGTGGATGGTCGCCGTCCGCATGGTGTCCGAGGGCGTCGACGTGCCCCGCCTCGCCGTCGGCGTCTACGCCACGACGATCTCCACGCCGCTGTTCTTCGCCCAGGCCGTCGGCCGCTTCGTGCGGTCCCGGCGACGCGGCGAGACCGCGTCCGTCTTCGTACCGACGATCCCGACGCTGCTGACCTTCGCCAACGAGATGGAGGTCGAGCGCGACCACGTCCTCGACAAGCCGAAGAAGGAGGGCGAGGAGGACCCGTACGCCGAGTCCGAGAAGGAGATGGACGAGGCGAACAAGCAGCAGGACGAGGACACCGGCGAGCAGGACATGCTGCCCTTCGAGGCGCTGGAGTCCGACGCCGTCTTCGACCGGGTGCTCTACGACGGCGCCGAGTTCGGCATGCAGGCCCACCCCGGCAGCGAGGAGGAGCAGGACTACCTCGGCATCCCCGGACTGCTCGAACCGGATCAGGTGCAGCTGCTGCTGCAGAAGCGGCAGGCCCGGCAGATCGCGCAC
>KL569583.1:9861-10029 GCA_000715685.1 Streptomyces lilacinus
AAGCCGGACGACCAGGCCGACCTCCTCGAGATCCCCGCCGAGCGGCGACCGGTGGTCACGCACAAGGAGCTGCTCGAGCTGCGCAAGCAGCTCAACACGCTCGTGGGGGCGTACGTCCACCAGAGCGGCAAGCCGCACGGCGTCATCCACAACGAGCTGCGCCGCGTG
>KL569583.1:10309-11610 GCA_000715685.1 Streptomyces lilacinus
CACGCCTCCCTCGCGCCATCAGAGATGTGTATAAGAGACAGCGGGGCAGCTGACCGAGCGCATCAACAAGGTGCGCGAGTGGGCCACGCGGATGAAGTGACCTGAGGGGGGAAGGGCCCGGGGCCCTTCCCCCCTTGTGGTGTGCGGCCTGTGGTGTGCGGGGTCAGCCCCGCGCGTTGGCGCGGCGACGCGCGGCGAACACCATGCCGGCACCGGCCACCAGCGCGGCGACGCCGGCCGCGGCGATGTACGGGGTCTTCGGGTCGGAACCCGTCGAGGCGAGCTCGGTCCCGCCACCCTTCGGGGTCGTCCCGGAGCCGGTCGCCGTCCCGGCGGCGGACTGCGACGCGGTGGGCTTCGCCGAGGCGGAGGCGGACGGCTTCGCCGGGGACGACGCGGACGCCGAGGGCTGCTTGGAGGGCTGGGTGCTCGGCGCCTTGCTCGCCGAGGCGGACGGGGAGGCCTTGCCGGTGCCCGTACCGGTGCCGGTGTTGCTGCTGGCCGAGGGGGACGGCTTGGGGGCGGCGGTCACGGAGAAGGGCACCGCGAGCCGGATCTCGGTGGAGGGGAGGTCGATGGTCGAGACGATCGTCCGCATCTTGAACGTGCCCTTGCCCGCCGGGGCACCGGCCGCGAAGCGGATCCGGAAGTCGAGGACGGCGGTGCCGCCCTTCCCGACCTTGATCTCGCCGGCGCCGACACGGGAGTCGCCGGAGGCGGAACCGACCCAGTCGTTGCGCTCCGCGGTCCAGAACTGCTTCTCGATGTCACCGGACTTCAGCGTGTGCTCGAAGTCGATCGTGAAGGGGATGGTGACGTCCGCATCGTCCCCCTTGCTGTTGTCGACCTTCACCTTGAGGTGGGTCCAGTCGGTGTCCCCGGCCTTGAACGTGCCGGGGAAGCTCTCGACCGACAGCACCGGGAGCTCACCCTTGCTCGGCGCGACGACGGCGGCCGGGACCGTCGACGTCGCCGACTTGTCGTCCGCGACGGCCGGAGTCGTCAGGAAGAGCGCCGGCGCCATCGCACCGGCGGCCACGATCGTGGCTATTCGGGAAATCTGCATGGTGATCACATTAAAGGCCCTGTAAACCCAATTCCCCGCAGGGACACGCCCAGTACCCACTCCGCCCGCCCCAAATCCCCCACCCCGTGCCCGGATTGTGGGCAGGCTCTTCCGCTGAGCGGACCGGCGGCGCTACCGTGCCGGTCACGCACACGCCCCGTGGCAGCGCCGCCGCGGAGCGCAGCCGGACCAAGCGTCAAGCCGCCGGCGGCCTCTCCTCGCGCGCTGTCGGACG
>KL569583.1:11899-13844 GCA_000715685.1 Streptomyces lilacinus
AGATGTGTATAAGAGACAGGAGGAGGGGCGTCGTGACCGCGGAGACTTCGCAGACGCTCGACAGAGGGCTGAGGGTCCTCAAACTGCTCGCCGACACCGACCACGGGCTGACCGTCACCGAGCTGTCCACCAAGCTCGGTGTGAATCGGACGGTCGTCTACCGGCTCCTGGCCACCCTCGAGCTGCACGCGCTCGTCCGCCGTGACATAGGCGGCCGGGCCCGGGTGGGCCTGGGGGGTGCTCCGGCTCGGCCGGCAGGTGCATCCGCTCGTGCGGGAAGCGGCCCTGCCCGCCCTGCGGTCCCTGGCCGAGGACCTCGGGGCCACCGCACATCTCACGCTCGTCGACGGCACCGAGGCGCTCGCGGTCGCCGTCGTCGAGCCGACGTGGACCGACTACCACGTCGCCTACCGCGCCGGGTTCCGACACCCCCTGGACCGTGGCGCGGCCGGCCGGGCGATCCTCGCCGCCCGCAGGGGCGAGGTCGACAACCCCGGGTACGCGCTCACCCACGGCGAACTGGAGGCCGGGGCGAGCGGGGCGGCGGCACCGCTGCTCGGGGTGTCGGGGATCGAGGGGAGCGTGGGCGTGGTCCTGCTCTCCGACACCGTGCCCGAACGGGTGGGCACGCGGGTGATGGAGGCCGCGAAGGAGGTGGCCGACGCCCTGCGGTGACACCGGGCGGCACCCGGACGACATCCGGGCGGCATCCGGACAGCACCGCGACCGGTGACCCCGTGCGGGCGACCCCCGGCCGCCCGCATGCCGCACCCGTCCCACGCGTCAACTAGATTCGCAGCATGCCTGCTCCGTCCCAGCCCGTGCCGGCCGCGAAGAACCACCGCACCCGCACCCTCGCCGTCTGCGCGGCGCCCGTCGTCGCCCTGCTCGTCGCGGCCGCGCTCGTTCCGCTGCCGTTCGTCATCGCCCGGCCGGGCTCGACGACGGCGAACGTCCTCGGCGAGCACAAGGGCAAACCGGTGATCACCATCAACGGCACGGCGACCCGTCGCACCAGCGGACAGCTGCGCATGACCACCATCGAGGCCACCGGGCCGAACGTGGACATCAGCCTGGCGGACGTGGTCGACGGCTGGTTCCGCACCGACCGGGCGGTGATGCCGCACGACTCCGTCTACCCCCCGGGTCAGTCCGACGAGGAGATCGAGCGGCACAACGTCGCCGACATGAAGAAGTCCCAGGACGCCGCCGCCGAGGCCGCCCTGCGCTACCTGCACCGCTCGCCCAAGGACGTCAAGGTCGAGCTGAGCCTCGCCGACGTCGGCGGGCCGAGCGCCGGGCTGCTCTTCACCCTCGGCGTCATCGACAAGCTCGACGGCGACGGCCGCGGCGGCGACCTGACCGGCGGCCGGAACATCGCCGGCACCGGCACCATCGAGCCGGACGGCACGGTCGGCGCCGTGCCGAAGGACGAGTGCTCGGACGCGAGCGCCGAGCTGCCCAAGGGCCTGCGGCTCATTCCCGTCACCGAGCTGAAGGACGCCGTCGCGTCCCTCAAGGACCTCGCCGCCGGGAAGTCCGTGCCCAGCTGCCCGGCCTGACCCACTCCACCCACTCCGAAGGACTCAGTCCTCCGACGCCTGCTTCACCAGCGGGATGATCCGCAGCGGCACGGGGTTCTCCATGACGATCGCCGTGGACGCCCGCACGATGCCCTCGAAGCCCACCACCTTGTCGATCACCCGCTGGAGATCGGCGTTCGACCGGGCGACCAGCCGGCACAGCATGTCGCCCCGCCCGGTCGTGGTGTGCAGCTCCAGCACCTCGGGGACGGTCGCCAGGTGGGTGCGCACGTCCGCGCCCTGCCCCTGCTTGATCTCCAGCGTCGCGAACGCGGTCACCGGATAGCCCAGCGCCGCCGGGTCCACGTCCGGCCCGAAGCCCCGGATGACCCCCTGGGACTGCAGCCGGTCCAGCCGCGCCT
>KL569583.1:14045-16044 GCA_000715685.1 Streptomyces lilacinus
GAAGCCCCGGATGACCCCCTGGGACTGCAGCCGGTCCAGCCGCGCCTGCACCGTGCCGCGGGCCACGCCCAGGCGCCGGGAGGCCTCCAGCACCCCGATCCGCGGCTCCTGCGCGAACAGCTCGATCAGCCGCCCGTCCAAACGATCGATCACCTTGGCCTGCCTCTCGTGGTCATCCTGCACACAACGCCCGGCGTACCCTGGGCATCGCTAGGCAGGATGCCCAGGGAAAACGCAGACTATTGCGCACCTTGTGGATCGGAGAGACCCTGCGGCCATGACTCAGACCACGGATCACACCCCGCACACCGCACGGCAGGCCGACCCCTTCCCGGTCAAGGGGATGGACGCGGTCGTCTTCGCCGTCGGCAACGCCAAGCAGGCAGCGCACTACTACTCCACCGCCTTCGGCATGAAGCTGGTCGCCTACTCCGGACCGGAGAACGGCAGCCGGGAGACCGCGAGTTACGTCCTGGAGTCCGGCAGCGCCCGGTTCGTCCTCACCACCGTGATCAAGGCGACCACCGAGCACGGCCGCTTCCTCGCCGACCACGTCGCCGAGCACGGCGACGGCGTCGTCGACCTCGCCATCGAGGTGCCGGACGCCCGCGCCGCGTACGCGTACGCCGTCGAGCACGGCGCCACCGGTCTGCAGGAGCCGTACGAGCTGAAGGACGAGCACGGCACCGTCGTCCTCGCGGCCGTCGCGACCTACGGCAAGACCCGCCACACCCTCGTCGAGCGCTCCGCCTACAGCGGCCCGTACCTGCCCGGCTTCGTCGCCGCCGACCCGATCGTCGAGCCCGGCACCCGCCGCTTCCAGGCCATCGACCACTGCGTCGGCAACGTCGAGCTCGGCAAGATGAACGAGTGGGTCGCCTTCTACAACAACGTCATGGGCTTCACCAACATGAAGGAGTTCGTGGGCGACGACATCGCCACCGAGTACTCCGCGCTCATGTCGAAGGTCGTCGCCGACGGCACCCGCAAGGTGAAGTTCCCGCTCAACGAGCCGGCGATCGCCAAGAAGAAGTCGCAGATCGACGAGTACCTCGAGTTCTACAACGGCCCCGGCGTCCAGCACATCGCCCTCGCCACGAACGACATCGTCGCGACCGTACGGGCCATGCGCGAGGCGGGCGTGCGCTTCCTCGACACCCCGGACTCGTACTACGACACGCTCGGCGAGTGGGTCGGCGAGACCCGCGTGCCGATCGAGACGCTGCGCGAGCTGAAGATCCTCGCGGACCGCGACGAGGACGGCTACCTGCTGCAGATCTTCACCAAGCCGGTCCAGGACCGGCCGACGGTCTTCTTCGAGATGATCGAACGGCACGGCTCGATGGGCTTCGGCAAGGGCAACTTCAAGGCGCTCTTCGAGGCCATCGAGCGCGAGCAGGAGAAGCGCGGCAACCTCTGAGCCGCCGCAGGCGGGTGATCTTCCCCCTGCCACCGTGCGGTGGCAGGGTGGGGTCATGGGTGATCTCACCGAGCTGCTGCGCGAAGGACTCCCCGCCGAGGCGGTCCTCACCGACCCCGACGTCACCGCCTCCTACGCCGCCGACATGGCGAGCTTCTGCGAGCGCGGCGCCCCCGCCGTCGTCGTCCTGCCCCGCACCGTCGAGCAGGTGCAGCACGTCATGCGGACCGCCACCGCGCTGCGCGTCCCCGTCGTTCCGCAGGGGGCCCGCACCGGGCTGTCCGGGGCGGCCAACGCCACCGACGGCTGCGTCGTCCTCTCGCTCGTCAAGATGGACCGCGTCCTCGAGATCGACCCGGTCGAGCGGATCGCCGTCGTCGAGCCCGGCGTCGTCAACGCCGTCCTCTCCCGCGCCGTCGCCGAACACGGCCTGTACTACCCGCCCGACCCCTCCAGCTGGGAACAGTGCACGATCGGCGGCAACATCGGCACCGCCTCCGGCGGTCTGTGCTGCGTCAAGTACGGCGTCACCGCCGAATACGTCCTCGGCCTGGACGTCGTCCTGTCTCTTATACACAT
>KL569583.1:16285-16694 GCA_000715685.1 Streptomyces lilacinus
CGACCTCACCCGCCTCTTCGTCGGCTCCGAGGGCAGCCTGGGCGTGGTCGTACGGGCCGTGCTGGCCCTCAAGCCGGCGCCGCCCCAACAGCTCGCCCTGGCGGCCGAGTTCCCGTCCGTGGCGGCCGCCTGCGAGGCCGTGCGGCAGATCATGGCCCGCGGGCACGCCCCGTCGCTGCTGGAGCTGATGGACGGCACGACCGTGCGGGCGGTCAACGCCATGGCCCGCATGGGGCTGCCCGAGTCCACCGAGGCCCTGCTGCTGGCCGCCTTCGACACCCCCGACCCCGCCCCGGACCTCGCCGCCGTCGCCGAACTGTGCACCGCGGCCGGCGCCACCCAGGTCGTACCGGCGGAGGACGCCGCCGAGTCGGAACTGCTGTTGCAGGCCCGCCGGATGGCGCTGCCC
>KL569583.1:16966-18288 GCA_000715685.1 Streptomyces lilacinus
AGCGCTGCCCGCCCTCGAGCGGCTCCGGCCCGCCACGATGATCGACGACGTGTGCGTGCCGCGCGCGCAGCTCGCCGCCATGCTCGACGGCACCGCCGCCGTCGCCCGCGAGCACGGCCTGACCATCGGCGTCTGCGCGCACGCCGGCGACGGCAACACCCACCCCGTCGTCTGCTTCGACCCCGCGGACCCCGACGAGACCCGCCGGGCCCGCGCCTCCTTCGACCGGATCATGGCCCTCGGGCTGGAGCTGGGCGGCACCATCACCGGCGAACACGGCGTGGGGCTGCTGAAGAAGGACTGGCTGGCCAAGGAGGCCGGGCCGGTGGCGATGGAGCTGCAGCGCGGCATCAAGGCCGTCTTCGACCCCCTCGGGATCCTCAACCCCGGCAAGGTCCTCGACGGCCCCGGCGGTCACTCCATCGGGTTCCCCGCCGGCACCTGACCCGCACTCGAAGGTGCCCTTCCGCCCGGCCTCCGCGCGGCCCCTACGCACCGGACGCCAGGAGCTCCTTCAACGCCTCGTCCAGGGCGAGCCACTCGCGCTCCTCGCCCGGCGGCACCGCGCGCAACGTCCGCTCCAGCCACGCCGACACCACCCTGGCCGGCACCCTGAGCAGCGCCCGGCCGTCCGGCGAGGACAGCGCCAGGCAGACCACGGACCGCCCCCCGTCCCGGCCCGGATACACCCGCACGTCGCCCGCTCCGGCCGCCCGGAACACCCCCTCCACCAGCAGATCTCTCGCGAACGTCCAGGTCACCGGCCGGTCCGAGGTGACGTGGAAGGTCAGGTGGACGGCGTACGGGTCGGCCGTCCGGTAGGTCAGTCGGGACGGGACGGGGATGCTGCGCTCCGGCGACAGCACCAGGTCGGTCTCCAGCTCTCGTTCCACCACGGTGTGCATGAGATTCGCCCTCTCTGCTCGGGGATCAGCATCTGGAGAGAGGGCGGAGGGCGCGAGTCATGACGCGAGTTCCGGCCATCGGTTCACATTTTTGTGTTCGCACGGGTGAGTGGACCCGCCCGGGGACGGTCACAGAGGCCGGAGCGGTCTGGTAGACCTGGTGGCCACCCCAGTACGGCCGAGCAGATACGGGACACCGGAGACCATGAGCGCACCTATCTCGGGATCCGCCGACAGCAGCCCCCCGCAGGGCTATTACCCGGACCCGTCGATCCCCGGCTACATCCGTTACTGGAGCGGCACCGCCTGGGTGCCCGGCACCAGCCGGCCCGCGCCCGCCGAGGGCGAGCCGATGCCCGCGCCGCCGGCCTCGGTCGCCGCGGCGGTGCCGCCCGCGCCCGCCGTGCCCGCGCGGCC
>KL569583.1:18534-18863 GCA_000715685.1 Streptomyces lilacinus
CCCCCGCCGTGCCCGCGCGGCCGGTGCCGCCGACGCCGCGCGCGACGGCGACCAAGAGCGAGCGGCGGCCGGACGAGACCGGGCCGGTCTTCCTCGACGAGGACCCCGAGCCCGAGCACCGGTCCGAGCCCGCCGCCGGTGCGGCGCGTACGGGCGGCCCCGCGTGGCAGGCGGACGCCGCGCACCAGGACGGCTTCGGCGGGGAGAAGGACCGCCGCGTCTCCTGGGGCGGCGGCACCCCCGCCGCCTCTCCCGCCCCGGCGCTGCCCAAGGCCCGCGACCCGCGCCTGCCCGAGGCGCCCGCCCGCGACGAGGCCGGCGGCCCGCCC
>JNXU01002666.1 GCA_000715685.1 Streptomyces lilacinus
CCCACCACCGGTGCGCGCCGGGGGAGTCCGGGCCCGTCCCGCTCGGGCGGCCCGCGTGGAACACCCGCCTGTACGTGCTCGACGCCGCCGGACAGCCGTGCCCGCCCGGCGTCACGGGCGAGCTGTACGCGACCGGCGCCCAACTGGCCCCGGCCGACGGGGAGCGCGGCACCGTCCTCCTCACGGCCACCGGTGAGCGCGTGCGCCGCACCGGTGCCCTGGCCCGCTGGACGCGGGACGGCGCCCTCGCGTACGCCGGCCCGGCCGGCCCATGAGACCCCGGCCTCGGTGGATGCCGCCACCGAGGCCGGTCCGGACCGCCCCGCGGGGTAGAGGCGGCCGGCGCCTGGGCAGGATCGCGGCATGACCACGACCACGACGCTCCGAACGCCCCGTCTGACGTTGCGCCGTTGGCGCGAGGACGACATCGAGCCCATGGCGGCCATCAACGCGGACCCGGAAGTGATGCGCTGGATCGGCGACGGCTCGGTGCGGGACCGGGCCCTGACCGAGGCCGGGATCGTCGCGTGCGAGCGGGAGTGGGAGGAGCACGGTGTCGGCCTGTTCGCCGTGGAGTGCCGGCTGACGGGGCAACTCGTGGGCTTCGCCGGACTGTCGGTGCCGGACTTCCTGCCGGAGATCCTGCCCGCGGTGGAGATCGGCTGGCGGTTCGGCCGGCCCTTCTGGGGCCGGGGCCTGGCCACCGAGGCGGCCCGCGTCGTGCTGGACTTCGCGCTGCGCGACCGGGGGCTGGCCCGGATCGTGGGCGTGCACACGGTCGGCGACGACGCCTCCGAGGGCGTCATGCGCAAGCTCGGCATGCGCCGCGAGCGCGAGACGACCCATCCCGTCCACGGGCTGCCGCTGTGCGTCCACGTCCTGGAGGCGCGCTCCTGAGCCGTACGTCCCTCGGGCGCGGCGGAAATACGGGTGCGAGTCGGGCATCCGGTTGGCAGGCTGCGATCATGGGCCCCGGCTCAATGCTGTCCCCCGAACTCCGTAAGAGGCCACTGTGACCGACTGGATCACCACGCCCGTCGAGCCGCGCTTCCTGCGCGGCGCCCTCGACGTGGAACGCACCGCGCACGGCGTGCTGCCGCACCGGCTGCCCGCCCGGGCCCGCGAGCAGTTCCCCGACCCGAGCCTGGCCATGATGGAGTCCCAGCCCTCCGGTGTGCGCCTCGCCTTCCGCACCCGCGCCACCGCCGTCGAGCTGGACGTGCTCCACACGAAGACGGTCTACCGGGGCATCCCGCCGCTGCCCGGCGGCGCGTACGACCTGCTCGTCGACGGCCGCCCGGCCGGCCGGGCCCTCGCGAGCGGCGGCAACGTCCTCACCATCGACCTGGCCACCCAGTCCGTGGAGACCCGTCAGGGCCCGCCCGGCACCGTACGGTTCGCCGAGCTGCCCGCCGGCGAGAAGGACGTCGAGATCTGGCTCCCGCACAAGGAGACCACCGAGCTCATCGCGCTGCGCACCGACGCCCCCGTCGAGGCCGTGCCGGACAGCGGCCGCCGGGTGTGGCTGCACCACGGCAGCTCGATCAGCCACGGCACCAACGCCGAGGGCCCGACCGAGACCTGGCCGGCGCTGGCCGCGGCCCGGGGCGGCGTGGAGCTGATCAACATGGGCTTCGGCGGCAACGCCCTGCTCGACCCGTTCGTCGCGCGCGCCATGCGGGACACGCCCGCGGACCTGATCAGCGTCAAGCTCGGCATCAACCTGGTCAACCTCGACCTGATGCGCGTACGGGCCTTCGCCCCGGCGGTGCACGGCTTCCTCGACACCCTCCGCGAGGGGCACCCCACCACGCCGCTGCTGGTCGTCTCCTCCGTCCTGTGCCCCATCCAGGAGGACACCCCGGGCCCCGGCGCGGCGGACCTCGACGGCGGGAAGCTGCGCTTCCGGGCCGTCGGCGACCCGTCGGACCGCTCGCGGCTGACGCTCACCGTCGTCCGTGACCAGCTCTCCCGCATCGTCGCGCAGCGGGCGGTCGACGACCCGAACCTGCACTACCTCGACGGCCGCGACCTCTACGGCGAGCAGGACTACGCCGAGCTGCCCCTGCCCGACGAGATCCACCCGGACGCCGCGGGCCTGCGCCGCATCGGCGAGCGCTTCGCCGAGCGGGCCTTCGGCGCCGGCGGCCCGTTCGCCGTCGAGGGGGACTGAGCCGCCGCGGCGCCCGGCACGCGTCCGGCGGTCACACGTTCGGCCGCAGCACGCGTGCCCCGCGGCCGCGGAGCGACCAGCGTGGACGACAGCGGTGTCGCGCGGCACCGCCGTCGCCCCGCGCCGAAGGAGCCTCCTTGTCCGCTGTGCCGACCGCCGTCCCGTCCGCGGCCGCCCGCGCGAGCGGCCGCCTCCTCGCCGCGGGACTGGGCCTGCAGGGCCAGGTGCCCGGGATCCTGATGGCGGCGGAGGGCGAGCGGATCGGGGCCGTGGCCGCGGGCGACTACCACAGCCTCGCCGCGACCGACGACGGCCGGCTGCTGGTCGCCGGGCTGGACGACTACGCGCAGGTGACGGGCATCTTCGCGGCCGCCCGCGGGCTGCCCGTCGC
>KL569584.1:0-765 GCA_000715685.1 Streptomyces lilacinus
CACCACGCCGTCGCGGCCCGCGTCGCCGGTGCGGCGCACGGCGCCGGGGGTGTCGACGCCCGCGGCGAGCGCGGCCAGGCCGGTGGTCAGTTCGTCGGTGCCCCGGGCGAGGACCACGGAGCGGTGCTCCAGCGAGGCCCGCGTCTCGACGAGCGACCTGGCCACGTCGGCCGGTGCGGCCTCGCCGTCCTTGACCGCGGCGAGCAGCCGGGCCGCCTGCTCGCGCAGGGCGTCCTCGCTCTTCGCGGAGAGCACGAAGGGCAGGGTGCCGGTCTTCTCGGGGGCGGTCTCGGGCCGGGGCGCGGGGAGCCGCTCGGGCTCCTCCAGGATGACGTGCGCGTTCGTGCCGCTCACGCCGAACGAGGAGACGCCCGCGCGGCGCGGCCTGCCGGTCTCGGGCCACGGCCGGGCCTCGGTCAGCAGTTCCACCTCACCGGCGGACCAGTCGACCTCGCCGGTCGGCTCCGTGACGTGCAGCGTCCTGGGCAGTACGCCGTGGCGCATGGCCATGACCATCTTGATCACGCCGCCGGCGCCGGCCGCGGCCTGCATGTGGCCGACGTTCGACTTGAGGGAGCCCAGGAACAGCGGCTGCCCCTCGGGGCGGTCCTGGCCGTAGGTGGCGAGGATCACCTGTGCCTCGATCGGGTCGCCGAGGCGGGTGCCGGTGGCGTGGGCCTCGACGGCGTCCACGTCGGTGGTGCGCAGCCCGGCGTCGGCGAGGGCCTGGTGGATGACCCGCTCCTGCGAGGGGCCGTTGGGGGC
>KL569584.1:987-1576 GCA_000715685.1 Streptomyces lilacinus
TTGGGGGCGGTGAGCCCGTTGGACGCACCGTCCTGGTTGACCGCGGAGCCGCGTACGACCGCGAGGACGGGGTGGCCCTTGCGGCGGGCGTCGGAGAGCCGCTCCACGAGGAGCACGCCGATTCCCTCGGCCCAGCTGGTGCCGTCCGCGGTGGCGGAGAACGACTTGGCACGGCCGTCGGGGGCCAGGCCCTGCTGCTGGCTGAAGTCGACGAACACGGCGGGGGTGGACAGGACGGTCACGCCGCCGGCGAGCGCCATGTCGCACTCGCCGTTGCGGATGGCCTGCGCGGCCAGGTGCAGGGCCACCAGGGAGGAGGAGCAGGCGGTGTCGACGGTCACCGACGGGCCTTCGAGGCCGAAGGTGTAGGAGACGCGGCCCGACAGGACGCTGCCGGAGGTGCCGGTGGTGAGGAAGGCCTCGGTGCCCTCGGGGAGGGTCGACATGGTTCCGGCGTAGTCGTGGTACATCAGGCCGGCGAAGACGCCGGTGCGGCTGCCGTGCAGCGAGGTCGGGTCGATGCCGGCCCGCTCGAACGCCTCCCAGCTGGCCTCCAGCATGAGCCGCTGCTGCGGGTCCATGGCGAGGG
>KL569584.1:1847-2359 GCA_000715685.1 Streptomyces lilacinus
CCTCCAGCATGAGCCGCTGCTGCGGGTCCATGGCGAGGGCCTCGCGCGGCGAGATGCCGAAGGGTGCCGGGTCGAAGGTGTCCGCGTCGTGGACGAAGCCGCCCTCGCGGACGTACATCTTGCCGCTCTTGCCGGGCTCCGGGTCGTAGAGCGCGTCGATCGGCCAGCCCCGGTTGCCGGGCAGCGGGCCGATCGCGTCGGTGCCCTCCTCGACGAGCCGCCACAGGTCCTCCGGGCTCTGTACGCCGCCGGGGAAGCGGCAGCTCATCGCGACGATCGCGAGGCGGTCGTCCTCGGTGTCCGGGGTGCGGGCGGCGCGCCGGGCGGCCACCGCCGGCGCGGTGGTGAGGCCCAGCAGTCGCGGCCGCAGGTGGGCGGCGAGCGCGGCGGAGTTGGGGTGGTCGAAGACCAGGGTGGACGACAGGCGCAGACCGGTCAGGGAGGTGAGGTGGTTGCGCAGTTCGACGGCGGTCAGCGAGTCGAAGCCGAGCTCCGCGAAGGGGCGCCGGGGG
>KL569584.1:2667-2844 GCA_000715685.1 Streptomyces lilacinus
TCCGCGAAGGGGCGCCGGGGGGCGATCGGCGCGCCCGAGGAGTGGCCGAGGACGGCCGCGGCGGCCCCGCGCACCAGCTCGGTCAGTTCCCGCAGCTGGTCCGCCTCGTCCAACGGGGCGAGCCGGTCGGCGAGTTCGGAGCGCCCGGCGGCCGGGGCGCTGTCTCTTATACACATC
>KL569584.1:3109-5655 GCA_000715685.1 Streptomyces lilacinus
TGTATAAGAGACAGGGCGGGTACGGGGGCGGGAGTCGTCCCGCAGCAGCGGGTGCGGGGCGTCGGCCGCCGGCCGGAACACCGCGGGGTCGAGCCGCAGCGCCACCAGGTGGGGGTGTCCGGAGGAGAGGGCCGCGTCGAGGAGGGCGAGGCCCTCCTCGGTGCCGAGGGCGCCGCCGGCCCGGGTGATGCGCGCCCGGTCGGCGGCGGTGAGGTGCCCGGTGACACCGCTGGCCTCGGCCCACAGGCCCCAGCCGACGGAGGTGGCGGGCAGACCGTGCGTGACGCGGTGCTGGGCGAGGCCGTCGAGGAAGGCGTTGGCGGCGGCGTAGTTGCCCTGTCCGGGGGTGCCGAAGGTGGCGGACGCCGAGGAGAAGAGGACGAACAGGCCGAGGTCGCGGCCCCGGGTCAGCTCGTGGAGGTTGACCGCCGCGGCGACCTTCGGGGCGAGTACGGCGTCGAGCTGTTCGGGCGTCAGCGAGGTGATGGTGGCGTCGGCCACGAGGCCCGCCGCGTGCACCACACCGGCGAGCGGGCGGTCCGCCGCGATGCCGGCGAGGACGGCGGCGAGCGCGTCGCGGTCCGCCGCGTCGCACGCGACGACGTCGGCCCGCGCGCCCGAATCGGCGAGTTCCGCGACGAGTTCGGCGGCTCCCGGCGCCGCGGCGCCGCTCCTGCTGAGCAGCGTCAGGTGCCGTACGCCGTGCTCGGCGACCAGGTGTCGGGCGACGTGTCCGCCGAGGACGCCGGTGCCGCCGGTGACGAGGACGGTGCCCGTGGGGTCGAGGACGGGGGCCCCTTCCGGCCGTCCGCCTGTGGCGCGCGTCAGCCTCGGGGTCAGGAACTCGCCGTCGCGGAGGGCGAGCTGGGGCTCGCCCAGGGCCAGGGCGGCGTTCTCCCAGCCGTCCGGTTCCGCACCCTCGTCGAGGTCCACCAGGACGAACCGGTCCGGGTGCTCCGACTGGGCCGCCCGTACGAGGCCCCAGACCGCGGCGGCGGCGGGGTCGACGGGAACGCCCCCGGCGGGAACGGCACGGCGGGTGCGTACCACCAGCTTGGCGTCACCGGAGGCGTTGCCGGTGTCGTCGCTCAGCCAGGCGCGCAGCACGGCCAGCGTCTCGTCGAGGACGGCGCGGGTCCGGCCCGCCATGCCGTCGACGGACTCGACGGACTCCTCGGGGTCGATGGGCAGGGTGACGCACTCCCCCGCCTCTTCGGGGGCTTCACCGCTGGGCCGGGCGGGCGTCCACGCCACCTGGAACAGGCTGTCGCGCGGTGCGGTGGCGGGCAGCTGCCCGGCCGTCGTCGGGCGCAGGACCAGTGAGTCGACGGTGGCGACGGGGGCGCCCGTGCCGTCGGCGAGGGTCAGGGCGAGCGCGTGCGGGCCGGTGAGCGCCAGACGCACCCGCAGGAAGGACGCGCCCACCGCGTGCAGCGTGACGCCGGTCCAGGAGAACGGGAGCCGGACGCCGTCGGACTCCGGCAGCATCCCGGCGACGCCCGCGGCGTGCAGTGCCGCGTCGAACAGGGCCGGGTGCAGGCCGAATCCGGCGGCCTCGGCCCGGTCCTGCCCGGCCGCCTCGACCTCGGCGTACACCGCTTCGTCGGTGCGCCAGGCGGCGCGCAGGCCGCGGAAGGCGGGCCCGTACGCGAGTCCGGCCGCGGCCGCGCCCTCGTACCAGCCGTCGACGGACAGCGGCCGGGCACCGGCCGGAGGCCACTGGACGAGGTCGTCGGCCGCGGGGGCGTCGTCCGGCGAGAGGGTGCCCTCGGCGTGCCAGGTCCACTCGTCGTCGCCGTCGCGGCGTGCGTACACGCCGAGCGTGCGACGGCCGTCCTCGGCCGGGGCGCCCACGCGCAGTTGAAGCTGCGCGCCGCCCCGCTCGGGCAGGGCGAGGGGGGTGCGCAGGGTCAGTTCGTCGAGACGGGGGCAGTCGACCTGCTCACCGGCGCACAGCGCCAGCTCGACGAGGGCGGTGCCGGGGACGAGCGTGGAGCCCAGGACGACGTGGTCGGCGAGCCAGGGGTGGGTGGCGGTGGAGAGGTGGCCGGTCAGCACGGCTCCGTCGCCGTCGGCCAGCGAGACCACGGCGCCGAGCAGGGGGTGCCCGGCGCTGCCCAGGCCGGCGGCGGCGAGGTTCTTGACCGCGGCGGGCGCGGGCCAGTACCGCTCCCGCTGGAAGGGGTACGTGGGCAGCTCGACCGGGGCGCCGCCCCAGCCCTCGAAGAGCGCGGCCCAGTCGGGTTCGGCGCCCGCGGCGTGCAGAGTGGCGACGGCCCGCAGCAGCTGCCCGGCCTCTTCGCGCCCGGCGCGGGAAGCGGCGACGAGGCAGGCGGGTTCGGAACCCTCGGGGAGGCAGTTCTCGGCCATGGCGGTGAGGACGCCGTCGGGGCCGACTTCCAGGAAGCGGGTGACGCCCTGGGCATGGAGGGTGGTGATCCCGTCCGCGAAGCGGACCGCCTCGCGGACGTGGCGCACCCAGTAGCCGGGGGTCTGGATCTCCTGCGGGTCGGCGAGCCTGCCGGTGACGTTGGAGACGATCGGCA
>KL569584.1:5934-7233 GCA_000715685.1 Streptomyces lilacinus
TCAGCCGCTTGACCCGGCGGCCTTCGGCGCGCCAGGCCTTCTCCAGCTCCTCGACGGCGTCGGCGTCACCGGAGATCACCACGGAGGTGGGCCCGTTGATCGCGGCGATGCCGAGGCGGTTCCCGTACGGGGAAAGGGCTTCGGCGATCTCGGACTCCTCGCCCTCGACGGCGAGCATCGCGCCACCCGTCGGCAGGGCCTGCATCAGACGGCCGCGCGCGCCGACCAAGGCGCACGCGTCGTCCAGCGACAGCACACCCGCCACGTGGGCGGCGGCCAGCTCGCCGATGGAGTGCCCCAGCAGGAAGTCCGGGCGTACGCCCCACGCGTCGAGCAGCCGGAAGAGGGAAACCTCCAGCGCAAAAAGCGCCGCCTGCGTGTAGGCGGTCTGGTCGATCAACTCCCCCTCGCCGAAGAGGACTTCGCGCAGCGGGCGATCCAGTTGGGCGTCCAGCCGCTCCGCCACCGCGTCCAGCGCCTCCGCGAACACCGGGAAGGCCTCGTACAGCTCCCGGCCCATTCCGGCCCGCTGCGCCCCCTGCCCGGAGAACAGGAAGGCCGTCAGTCCCGGCGTCGCCGTGCCCCGTACGACCTCGGCGGCCGTCCGGTCCTCGCGCAGCGCGTCCAGGCCGGCCAGGAAGCCCTCCCGGTCGGCGGCGAGGACCACCGCGCGGTGCTCGAAGGATCCCCGGGTCGTCGCCAGCGAACGACCGAGGCCGGCCACGTCGGCGGTCCCGTCCGCGCGGACGCGCTCCGCCAGTCGCTCCGCCTGCGCCCGCAGCGCCTCGCCCGTCCGGGCGGAGACCGGCAGCGGCACGACCGGCGGCAGCGGCCGCGTGCGCACCGGGGCCTGCTGCTCCGTCCGCGGTGCCTCCTCCACGATGAGGTGGGCGTTGGTGCCGCTGATGCCGAACGAGGACACCCCGATACGGCGCGGCTGCCCGGTCTCCGGCAGGGGCCTGGCCTCGGTGAGGAGTTCCACCGCGCCGGACGCCCAGTCGACGTGCGGGGAGGGCTCGTCGACGTGCAGGGTGCGCGGGAGGGTGGCGTGGCGCAGCGACAGGACGGCCTTGATGACTCCGGCGACTCCGGCGGCGGCCTGGGTGTGGCCGATGTTGGACTTCAGCGAGCCGAGCCACAGCGGGCGGTTCGCGGGGCGGTGCTGGCCGTACGTGGCGAGCAGCGCCTGTGCCTCGATCGGGTCACCGAGGGTGGTGCCGGTGCCGTGCGCCTCGACGGCGTCGATCTGCTCCGGCGAGAGCCGGGCGTTGTGCAGCGCCTGGCGGATGACCCGCTCCT
>KL569585.1:0-178 GCA_000715685.1 Streptomyces lilacinus
GCACCACCGGCACCAGCGCGTCGCTGTCCGCCGCCGACCCTGCACCGGAGTCCTGCACAAGCCCCTCCGCCGGCGCCTGCTCCAGGATGACGTGCGCATTCGTGCCCGTACCACCGAACGCGGACACCCCCGCGCGCAGCGGCCGGTCCACCTCCGGCCACGGCCGGGCCTCCGTCAG
>KL569585.1:475-736 GCA_000715685.1 Streptomyces lilacinus
TGATGACACCGGCCACACCGGCGGCGGACTGGGAGTGTCCGATGTTCGACTTGATGGAGCCCAGCCACAGGGGCCGTTCGGCGGGCCGGTCCTGGCCGTACGTCGCCAGGATGGCCTGCGCCTCGATCGGGTCGCCCAGCGTGGTGCCGGTGCCGTGCGCCTCGACGGCGTCGACGTCGGCCGGTTCCAGGCCGGAGTTGACGAGCGCCTGCCGGATCACCCGCTGCTGCGAGGGTCCACTGGGCGCGGTCAGACCGTTCG
>KL569585.1:1006-3539 GCA_000715685.1 Streptomyces lilacinus
GATGCCGTCCGCGCCGGCCGCGAACGGCTTGCAGCGGCCGTCGGCGGCCATCCCGCGCTGGCGGCTGAACTCCGTGAACGACACCGGTGACACCAGCGCCGCCACGCCGCCCGCCAGGGCGAGGTCGCACTCGTTCTGGCGCAGCGCCTGGCAGGCGAGATGGATCGAGACCAGCGACGACGAGCAGGCGGTGTCGACCGTGACCGCCGGGCCCTCCAGGCCGAGCGTGTACGAGACCCTGCCCGACACGGCGGCGGTTCCGGAGCCGAACAGGAAGAAGCCTTCCGTTTCGCCGCCCGGCTTGCCACCGACTCCGTACCCGACGAAGGACGTACCGACGAACACCCCGGAGCGGGAGCCCTTGAGGGTGCGCGGGTCGACGCCCGCCCGCTCGACGGCCTCCCAGGACGATTCGAGGAGCAGCCGCTGCTGCGGGTCCGTCGAGAGGGCCTCGCGGGGCGAGATCCCGAAGAATTCGGCGTCGAACTCGCCGATGTCGTGGACGAATCCGCCTTCGCGGACGTACGAGGTTCCGGGGTGGTCGGCATCGGGGTGGAAGAGCCCCTCGAGGTCCCAGCCCCGGTCCTCGGGGAACGCGCCGATCGCGTCGACCTCGTCGGTGACCAGCCTCCACAGGCCGTCCGGGGAGTCGACGCCGCCGGGGTAGCGGCAGCTCATGCCGACGATGGCGATGGGTTCGTCGCTGAGGTCGGCGGCCTTGACGGCGGTGGTGGCCGTCTCGGCGCGGCCCAGGAGTTCGCCGAGGAGGTGGTCGGTGAGGGAGAGGGCGCTCGGGTGGTCGAAGACCATCGTCGTGGGCAGCTTCAGCCCGGTCGCCTCGCGCAGCCGGTTGCGCAGGGCCACGGCGGTCACGGAGTCGAAGCCGAGGTCCCGGAAGGCCCGGTCGGGTTCGATCGCCGCCGGGTCCTCGTATCCGAGGGCGGCCGCCGCCTGTGTGCGCACCAGTTCCAGGAGGTGCGGGGCGCGTTCGGCCTCCAGGAGGGCCCTGACCTGCTGGGCCAGTGCGGAGGTCGCACCGTTCGTCCCGGTCGCGTCCGGACCGTCGAGCGCGGCGCGCACCTCGGGCAGGTCCTCGATCAACGGGCGCGGGCGGGCGGCGGTGAAGCCGGGGGCGAACCGCTCCCAGTCGATGTCCGCGACGGCGACGAAGGTCTCGTCGGCCCCGAGGGCCTGTTCCAGTGCGGCGATCGCCAGGCGCGGGTCCATCGGGCGCACCCCGCGCCGCGCCAGGCTCTCGGTCGCGGCGGCGTCCGTCATGCCGCCGTCGGCCCAGCCGCCCCAAGCGAGCGCGGTGGCCTTCAGGCCCCGGTCGCGACGGTGCCGGGCGAGCGCGTCCAGGCGGGCGTTGCCCGCCGCGTACGCGGCCTGCCCCGCCCCGCCCCAGACGCCCGCGCCGGACGAGAACAGGACGAAGGCGTCCAGCTCGGTGCCGGCCAGCAGCTCGTCCAGGTGCTCGGCACCGGCCGCTTTGGCGGCCGTTACGTCCGCCAGTTCGTCCAGGTCGATGCCGGTCAGGGCGGTGGACTGGGCTGTTCCGGCGAGGTGGAAGACAGCGTCGAAGCAGTGCCGGGCGACGAGCCCGGCCACGGCCTCGCGGTCGGATACGTCGCACGCCTCCAGAACGACTTCGGTGCCGAGTGCGGTCAGTTCGGCCGCGAGGTCGGCGGCACCTGGGGCGTCGGCGCCCCTGCGGCTGGTCAGTACGAGGCGGCTCGCGCCCCGGCCGGCCAGCCAACGCGACACGTGCCCGCCGAGAGCACCCGTACCGCCGGTGACCAGGACCGTACCGCGCGGGCTCCATCCGTCGGCGGCGGGCTCGGGCAGCGCGGCGCGCACCAGTCGGCGGGCGAACAGGCCGGAGGCGCGGACCGCGAGCTGGTCCTCGGAGCGGAACCCGGCCAGCGCGGCCGCCAGACCGCCCCAGATCCGTCCTTCGGTACGGTCGTCGCCCTCGCCGAGGTGGGACGGGAGGTCGATCACCCCGCCCCACTGCTGCGGGAGTTCGAGCCCGGCGACCAGGCCGAGGCCCCACACGGCCGCCTGACCGGGACGGCGCAGCGGTTCGGTGCTGCCGACCGAGACGGCACCCGTGGTCAGCAGCCACAGCGGTGCCCGCACCTCGGCGTCGGCCAGCGCCCGTACCAGGGCGAGGGTTCCCGCCAGGCCGGCGGAGATTTCGGGCCGTGCCGGGTGCGGCGCTTCGTCCAGGGCCAGCAGGGACAGCACACCGGCGAGCTCGGGAACGGCGCGCAGCCGTGCGGCCAGCGTGGCGGAATCGTCGAGACCGTCCCGGGCGACGGCGTGCGTGACGACGTCAGCGCCCGCTACCGTCAGCCGGGCCGCGCACCGCTCGGCCGTTCCGCGCCCTTCGATTCCGGTCACGAGCAGCCAGGTGCCGGAGAGTTGGGGAAGGGCAGGTCCGCTGACCGGCCGCCAGCTCACGTCGTACCGCCAGCCGTCCGCCGGCGACTGCGCGCGCCGGGTGGTGGCACGTGGTGCGTCGGCGGGCTCC
>KL569586.1:0-169 GCA_000715685.1 Streptomyces lilacinus
GCCGTCCGCCGCCAGCCCGTCCTGCTTGCTGAACTCGGCGTACGCGACCGGCGTCGTCAGCACGGCCACACCGCCCGCGAGCGCGGACGTGCACTCGCCGTTGCGCAGTGCCTGGACGGCGAGGTGCAGGGCGGCCAGCGACGACGAGCACGCGGTGTCCACGGTCACC
>KL569586.1:470-2985 GCA_000715685.1 Streptomyces lilacinus
GGCCTTCGAGCCCGAAGGCGTAGGCGACGCGGCCCGAGATGACGCTGTTGGCGCTGCCGGTCAGGAGGTGGCCGTCCACCTCGTCGGAGTGCTGGGACCCGGTCCCGTAACCGGAGTTGGAGGCGCCGATGAACACGCCCATCTGCTCGCCGCGCACCGACCGGGGGTCGATGCCGCCGCGCTCGAACGTCTCCCACGCGGTCTCCAGGAGCACCCGCTGCTGCGGGTCCATGGCGAGGGCCTCGCGCGGGGAGATGCCGAAGAGTTCCGCGTCGAAGTCGGTGGCGTCGTACAGGAAGCCGCCGGTCCGTGCGTACGAAAGGTCATCGCCGGAGAGATCCCAGCCGCGGTCCTCCGGGAAGTCGGAGATTCCGTCGGTGCCGGACACGACGAGCTCCCACAGCTCCTCCGGGGAGGAGACGCCGCCGGGGAGCCGACAGCTCATGGCGACGATCGCGATCGGTCCGTCCACGGCTGCCGGGGCGAGGGGCGCCCCTGCGGCGGAGGCGTGCTCAGCCTCCGCGGCCGGCGCCTCCTGCGCGGCCAGCAGTTCGGCCAGGTGGCCGGTCAGTGCCTCGATGCTCGGGTGGTCGAAGACCAGCGTGGCGGGCAGGGGAAGGCCGGTGTCCGCGACCAGGCGGTTGCGCAGTTCGACTCCGGTGAGGGAATCGAAGCCGAGGTCCGCGAAGGACGTCGTGGTCTCGATGGCGTCCGGGTCCGGGTAACCGAGCACGCCGGCCACCTGGTCGCGTACGAGGTCGCGCAGGTGCCCGGACCGCTCGGCCGGCGAGATCAGGGAGAGCCGTCGGCGCAGCCGGTCGGCGGGCGAATCGCCCGCACCATCATCCTGTACGTGGTCCCCGCCCCCGGCGACAGCCGCCGGGATCTCGGCGAACAGCCTGCTGGGGCGGGCAGCGGTGAACACTTCGGCGAATCGCGCCCAGTCCACGTCGGCCACGGTCACGCAGGGGGACGACGCGTCGCGCCCGGCGGTCCCGTGCCCGGAGATCTCGCGTCCGACGGCCTGGCCCAGTGCCACGACGGCGAGCTCCGGCGGCAGGGCCCGCAGACCCCGGCGGCGCAGGTACTCGGCGGCCTCGCCGCGGGCGGCCATGCCCGCGTCGGCCCACGGCCCCCAGGCGATGGCGGTCGCGGCCAGGCCGCGTGCCCTGCGGCTCTCCGCGAGGGCGTCGAGGGAGGCGTTGGCGGCGGCGTAGGCGGCCTGGCCTCCGCTGCCCCACACTCCGGCGATGGAGGAGAACAGCACGAAGGCGTCGAGGGACAGGTCGGCCGTCAGCTCGTCGAGGACGAGGGCGGCACGCACCTTGCCGTGGAAGACCGTCTCCAGGCCTTCCGGCCGCAGCGCGTCGATCTCGTTGTCGTCCACGACGCCCGCGGCGTGGACGACGCCGGTCAGCGGGTACGTGTCCGGGATCGCCGCCAGGACGGCGGCCATGGCCTCGCGGTCGGCCGCGTCGCACGCGACGGCCACGGCCTCCGCGCCCAGCTCGGCCAGTTCCGCGATCAGTTCGGAGGCGCCCGGGGTGTCCGGGCCGCGCCGGCCGGTCAGGACGAGGCGCTGGGCACCCCGCTGGGCCAGCCAGCGGGCGACCTGCCCGCCGAGCGCACCCGTGCCGCCGGTGATCAGAACGGTGCCGTGCGGCTGCCACTCCTCGCGCCCGGCTCCGGCCCGGGTCCGCGGCACCGGCCGCAGCCGGCGCCCGAAGACGCCCGAGCCGCGCAGCGCGAGCTGGTCCTCGCCCGAGCCGCCCGCGAGCACCGCCGCCAGCCGGGCGGCGGCCCGGTCGTCCAGCACCTCGGGCAGGTCGACGAGGCCGCCCCAGCGGCGCGGGTGCTCCAGCGCCGCCACCCTGCCCAGGCCCCACACCTGCGCCTGCTCCGGCCCGGGGGCCGGATCCGCGTGCCCGACGGACACCGCGCCGCGGGTCAGGCACCAGAGCGGGGCGTCGATGCCCGCGTCACCGAGGGCCTGGAGGAGCACGAGGGCCCGGCCGACGGGGTCCGTGCCGTCGACCGCAGGCACGGGAGCGGAGGTCGGAAGAGAGACCACACCGGTGAACGGGATGTCCCGCTCAACCGCCTCGGCCAGCCGCTGCGCGAGAGCGGCACGTTCGCCGTCCCCTGCGACGGTGACGGCCTCGGCGCCCGCGTCCCGCAGGACGCGTGCCACCGTTTCGTCGTCTTTGTCGTCGGACGTCTCCGGGCCCGTCACAACCAGCCAACGTCCGCCGCCCACTGTGCCGGACACGTCGGTCAGGGGCCGCCACACGATCTCGTACGACCAGCTGTCGACGGTCGCCCGGTCCTGCCGCCCGCGCCGCCAGGCGGACAGGGCCGGCAGCACGGCGTCGAGCCCACTGCCCGCATCCACACCCAGGGTGTCGGCCACCGAACCCAGGTCCTCGGACTCCACCGCCGCCCAGAAGGTGGCCTCGGCGGCGTCGGCGGAGGTCGGCTGTGCTTCGTGGGCGGCGGCACCCTCCAGCCAGTAGCG
>KL569586.1:3332-3453 GCA_000715685.1 Streptomyces lilacinus
GGGGGTGCCGTGGGTGTGGGCGGTGGCGAGGGCGGTCAGGACCGTTTCGGTCTCGTCGCGGTCGCCGCGCAGGGCGGGGACCGCGTGGAGGTCGGCAGTCTGCTGGGCCATGGCCGACAGC
>KL569586.1:3786-3973 GCA_000715685.1 Streptomyces lilacinus
CCAGGTACCGGACACCGTCGGCAAAGCGGACCGCCTCGCGGACGTGACGCACCCAATAGGCAGGGGTGCGGATCTCGTCGGGGTCAGCGAGCGTGCCGCTCACATTGGAGACGACCGGGATCCGGGGGGCGCGGAAGTCCAGCTCCCCGGCCACCACGGCGAATTCGTCGAGCATCGCGTCCATGCG
>JNXU01002680.1 GCA_000715685.1 Streptomyces lilacinus
TGTGTATAAGAGACAGGGCGCCACCGGCGGCACGCCGGCCGCTGAGGCACGGACGAGGGGCGGGCTTCCTGCGGGAAGCCCGCCCTCGGCGTATTTCGGCTCGCTACCTTCCCTCTTCCTGAAACGCGTTCTACCGTGTGCGCCGCACCCGCAGGGCCGCCGGGCGACCGAGGGAGGGGCCGTGGAACTGCAGTACACCCCCGAGCAGCAGCGGTTACGGGCCGAGCTGCGCGAGTACTTCGCGGGCCTGGTGCCCGACGAGGCGACCGCGCGCCACGCCGACCCCGCCGAACGGAAGAGGTTCTACCGCCGGACCATCCGCCGCCTCGGCGCGGACGGCCGCCTCGGGGTGGGCTGGCCGAAGGAGTACGGGGGCGGCGGGATGACGCCCATGGAACAGTTCATCTTCTTCGACGAGGCCGCCCAGGCCGGCGTGCCGCTGCCGCTCATGGCGCTCAACACCGTCGGCCCGACGCTCATGCGCTTCGGCACCGAGGAGCAGAAGGCCGCCTTCCTGCCCGGCATCCTCTCCGGCGAGCTCGACCTGTCTCGATGTGTATAAGAGACAGCGGCTACAGCGAACCCGGCGCCGGCACCGACCTCGCCTCGCTGACCACCCGCGCGGTGCGCGACGGCGACGGCTACGTCGTCAACGGACAGAAGATCTGGACCACCAACGGCGACACCGCCGACTGGGTCTGGCTCGCGGTGCGCACCACTCCCGTCCAGGAGGGCGTCCCGCCCCACAAGGGCATCAGCATCCTCCTGGTTCCCACCAACGACCCCGGCTACTCCTGCACCCTCATCAACACCCTGGCCTCCCACGACACCACCGCCAGTCACTACGACAACATCCGCGTCCCCGCGAGCCGCAGGGTCGGCAAGGAGAACGAGGGCTGGAAACTCATCACCACCCAGCTCAACCACGAGCGCGTCACCCTCGCCGCCCACGGCGCCACCGCCGTACGCGCCCTGCGCGACGTACGCGCCTGGGCCGCCGCCACCAAGCTCCCCGACGGCCGCCGCGTCGCCGACCTCGGCTGGGTCCGCGGCCGCCTCGCCCGCACCCACGTCCGGCTCGAGGCGATGAAGCTGCTCAACTGGCGCATGGTGGACGCCCTCCAACGCGGCACGCTCACCCCCCAGGACGCCTCCGCCGTCAAGGTCTACGGCTCCGAGGCCCGCCGCGACGCGTACGCCTGGCTCATGGAGGTCCTCGCCGCGGCCGGCCCCCTGAAGGAGGGCTCCGCCGGCACCGTCCTCCGCGGCGAGCTGGAGCGCGGCTACCGCAGCGCGGTCATCTTCACCTTCGGCGGCGGCAACAACGAGATCCAGCGGGAGATCATCTCCTGGATCGGCCTGGGCATGCCCAGAGTGCGCCGCTGAGCAGACGGCGCGCGGGAGCGGGGACGCGCCCCCGCTCCCGGTGGCCGTCCGTCGGCCTACAAGGCGTCCACCCGGGCCGCCATACTTGAGGGGCCGGGGGAGGGCACTGCGAATCGACGGGGGCGGCGGCAGAGCATGGCGGACACCAGGCTGATCCAGGGCCGGTACCAGCTGCTCGACCTGATCGGGCGGGGCGGGATGGGCGAGGTGTGGCGCGCCCGCGACGAGTCGCTCGGGCGTCACGTCGCCGTCAAGTGCCTCAAGCCCATGGGACGTCAGCACGAGCAGTCCTACCTTCGGGTGCTGCGCGAGCGCTTCCGGCGCGAGGCGCGCGTCGCGGCCTCGCTGCAGCATCGGGGCATCACGGTCGTCCACGACTTCGGCGAGGCCGAGGGCGTGCTCTATCTGGTGATGGAGCTCCTCGACGGCCGCAACCTCAGCCAGCTCCTGGAGGACAACAAGCAGCACCCCCTGCCCGTGCCGGAGGTCGTCGACATCGCCGTCCAGGTCGGCGCCGCCCTCGCCTACACCCACCGGCAGGGCATCGTGCACCGCGACCTGAAGCCCGCCAACATCGTCCGGCTCACCGACGGCACGGTGAAGATATGCGACTTCGGCATCGCGCGCCTCGCCCATGACATCGGCTTCTCCACCCGCCTCACCGGCACCGGGATCGCCATGGGCACCCCGCACTACATGTCGCCCGAGCAGATCGGCGCCGGGAACGTCGACCACCGCAGCGACCTGTACTCCTTGGGCTGCGTGCTCTACGAGCTCGCGACGGGCGCCCCGCCCTTCGACATGGACGACGCCTGGGCCGTGCTCGTCGGCCACCGCGACACCCCGCCGCGCCCGCCGCGCGAGCTGCGGCCGGACCTGCCCGGGCCGTTCGAGCGCGTCGTGCTCGGCCTGCTCGCCAAGGACCCCGCGGACCGACCGGCCGACGCCGCCGAGTTCGTCCGCAGCGTCGTCGAGCTGCCGCCGTACCGGATGAGCACGCCGCCGCGCGGCACGCTGCCCGCGGAGCCGCCCGGCCGGCTGTCCGCGCGGCTGCCGGAGCCGCCCCGGCTGCCCGGCTGGGCCCGGGAGATGACCACCGGCTCCAAAGCC
>JNXU01002681.1 GCA_000715685.1 Streptomyces lilacinus
GCGGCGGACCGGGCGGTCGCCGGCGGCTCGGGGGGTGCGGGCAGGGCGAGCCGGGGCCGGGGGGAGCTGGCCCTTGAGGGGGCCCCATTCGTTGGGGTCCGGGACGCCCGGGGGGAGCATCTGACGGCGCTTGGGGCCGCCCTCCGCCGGCTCGCCCGGTTCCTTGGCGCCCGGCCAGGCCTTGGCCACGCGCGCGGCCAGGACGAAGTCCTTGCGCAGCGGGTGGCCCTCGAAGCCCTCGGGGAGCAGGAGCGGCACCAGGTGCGGGTGGCCGGGGAAGTCGATGCCGAACATCTCGTGCGTCTCGCGTTCGTGCCACGCCGCACCGGCGTAGACGCCCACCGCCGTGGGCAGCGTCGGGGCCTCGTGCGGCACCGTCGTGCGCAGCAGCAGGCGGCGGACACCCGCGTCCCCGCCCGCACCGCCCGGCAGTGCCGCTACGTGCGCGCTCACGCGGAAGCCCGTGCCCGGCTCGTCGACCGCGCTCAGCCAGTCGAAGAACGTGCAGCCGAGGGCGTCGCGCGCGGTCTCGAGCGCGGTGAGCCACGCCTGCGCCGGCACGTCGACCGTGAGCAGGTCGTACGCCTCCTCGGCCGTCGCGCCCTCGCCGAACAGCTCCACGACGCCATGCGGAAGCCACGCCACCGTCGGCTCGATCGGCTCGCTCATCGGTCCGTCTCCCCGGAGTCCGGCGCGGTCGGCGCCGGCGGTGGGGTCACCAGGCCGCTGCGCAGGGCCGCGGCCGAGGCCCGGCCACCCCCGGCGGAGCCGTAGCGCTCGCCCAGCGACTCCTTCGCGATCTTCTCCTGCAGCTTGATGATTCCCTGCAGCAGCGCCTCCGGCCGCGGCGGGCAGCCCGGTACGTAGACGTCCACGGGGATGATCTGGTCGACGCCCTTGGTGACCGAGTACGAGTCCCAGTAGGGCCCGCCGCAGTTGGAGCAGGCGCCGAAGGAGATCACGTACTTCGGCTCGGGCATCTGCTCGTAGAGTCGCTTCACGGCCGGCGCCATCTTGTCCGTCACCGTGCCGGAGACGATCATGAGGTCGGCCTGGCGCGGGCCCGGCGCGAAGGGGATCACGCCGAGGCGGATGAAGTCGTGCCGCGCCATGGACGCCGCGATGAACTCGATCGCGCAGCAGGCCAGGCCGAAGTTGAAGACCCACAGGCTGTAGCGGCGGCCCCAGTTCAGGACGACCTTCATCGGCTCGGGGGCCAGCCTGGCCAGCGGCCCGAGGCGACGCGGCTCCGGGAGGTCCACCGTCGGTGTCACGTCCATTCCAGGACGCCCTTCTTCCATGCGTACAACAGGCCCACGGCGAGGAAGCCGAGGAAGACGAACATCTCCACCAGCGTCGCTCCGCCGAAACCCGGTGCGGCGAACACCGTCGCCCAGGGGAACAGGAAGATCGAGTCCACCGCGAAGATCACGTACAGGAAGGCGTAGACGTAGTAGCGCACCTGCGTGTGCGCCCAGCCCTCGCCGACCGGGTCGACCCCGCACTCGTAGGTCAGCAGCTTCTCGGGCGTCGGCACCACCGGCCGGAGCAGCCGGCCCGCGGTGAACGCGACGGCCACGAAGAGCACGCCGACCACCGCGAGCAGCCCGACCACCGCGTAGCCGTGGAAGTAGTCCGCCGCGAGCTGGACATCGGCGCTGCTGGTGCGCACGGTCGCCTCCGGCACGTCCGCCCCTCGCTCCCTGTCCTGTTTGTTCGACGATCTGTACGCACGCGAGTCTAGGCCCTGCCGCGGCCGGGGTGGGCAGCGCTGCCCGGCCGGGGGGTGGGGTTATCCCCACCGTGCCTCACCCACGGCCCCCATGGCCAGGCCCGTCCCGACCAGGGCAGGCTTGCCGCATGACCGCCCGCACAGCCACCGGCACGACCGGCACGACCGGCATCTCCGCCGCCCCCGACGACGACGGGGACCGGCTGCCCCCCGCCCGTACGGCCTTCGACCGCCGGACGTGGAAGGAGGTCGCCCACCTCCTCCTGAACCTGCCCGAGGGGATCGCCGGCTTCGTCTACGTCTCCCTCTGGCTCTACGCGGGCGTGGCGCTGTCGATCACCGTCATTGGGCTGCCGCTGCTGGCGGCCGGGCTGACGGGCGCGCGGTGGCTGGGCCGGATCGAGCGCGGCCGGGCACGCCGGCTGCTGGGTGTGCGCATCGAGGAGCCGACGCCGCTGCCCAGACAGCTGGGCGACGAGGGTTTCTTCGGCCGGGTGTGGATGACGCTGAAGGACCCGGTGGCGTGGCGCAGCACGCTCTACGGCTTCATCCGATTGCCATGGGGAATTCTCACGTTCGTCATCACGCTCGTCGCCTGCCTCCTCCTCTGGCCCGTGCTGGGCCACATCGCGCGCGGCCTGACCAACCTGGACCGGGCCATGGTGCGCGGGCTGCTGTCCCCCTCGAGCGAGCTGGAGCGGCGGATCGCCG
>KL569587.1:0-778 GCA_000715685.1 Streptomyces lilacinus
CCCACTGCGACCCCTGCCCCGGGAAGACGAACACCGACCGGTACTCGCCATCGGCCACCGCCGTCCCCGACACCACACCGTTCGCGGCCGTCCCCGAGGCCACCGCCGTCAGCCCGGCGTCCAGCTCGGCGCCGTCCTCGGCCAGGACGACGGCGCGGTGCTCGAACACCGACCGGCCTTCCGCCAGCGAGAAGCCGACGTCGCGCAGGTCCCGGCCCGCGTGGGCGGACAGGCGACCGGCCTGGGCCCGCAGCGCGTCGTCCGAGCGCCCGGAAATCACCACCGGCACGACCGGCAGCGGTGTGCCGTCACTCGTCCCCGGCTCCACCTCGGCCTCGGCCGGCGCCTCTTCGAGGATCAGATGGGCGTTGGTCCCGCTGACGCCGAACGCCGAGATGCCGGCCCGGCGCACGCGCGGCGTCCGCGGCCACTCCGTCCGCTCGGTGAGCAGGTCCACCGCCCCGGTGGACCAGTCGACGTGCGGCGACGGCTCGTCCACGTGCAGCGTCCTGGGCAGGACGCCGTGGCGCAGCGCCAGCACCATCTTGATGACGCCGGCGACGCCGGCGGCGGCCTGCGTGTGGCCGATGTTGGACTTCAGGGAGCCCAGCCGGAGGGGCTGTTCCGCGTCCCGCTGCCCGTACGTGGCCAGGAGTGCCTGGGCCTCGATCGGGTCGCCGAGCCGCGTGCCCGTGCCGTGCGCCTCGACGACGTCGACGTCGCCGGTGCCCAGGCCGGCGTTGTCCAACGCCCGCCGGATGACGCGCTGCTGGGAGGG
>KL569587.1:1041-1353 GCA_000715685.1 Streptomyces lilacinus
TTGTCCAACGCCCGCCGGATGACGCGCTGCTGGGAGGGGCCGTTGGGGGCGGTGAGGCCATTGCTGGCACCGTCCTGGTTGACGGCGGAGCCGCGGACCACGGCCAGCACCCGGTGACCGTGCCGCACCGCGTCCGACAGCCGCTCGACCGCCAGCATGCCCGCACCCTCGGCCCAGCCCGTGCCGTCAGCAGCCGCGGCGAAGGCCTTGCACCGGCCGTCCGCCGCCAGCCCCCGCTGCCGCGAGAACTCGACGAAGAGGCCGGGCGCCGCCATCACCGTGACACCGCCCGCGAGGGCGAGGTCGCACTCG
>KL569587.1:1548-1745 GCA_000715685.1 Streptomyces lilacinus
GGTGTAGGAGATGCGGCCGGAGACGACGCTGCCGGAGGTGCCGGTCAGCAGGTGTCCCTCGTACTCCTCGGGCGCCTCGTGCAGCCGGGCCGCGTACTCCTGGTGGACCATGCCGGCGTAGACGCCGGTCTGGGTGCCGCGCAGGGTGTGGGGGTCGATGCCGGCGCGCTCGAGCGCCTCCCACGACGTCTCCAGCA
>KL569587.1:2051-2228 GCA_000715685.1 Streptomyces lilacinus
GTCTCCAGCAGCAGGCGCTGCTGCGGGTCCATGGCGAGGGCCTCGCGCGGGCTGATGCCGAAGAAGCCTGCGTCGAACTCGCCCGCGTCGTGCAGGAAACCACCCTCACGACAGTACGTACGCCCCGGACGCCCCGGCTCCGGATCGTAGAGCGCCTCCACGTCCCACCCACGGTCC
>KL569587.1:2503-3137 GCA_000715685.1 Streptomyces lilacinus
CGGTCCGTGGGGAACGGCGAGACGGCGTCCACCCCTGCCTCGACCAGGTCCCACAGGCCTTCCGGCGACGTCACGCCGCCCGGGAACCGGCACGCCATACCGACGATCGCGATGGGCTCCCGCTGGGCGGACTCCACCTGGCGCACGCGTTCGCGCGCCTCGTGCAGGTCCGTCATGGCGCGGCGCAGGTATTCGCGGAGTTTCTCTTCGTTGGTGGCGGACGGTGCAGAAGACACGGTGCTTTCCCCTCGGGGGATCTGTGGGACTGGTGGTGACTGCGTGCGTGCCGTGGCGGCGGTCGGCGGGCGGGCGGGCCTACGTCAGTCGGAAGTCGCTGTCGAAGAGCTCGAACAACTCGTCGTCGGAGGCGGACTGGAGACGGTCGGAGACGGACTCGGGCGAAGAGTCCTGCTCCCCGGCCTCCGTTGCCCCCGCTGCCGCGTCGAGTTCGTCGACGAGGGCGCGGAGGCGGTGCAGGACGTCCGCGCGGTCGGCGTCGTCGGTGACGGCGGTCGTGATGCCGTCCCTGAGCCGGTCGAGCGCCTCCAGCACCGACGCGACGTCCGTGGGGGTCCCCTGGACACCGCGGGGCAGCTCGGCCTCGAGGTGGTCGGCGAGCGCGGCGGGCGTCGGG
>KL569587.1:3458-5160 GCA_000715685.1 Streptomyces lilacinus
GGTGAGGGAGTCGAAGCCGGCTTCCTTGAACGAGCGCCTCGTCTCGACGTTGCCGGCGTCGTCGTGGCCGAGGGCCGCGGCGACCTCGGTGCGGACCAGGGTCGTGAGCGCGGCGATCCGTTCGCCGCGGGATTTCCCGGCGAGCCGCTCGGCGAGCGTCGCTCCGGCCGCGCTCGGCACTGTCGAGGCCGTCGGAGCGGCGGCCACGGCGGGCACGGGCGGGAGGAGCGGACGCAGGACCTCGGGCACCGCGTTCCCGGCGCCGCGCAGGGCGGCGAGGTCCAGGCGCAGGGGCAGCAGCACCGCTTCCGACCGGCCCGGGGCGCAGGCGGCGTCGAAGAGGGCCAGTCCCTCTTCGGCGTCGATCGGTGCGATGCCGGAGCGTCGCAGCCGGGCCAGGTCGGCGGGGTCGAGGCCGGCGCCCATGCCGTCGCCGCCCCACAGTCCCCAGGCGAGGGAGACGGCGGGGAGGCCCTGCGCGCGGCGGCGGGTGGCGAGGGCGTCGAGGTAGGCGTTGGCGGCCGCGTAGCCGGACTGGCCCGGGCTGCCGAGGGAGCCCGCGGCGGAGGAGAACAGGACGAAGGCCGTCAGGTCCAGGTCGCGGGTCGCCTCGTGGAGGTTGAGCGCCGCGTCGGCCTTGGGCCGGAGCACGGCGGCGACGCGTTCGTCGGTCTGCGCGGTCACGATTCCGTCGTCGAGGACGCCGGCGGTGTGGACGACGGCGGTGAGCGGGCGGTCGTCGGGGATGCCGGCGAGCAGGTGCTCGAGCGCCGTGCGGTCCGCTACGTCGCAGGCACTGACTCGGACGTCGGCGCCGGCCCCGGCCAGCTCCGCGACGAGTTCGCGCGCGCCGGGTGCGTCGGGGCCGCGCCGGCTGGTGAGCAGCAGGTGGCGTACGCCGTGCCGGGTCACGAGGTGGCGGGCGATCAGGCTGCCGAGGGTGCCCGTGCCGCCGGTGACGAGGACGGTGCCGTCCGTCCGCCACGGGCGCCCTGCACCGGGGCGGTCCGCTGCCGCCGTGTCTTCCACCGGGGCCAGCTCCGGGTGGTACGCGGTGCCGCCGCGGAGGGCCAGTTGGGCGCGGCCCGTGGCGACGGCGTGCGGCAGTCGGCCGTAGGAGGCGGGGTCCCCTTCCGTGTCCACGACGACGAAGCGGCCGGGGTGCTCGCTCTGCACGGTGCGCAGCAGTCCCCAGACGGCCGCGGCGGCCGGGTGGACGACGTCGGTGCCGGTGCCGGCATCGGTGTCCACGGCGCCCCGGGTCAGCAGGACGAGGCGCGCGGCGGCGAAGCGTTCGTCGGCGAGCCACTGCTGCACGGCGGTGAGCGCGCGGCCGGCCGCTTCCCGCGCGCTGCCGGAGCCGGCCGTGCCGAGGTCCAGGACGGCGAGGTCGGGCAGCGGCTGAGCGGCGGCGAGGTCGGAGAGGTCCGTACAAGTCCGTACGGGCTCGGCGGCAGCGTTCCGCAGCGCGGTGGCGAGGGCGGGATCGTGGTCGCCGACCAGGACCCAGCGGGTGGTCGCCTCCGTCGCCTCCGTCGTCTCGGAGAACTCGACGGTCCACGTCAGGCGGTACAGCGGCAGTTCGCCCTCCCCCGCTTCCGCGGCGCGGCGGATCCGTCCGGCGTCGGCGCGGCGCAGGGCGAGGGAGCGCGCGGCGAGGACCGGGCGGCCCTCCGGGTCGGCCGCCGCGACGGTGACGGCA
>KL569587.1:5416-5659 GCA_000715685.1 Streptomyces lilacinus
CGGCCTCGGGGCCGGCGGGGGCGATCCGTACGCGCAGGGCGGTGGCGCCGCGGGCGTGGAGGGTGACGTCGTTCCAGGAGAACGGCAGCATCCCGTGGGCACCCTCGGCGAACTGCTCGCCGAGAGCGGTGGCGTGCGAGAGCGCGTCCAGCAGGGCGGGGTGGAGGCCGTACGCGCCGGCCTCGGTGGCCGGTGCCTCGGGCAGGCGCACGTCGGCGAAGATCTCGTCGCCGCGTCGCCAGA
>KL569587.1:5948-6498 GCA_000715685.1 Streptomyces lilacinus
CCCGCCGGCGGCGACGGGCGTGGCGTCGGCGGGCGGCCAGGTGCCGCGGAGGTCGGCGGGAAAGTCGTCTTCCGCACCCGTGGTGGTGACGATTCCCGTGGCGTGCCGGGTCCACTCGGCGTCGGCAGAGGTACCGACCATGGCCGGCGCGGAGTCGATGCGCAGGGTGCGGGCGCCGGTGTCGTCCGGGCCGCCGAGGGTGACGCGCAGCCGCACGCCGCCGCCCGTCCCGGGCAGGACGAGGGGGGCCTCGAAGGTGAGCTCGGCGACGCGGCCGCAGCCCGCGGCGGCGCCCGCCTGGGCGGCGATGTCCAGCAGGGCCGCGCCGGGGACGACGGTGGTGCCCCAGACGGTGTGGTCGGCGAGCCAGGGGTGGGTGCGGGTGGAGAGCAGGCCGGTGCGCACGACGCCCTCGCCGTCGGGCAGTTCGACGGCGGCGGCGAGCAGCGGGTGGCCCGGGTCCCGGAGGCCGGCGGCGGGGAGGTCGACGGCGGGCGGCGGGGCGTCCAGCCAGTAGCGGGTGCGCTGGAAGGGGTACGTCGGCAGGTCG
>KL569587.1:6744-9184 GCA_000715685.1 Streptomyces lilacinus
GGGTGCGCTGGAAGGGGTACGTCGGCAGGTCGGCCGCGGGGGCCGGCCCGGCACCGTGCGGGGCGGCCATGTCGACGGCGACGCCGTGGGCGTGCAGCGTGGCGAGGGCGTGGGTGCCGGTCTCCGTCTCGTCGCGGTCGCGGCGCAGGACGGGGACGGTCAGTACGTGCCGTTCCGTCTCCTCCTCGGGCCCCGCGGAGAGTTCGGTCAGGCAGTCACGGGCCATGGCGGACAGGACGCCGTCGGGGCCGAGTTCGAGGAAGGTGTCGACGCCCTCGGCGCGCAGGGTGCGTATGCCGTCGTGGAAGCGGACGGCGCGGCGGGCGTGCGCGACCCAGTACTCGGGGGTGCGCAGCGCGTCGCCCGTGGCGAGCTCGCCGGTCAGGTTCGACACGACGGGGACGCGGGGCTCGGCGTACGTGAGGGTGCGCGCGACCTCGGCGAACGGCTCGAGCGCGGCGTCCATGTGCGGCGAGTGGAAGGCGTGGCTGACGGTGAGCCGCTTGACGCGGCGGCCGCGGTCGCGCCACAGGGCGGCGAGGTGGTCGACGGCGTCCGCGTCGCCGGAGATCACGGTGGCCTGCGGGCCGTTGACCGCGGCGATGTCGACACGGGTCACCGTGGTGCCCGTCTCGGCGGTCGTCCCGGCGATCGTCTCCTCGACCTCGGCCTCCGTCGCCTGGATCGCGGCCATCGCGCCTCCGGCGGGCAGCGCGGCCATGAGCCGGCCGCGCGCCGTCACCAGGCGTGCGGCGTCGGGCAGCGTGAGCACGCCGGCGACGTGGGCGGCGGCGAGCTCGCCGACCGAGTGGCCCATGAGGGCGTCGGGGCGCACGCCCCACTCGCTCACCAGGTGGAACAGCGCGACCTCGAGGGCGAAGAGGGCGGACTGGGTGTAGTCGGTGCGGTCCAGCAGGCGCGCGGCCTCGCTGCCGGGCTCGGCGAACATGACCTCGCGCAGCGGGCGTTCCAGGTGCGGGTCGAGTGCCTCGGTCACCTCGTCGAGGGCGCGCGCGAAGGTGGCGTGGCGGGCGTGGAGCTGCCGGCCGGCGCCCGGCCGCTGGCTGCCCTGCCCGGTGAAGAGGAGGGCGACGCGCCGGCCGTGCGCGGCCCGGCCGGTGACCAGTCGGGGGGCGGAGGTGCGGCCCTCGGCCAGGTCGCCGAGCGCGCCGGCGAGTTCGTCGGTGTCGCGGCCGAGGACGACGGCCCGGTGCTCGAAGGCGGTGCGGGAGCGGGCGAGGGCCCGGCCGACCGCGGCGGGGTCCACGGGGGCGACGGCGGTGTCGGTGACGTGGGCGCGCAGCCGCCGGGCCTGGTCGCGCAGGGCGGCCTCGGTACGGCCGGAGAGGACCCAGGCGCTGCCGGCCGGCGACGGTACGGGCGCGCCGGCCTCGGGCGTGCCTGCCTCGGGCGTCGTGTCCGGGGCGCTCTCCAGGATCAGGTGGGCGTTGGTGCCGCTGGCGCCGAAGGAGGACACGCCCGCGCGGCGCGGGGCGTCCTCGCGGTCGGGCCACGCGGCGGGTTCCGCGAGCAGGGAGACGGCGCCGGCCGACCAGTCGACGCGGGACGAGGGCTGTGCGACGTGCAGGGTGCGGGGCAGCCGCCCGTGGCGCATGGCGAGGACGGTCTTGATGACGCCGGCCACGCCCGCGGCCGCCTGCGTGTGGCCGATGTTGGACTTCAGCGAACCCAGCAGCAGCGGCCGGCCGGCGGGGCGCCCCTGGCCGTACGTGGCGAGGAGGGCCTGCGCCTCGATGGGGTCGCCGAGGCGGGTGCCGGTGCCGTGGGCCTCGACCGCGTCGATCTGGTCGGGGCCGAGCCCGGCGCCCTCGAGCGCCTGGCGGATGACGCGCTGCTGCGCGAGGCCGTTGGGGGCGGTGAGGCCGTTGCTCGCGCCGTCCTGGTTGACGGCGGAGCCGCGGACGACGGCCAGCACGGGGTGGCCCTGCTCGAGGGCGTCCGAGAGCCGCTCGAGGAGCAACATGCCCGCGCCCTCGGCGAAGCTCGTGCCGTCGGCGGCGTCGGAGAACGCCTTGCAGCGGCCGTCGGCGGCCAGGCCGCGCAGCCGGGCGAAGTCGACGAAGAGGTCCGGGGTGGCCAGCACGGTCGCGCCGCCGGCGAGCGCCATGTCGCACTCCCGCCGCCGCAGCGCCTCGGCCGCCAGGTGCACGGCGACCAGCGACGACGAGCAGGCGGTGTCGACGGTGACGGCCGGGCCCTCCAGGCCGAGGGTGTAGGCGACGCGGCCGGAGGCGATGCTGCCGGCGCTGCCGTTGACGAGGTAGCCCTCCATGCCGGGGGGAATCTCCGACAGCCGGGCGCCGTAGTCGTGGTACATGACGCCCGCGTAGACGCCGGTGCGGGTGCCGCGCACGGTGGACGGGTCGATCCCGGCGCGTTCGAAGGCCTCCCAGGCGGTCTCCAGCAGCAGGCGCTGCTG
>KL569587.1:9452-10336 GCA_000715685.1 Streptomyces lilacinus
CCATGGCGAGGGCCTCGCGCGGGCTGATGCCGAAGAAGTCCGCGTCGAAGTCGGCGCAGTCGTGCAGGAATCCGCCCTCGCGGGAGTAGACCGTGCCGGGCTTGTCCGGGTCCGGGTCGTAGAGCGCCTCGAGGTCCCAGCCGCGGTCCGTGGGGAACGGCGATACGGCGTCGGTGCCGGAGTCGACCAGGCGCCACAGGTCCTCGGCTGTCTCTTATCTTGAGGTAGTCGCGGATCTTGTCCTCGTTGGCGGTCATGGACCGGGCCTGGCCTTTCTCATGCGGTCGGGGGTGGGGCGGCGGGTCGGGGGCCCCGGGGGTCAGGGGCCGGGGTCAGGGGCGGGTCGGGCTCACAGCTGGTCCTCGATGAAGGCGAACAGGTCGTCGTCGCTGGCGGAGTCGAGCCGGTCGAGGATGTCGGCGTCGGCGTCCCCGGGACCGTCGGTGTCGGTGCGGCGTACGTGGTCACCGGCGGTGTCGCCGCCGCCGACGGTCGCGAGGAGTTCGGCCAGCCGCCGGCGGATGACGTCGCGCCGGATGTCGTCCTCCTTCAGCTCGGCCACCGCCGTCGCGAGCGCGTCGAGGCCGGTGAGCGCGGCCTCCCCCGCGTCCTGGCGGCCCTCGGCGGCCAGGAGTTCGGCCAGGTGCGCGGCGAGCGCCCGCACGTTGGGGTGGTCGAAGACGAGCGCGGGCGGCAGGCGCAGCCCGGTCGCGGCGCCGAGCCTGTTGCGCAGCTCGACGGCGGTCAGCGAGTCGACCCCGACCTCGCGGAACGAGCGCACCGGATCCACCGCGTCCGGCCCGGCGAAGCCCAGCACCTCCGCCACCTGGCCCTGCGTCAGGGCCAGCAGTTCCCGCTGCCGGGCCGCCTCGTCGAGGCCGGCC
>KL569588.1:0-290 GCA_000715685.1 Streptomyces lilacinus
ATGTGTATAAGAGACAGGTGCAGGGCCACCAGCGACGACGAGCACGCTGTGTCCACCGTGACCGCCGGGCCCTCCAGGCCGAAGGTGTACGACACGCGGCCGGACACCACGCTGCCGGAGCTGCCGGTGGCGATGTAGCCCTCGGTGCCCGCCGGGGCTTCCGCGATGAGGGAGAGGTAGTCGTGACTGTTGAGGCCGGCGAAGACGCCGGTGTTGCTGCCGCGCAGCGACAGCGGGTCCAGTCCGGCGCGTTCGAAGGCCTCCCAGCTTGCCTCCAGCATCAGGCGCTG
>KL569588.1:583-1150 GCA_000715685.1 Streptomyces lilacinus
CCTCGCGCGGCGAGATGCCGAAGAGTTCACTGTCGAAGCCGGTGGCGTCGTGGACGAAGCCGCCCTCGCGGGAGTCGGAGCCCGCCGGGTTGTCGGGGTCCGTGTCGTACAGGGCCGCCAGGTTCCAGCCGCGGTCCTCGGGGAAGCGGCCGATGCCGTCGCCGCCGGTGGCGACGAGGTGCCACAGGTCCTCGGGGGAACGGACGTCACCGGGGTAACGGCAGCTCATGCCGACGATGGCGATGGGGTCGTCCTGAGCCGCCGGGCCGCCGGCCCGGGGTACGGTGTCCCGCGCCGCGGTGTCGTCGAGGCCGAGCCGGTCGGCGAGGTGCCGGGCCAGGGCCCCGGCGTTCGGGTGGTCGAAGGTGAGGGTGGCGGGCAGGGTGAGGCCGGTCGCTCCGATGAGGTGGTCCCGCAGTTCGACGGCGGTGAGCGAGTCGAAGCCCAGGTCCTTGAACGGCCGCTCCGGCTCCACGGCTTCCGCCGTGCCGTGGCCGAGGACGGCGGCGGCGCCGGTCCTGACCAGGTCGAGCAGGATGCGGTGCCGGTCTGTCTCTTATACACATC
>KL569588.1:1425-3499 GCA_000715685.1 Streptomyces lilacinus
AGCCGCGAGGTGCCGGTCCGCTCCTCGTCGGCCTCGGGCTCGGGTGCGACGGCGCCGGGGAGCTCGGCGAGGAGGGGGCTGGGCCGTGCCGAGGTGAACGCGGCGGCGAAGCGCGGCCAGTCCACGTCCGCGACCGTCACGCACCCGGTGCCGTGGTCGATGGCGTCGCCCAGCGCCCGCAGTGCGAGCTCCGGGTCCATGGCGGCCAGGCCGCGCCGCCGCAGGTAGTCCTCGCCGTCCTCCGCGGCCAGCATGCCGCCGCCCGCCCAGGGGCCCCAGGCGACGGAGGTGCCGGTCAGGCCGCGGGCCCGCCGGTTCTCCACGAGGGCGTCGAGGTGGGCGTTGGCCGCGGCGTACGCGGCCTGGTTGCCGCTGCCCCAGACGCCGGCGATCGAGGAGAACGTCACGAACGCTTCGAGGGGGGTGCCGTCGAGCAGTTCGTCCAGGTGGGTCGCGCTGTCCGCCTTGGCCCGCAGGACGTCCGCGAGTTCGGCGAGGCCCGTGTCGCGCAGGGAGACGGCGTCGATGACACCGGCGGTGTGCACGACGGCGGTGACGGGGTGGGCGGCGAGCAGTGCCGCGAGCGCGTCCCGGTCCGAGACGTCGCAGGCCACCACGGTGGCTTCCGCGCCCAGTCCGGCCAGTTCCGCCGCGAGTTCCGCCGCCCCGGGGGCGTCCGGGCCGCGGCGGCTGGTCAGCACCAGGTGCCGGGCGCCGCGTCCGGCGAGCATGCGGGCCACCCGGGCGCCGAGTGCGCCGGTGCCGCCGGTGACGAGGACCGGTCCCTCGGGGCGCCACTCGGTGGCCGGGGTGCGGGGACCGAGGGGTGCGGGGGTCAGGCGTCGTACGAAGGCCCCGGAGCCCCGCACCACGATCTGGTCCTCCGTGCCGTCGGCGAGCAGCGCGGCGAGCCGGGTGCCGGCCCGTCGGTCGAGCCGCTCGGGGAGATCGATCAGTCCGCCCCAGGTGCGCGGGAACTCGAGTGCCGCGGTGCGGCCGAGGCCCCACAGCTGCGCCTGGGCCGGGGAGACGGTCCGGTCGGCGCGGCTGACCGAGGCGGCGCCGCGGGTGGCCGCCCACAGCGGTGCGTCGATTCCGGCCGCGTGCAGCGCCTTGACGAGCACGACCGTGGCGGCGAGGCCGGAGGTGAGTCCCGGGTAGCCGGGGTGGGGGTGCTCGTCGAGTCCGGCCAGCGACAGGACTCCGGCGAGTCCGTCGGCGGCGGCCTGGTGCAGCCGGTCCGCGACGGGCCAGGGGTCGGTGTCGTCCGTCGTGTCGAGGACGAGGACGCTCACGTCGGCGCCGCCCGCGCGCAGGGCCGCCCGGACGGAGGTGGCGTCGTCGCCGCCGTCCTGTCCGGGGGCCAGTACCAGCAGCCAGGTGCCGTGGAGGGCGCCGTGCGGGAGGTCGGTGAGGGGCTGCCAGGTGGTGCGGTAGCGCCAGCCGTCCACGACGTGCCGGTCCCGCCCCTTGCGGCGCCAGGTGGAGAGCGAGGGCAGGACGGCCTGTACGACGTCGGGGGCCAGGTCCAGCGCGTCCGCGACGGCCGTCAGGTTCTCGCCCTCGACGGCGGCCCAGAAGGCGGCGTCGTCGGCGCTTCCGGCGTCGGCCGGCACGGCGAAGGTGTCGAGCCAGTAGCGTTCCCGTTGGAAGGCGTAGGGCGGCAGGTCGGTGCGCACGCCGCCCAGCCCGTCCAGCATCCCGCCCCAGTCGACGGGGGTGCCGTGCGCATGGGCGGTGGCCGCCAGGCGCAGCAGGGTCTCGGGCTCGGCGCGGCCCGGACGCAGGGCGGGGAGGAGGGTGACGCCCTCGCCGTCGGCCAGGCAGTCCTTCGCCATGGCGGTGAGGACGCCGTCGGGGCCGAGTTCGAGATACGTCGTGACGCCCTGGGCGTCGAGGGTGGCGATGCCGTCGGCGAACCGTACCGCCTGGCGGACGTGCCGCACCCAGTACTCGGGGGTCCGGATCTCGTCGGCGTCCGCGAGCCGTCCGGTGACGTTGGAGACGACCGGGACGCGGGGTGAGTGGAAGGTCAGCCCGGCTGCCACGGCGGCGAACTCGTCGAGCATGGCGT
>KL569588.1:3748-5069 GCA_000715685.1 Streptomyces lilacinus
GCGGCGAGTGGAAGGCGTGCGAGACGGTGAGGCGTCTGGTCTTGCGCCCGGCACGCCGCCAGCCGGTCTCCAGGGCGGTGACGGCGTCGGCGTCGCCGGAGACGACGACCGAGGAGGGGCCGTTGACGGCGGCGACGGCGACCTGGGTCCCGTACGGTGCGAGGGCCTCGGCGACCTCCTGCTCGGTGGCGGCGACGGCGAGCATGGCACCGCCGGCGGGCAGTGCCTGCATGAGCCTGCCGCGGGCGGCGACGAGGGTGCAGGCGTCGTCGAGCGAGAGGACCCCCGCGACGTGCGCGGCGGCGAGTTCTCCGACGGAGTGGCCGAGGAGGAAGTCGGGCGTCAGGCCCCAGGTTTCCAGCAGCCGGAAGAGGGCCACTTCGAGGGCGAAGAGCGCCGCCTGGGTGTACAGGGTCCGGTCGAGCGGCTCCCCCTCGCCGAAGAGCACGTCGCGCAGCGGTCGGTCCAGCTCGCCGTCCATACGCGCGCACACCGCGTCGAGCGCGTCCGCGAAGGCGGGGTGGGTGTCGTACAGCTCCCTTCCCATTCCCGCGCGTTGTGCGCCCTGGCCGGTGAAGAGGAAGGCGACGCGGCTGTCGCGGACGGAGCCCCGCACCGCGTGCGGGGGCAGTTCGCCGGCGGCGAGGGCGTCCAGGGCGGCGACGCAGTCGGCGGTTCCGGCGGCCAGGACGACCGCCCGGTGTTCGAGGTCGGCTCGCGACACGGCCAGGGAGTGGGCCACGTCCACCGGTCGCAGCCCGGTGTGGGACGTCAGGTGGGCGCTGAGGGCGGCGGCCTGGGCCCGGAGCCCGGCGGGGGTCTTGGCGGAGACGGTCCAGGGGAGGACGCGGGCGGCCGCGGCGGCGGGCTCGACGGGCGCGGGGGCTTCGGGCGCCTGCTCGGGTGCCTGCTCGATGATGACGTGGGCGTTGGTGCCGCTGACGCCGAAGGACGAGACGCCCGCACGGCGCGGGCGGCCGCTCTCGGGCCAGTCCCGGGCCTCGGTCAGCAGCTCGACCGCACCGGCCGTCCAGTCGACGTGCACCGACGGCTCGTCCACGTGCAGCGTCTTGGGCAGGACGCCGTGACGCATCGCCTGCACCATCTTGATGACACCGGCGACGCCCGAAGCGGCCTGCGTGTGGCCGATGTTGGACTTCAGCGAACCGAGCCACAGGGGCCGGTCCGCCTCCCGCTGCTGCCCGTACGTGGCGAGCAGGGCCTGTGCCTCGATCGGGTCACCGAGGGTGGTCGCGGTGCCGTGGCCCTCGACGGCGTCGACGTCGGCGGTGGTCAGCCCCGCGTTCTCCAGGGCCTGGCG
>KL569588.1:5403-5581 GCA_000715685.1 Streptomyces lilacinus
GGCCGTTGGACGCGCCGTCCTGGTTGACGGCGGAGCCCCGTACGACCGCCAGGACCTCGTGCCGTTGCGACGGGCGTCCGAAAGGCGCTCCACGAGCAGAACGCCGACGCCCTCGCCCCAGCCGGTGCCGTCCGCGCCCGCGCCGAACGCCTTGCAGCGCCCGTCCGGGGCGAGGCCC
>KL569588.1:5925-6050 GCA_000715685.1 Streptomyces lilacinus
GAGGCCGCGCTGGCGGCTGAACTCGACGAACGCCGTGGGCGTGGACATCACGGTGGCGCCGCTGGCGAGCGCGAGGGAGCACTCGCCCCGGCGCAGCGCCTGGATCGCCATGTGCAGGGCGACCA
>KL569588.1:6386-6556 GCA_000715685.1 Streptomyces lilacinus
CCGAAGACGTAGCTGATGCGTCCGGACATCACGCTGGCCGCGCTGCCGGTTCCCAGGTAGCCGTCGGAGACGTCCGGGTTGGCGAGCATCAGCGTGCCGTAGTCCTGGCCGTTGGTGCCGGCGAAGACTCCCGTACGGCTGCCGCGCAGCGACGTCGGATCGATCCCGGC
>KL569588.1:6881-7129 GCA_000715685.1 Streptomyces lilacinus
CGCTGCTGCGGGTCCATGGCGAGGGCCTCGCGCGGCGAGATGTCGAAGAGGCCCGCGTCGAACTCGGCCGCGTCCTCGAGGAACGCGCCCTCGCGCCCGTACGACGTACCGCGCCGGTCCGGGTCGTCGTCGAAGAGCGTGCCCAGGTCCCAGCCCCGGTCGGCGGGGAAGTCCGCGACGGTGTCCACGCCCGAGGCGACGAGGTGCCACAGCGCGTCCGCGCTGCGCACCCCGCCGGGGAAGCGGCA
>KL569588.1:7385-9813 GCA_000715685.1 Streptomyces lilacinus
GGATCGGCTCCGCCTCCCGCTCCTCCGCCTCGCGCAGGCGCTGCCTGGCTTGGCGGAGTTCGCCGGTCACCCAGCGGAGGTTCTCAACGAGCTTGTCTTCATTCTTTCGGCTGTCGCTCACCGGGAACCTTCTGCTGCGTCGGGTCAGGACTTTCCGAACTCGCTCTGGATGATCTCCAGGAGGTCATCCACCGAGGCTTCCTCGAGCTTGCTGTCCGCGTTCTCAGCGACCTTGGAGTTTTCCTGGTGCGGGACCTGGAGTCTGGACAGAATGCTCTCCAGCCGGGTCGCGAGAGCCTCCGCCTCGTCGCCTTCCGGCAGTTGCGCGGCGAGCGTCGACTCGAGGCGGTCCAGCTCGGCGAGGATCGAGCCGGTGCCCGGGGGTGCCGTGTCCGGGGCGAGTCCGGCGCGGAGGAACTCCGCGACCGCCGCCGGGGTGGGGTGGTCGAAGATCAGGCTGACCGGGAGGGTGAGTCCGGTCGCGGCGGACAGGGCGTTGCGCAGTTCCACGGCGGCCAGTGAGGTGAAGCCGAGGAAGCGGAACGGCCGTTCCGCGTCGACCTCGCCCGCCGAGCCGTGCCGCAGCACCAGCGCGGTCTCCTCCAGGACCAGGTCGAGGACGATCTGCTCGCCCTCGGGCCCGGCAGCCGCCGCCAGCTCCGCACGCAGGGCGGTGGCACGGGCGGAGCCCGTGTCCCTCCCCGTCTCCGAAGTCACGGCGCCGGCTTCCGCGCCCGGTGCCCCCATCAGGTGCTCCAGCAGCGGAACCGGTCGTACGGCGGTCAGGCCCGGCGCGAGCGCCGCCCAGTCGATGTCCGCGACGGCCACCACGCAGTCGCGGTGGTCGACGGCCTGCCCCAGCGCGGTGAGCGCCAGTTCGGGGTCCAGCGCACCGACCCCGGCCCGGTGCCCGCCGGTCGTGGCCACCTGCTCGTCCGCCATGCCGGCCTCGGCCCAGGGACCCCACGCGACGGATGTCGCGGCGAGTCCGCGGGCCCGGCGCTGTTCGGCAAGGCTGTCCAGGTAGGCGTTGGCGGCCGCGTAGTTGGCCTGGCCCGGGTTGCCGAGCATGCCCGCGAGGGAGGAGAAGAGCACGAAGGCGTCGAGGTCCATGCCTTCGGTGAGCGCGTCCAGGTGCGCGGCGCCCATCGCCTTCGCGGACAGGACGGAGGAGAGCCGCTGCGGCGTCATCGCGTCCACGATGCCGTCGTCCACGATGCCTGCCGCGTGCACCACCGCGGTCAGCGGGTGTGCGGCCGGAATCGCCTCGAGCACGGCGGCGAGCGCGTTCCGGTCGGCCACGTCGCAGGCCACCACGGTGGCCTGCGCACCGCGCGCGGCAAGGTCCGCCACCAGTGCGTCGACCCCCGGTGCGGCGGGTCCACGTCGACTCGTCAGGACGAGTCGCTGCGCACCCCGGTCGGCCAGCCAGCCGGCGACACGGGAACCGAGCGCACCGGTGCCTCCGGTGACGAGGACGGTCCCGGACGGCTGCCAGGGCCGCGTGCCGTCCGCGGAATCCGTGGGCTTGGCGGACGGCTCCGTCTCCACGGAGGACTCGGTGTCCACGGACCGCGCGGCCGGCCGGTCGTCGGCCAGCGGGTCGCGCAGCAGCCTGCGGGCGAGGACGCCCGTGCCGCGGATCGCCACCTGGTCCTCGGTGCCGTCGGCGAGGACCGCTACCAGGCGTGTGGCGGTCCGGTCGTCGACCGGGCCCGGCACCGTCCCGTTCGCCGGCTCCGGCAGGTCGATCAGCCCTCCCCACAGGCGCGGCTGTTCCAGCGCGACGACTCGGCCGAAGCCCCACACATGCGACTGCGCCGGAGCGGTGAGCACGTCGGCCGCTCCCACGGACACGGCGCCGCGGGTCAGGACCCACAGCGGCCCGTCGACCTCGGCGTCGGCCAGTGCCTGGACCAGGGTCGCCGTCGACGTGAGGCCGGCGGCAGCGCCCGGGGCCCGGGAGTCCGGCGTCTCGTCCTGGGCGATCGTGGACAGCACTCCGGCGATCCCGCCGGCGCCGGCCGCGGTGCGCAGCCGGGCGGCGAGCGCGGAACGCTCCTCACCGGCGGGCACCTCGATGCGGTCGGTACGGGCACCCGCCCGGCCCAGGGCCGCCGCCAGGTCCTCGTACGCCCGGTCCTGGCCGGCCGCCCCCGCGGCCGTGGCGATCAGCCACGTCCCGGACAGCGAGGCCGTTTCCGGGTCCGGGACCGGGGTCCAGGACACGCGGTAGCGCCAGGCGTCGAGGGTGCTCGAACCGCTGGGGTGGGGCGGCAGTTCGGGCCAGTAGCGACGGTGTTCGAAGGCATACGTGGGCAGGTCGACGCGTCGGCCGCCCCAGCCGTCGAACACCGAGCTCCACCGGACCCCGGCCCCTCGTACATGGGCCTGTGCGACGGCCGTGAGGATCGTCGCGGTGTCGTCG
>KL569588.1:10118-10409 GCA_000715685.1 Streptomyces lilacinus
TCGTCGCGGTCGCCGCGCAGGGCGGGGGCCGCGTGGAGGTCGGCGGTCTGCTGGGCCATGGCGGAGAGGACTCCGTCGGGGCCGAGCTCGATGAGCGTGGTGACGCCCCGGTCGTGCAGGTACTGGACGCCGTCGGCGAAGCGGACCGCTTCGCGGACGTGGCGGACCCAGTATTCGGGGGTCTGGATCTCGTCGGCGTCGGCGAGCTTGCCGGAGACGTTGGAGACGATCGGGAGCCTCGGAGCCTGGAAGGTCATCCCACGTGCCACGGACGCGAATTCATCGAGCATC
>KL569588.1:10705-11139 GCA_000715685.1 Streptomyces lilacinus
CCGTCAGCCGCTTGACCCGACGACCCGCCTCACGCCACCCGGCCTCGAGCTCCGCGACGGCATCGGCGTCCCCGGACACCACCACCGAAGCAGGCCCGTTGACCGCGGCAATACTGACGCGACCCTCGTAGGGCAAAAGGGCTTCGGCGGCCTCTCCCTCGGTGGCTTCCACAGCGAGCATGGCCCCGCCGACGGGCAAGTCCTGCATCAGCCGGCCCCGCGCCGCCACCAGCGTGCACGCGTCGTCCAGCGACAGCACACCCGCCACATGCGCGGCGGCCAGCTCACCGATCGAATGCCCGAGGAGATAGTCGGGGGTGATGCCCCACGACTCGAGGAGCCGGAAGAGGGACACCTCCAGCGCGAACAGCGCCGCCTGCGTGTAAACGGTCTGGTCGATCCACTCCCCGTCACCGAAGAGCACATCACGCAAC
>KL569589.1:0-407 GCA_000715685.1 Streptomyces lilacinus
CCGGGAACGCCGCAAACAGCTCCCGCCCCATCCCAGCCCGCTGCGCCCCCTGCCCCGTGAACAGGAACGCCGTCTTGCCCGGGCTCGCCACCCCGCTGACCACACCGCCACCGGTACGCCCGGCCGCGAGGTCCTCGAGGCCCCGGCGGAAGTCGTCGGCGTCCGAACCCAGCACCACCGCCCGGTGTTCGAGCGTGGCACGCGTGGTGGCCAGGGAGCCCGCGACGTCGGCAAGCGGCCACTCCGGCGCCCCGCTCAGCAGGGCACCCAGGCGCTCCGCCTGCTGCCGCAGCGCGGCCTGCGACCGGCCCGAGAGCAGCCACGGCAGTACGGGGGCGGCCCGAACGACGTCCGTCCTCGGCCCGACCGGCTCGACCGCCGGCGCCTCCTCCAGGATCGTGTGCACG
>KL569589.1:683-1663 GCA_000715685.1 Streptomyces lilacinus
CCGAACGACGACACACCTGCCCGGCGCGGCCGGCCACCGGCCGCCCCCCAGGCTCGGTTCTCCGTTATCAGTTCGACCGCACCCGCCGACCAGTCCACGTGCGACGACGGCGCGTCCACATGCAGGGTCCTGGGCAGCACGTCGTTCCGCATCGCCATGACCATCTTGATCACGCCGGCCAGCCCGGAAGCGGCCTGCGTGTGACCGATGTTGGACTTCAGCGAGCCCAGCCACAGCGGCCGGTCCGCGTCCCGCTCCCGGCCGTACGTGGCAAGAAGTGCCTGTGCCTCGATCGGGTCGCCCAGGGCCGTACCGGTGCCGTGGCCCTCGACCACGTCCACGTCCACGGCGGAGAGCCCGGAGGCCGCCAGTGCCTCGTGGATGACGCGCTCCTGGGAACGCCCGTTGGGAGCGGTGAGTCCGTTGGACGCGCCGTCCTGGTTGACCGCCGAGCCCCGTACGACCGCGAGCACCTGGTGCCCCTTGCGGCGCGCGTCCGACAGCCGCTCCAGCAGCAGCACGCCCGCGCCTTCCGACCAGCCGGTGCCGTCGGCTCCGGCGGCGAAGGACTTGCAGCGCCCGTCCCCGGCAAGTCCGCGTTGCCTGCTGAACTCCACGAAGGTGTCCGGCTTGGCCATCACGGTGACGCCGCCGAGCAGCGCCATGTCGCACTCGCCGTCGCGCAGCGCGCGACTGGCCCAGTGCAGGGCGACGAGCGACGAGGAACATGCGGTGTCCAGCGTGACCGCCGGGCCCTCCAGCCCGAAGGCGTACGCGACCCGGCCCGACACCACACTGGCGGCGCTGCCCGTCGCGACGTACCCCTCCACGTCCTCGGGTACGGCGGCCATGCTCGACGCGTAGTCGTGGTACATGACTCCGGCGAAGACTCCGGTGCGGGTACCGCGCACCGACGTGGGGTCGATGCCGGCGCGTTCGAAGGTCTCCCAGGACAGCTCGAGCAGCAGCCGCTGCTGCGG
>KL569589.1:1958-4384 GCA_000715685.1 Streptomyces lilacinus
GTCCATGGCGAGGGCCTCGCGCGGCGAGATCCCGAACAGCCCGGCGTCGAACCGGTCCGCGTCGTGCAGGAAGCCGCCCTCGCGGGTGTAGCTGGTGCCGGACCGGTCGGGGTCCGGGTGGAAGAGCCGCTCCAGGTCCCAGCCGCGGTTGACCGGGAACTCGGAGATCCCGTCACCGCCTTCGCGGACGAGCTGCCACAGCTCCTCGGGCGTGCGCACCCCGCCGGGGTAGCGGCAGCTCATCGACACGATGACGATCGGGTCGTCGCCGGTGCCCGCGCTGGTGCGGGCCGGAGCGGCGGCGTCCCGGCGCGCGACGGCCGTACGTCCGGCCAGCTCACTCCGCAGGTACTCGGTCAGGGCCTCCGGGTTCGGGTAGCTGAAGACGAGGGTGGCGGGGAGCCGCAGTCCGGTCGCGGCGGCCAGCCGGTTGCGCAGTTCCACCGCGATCAGCGAGTCGAAGCCGAGGTCGGTGAAGGAGCGCCGGGGCTCGATCGCGCCGGAGGTGGCGTGACCGAGTACGTCCGCGACCTCGGTGAGCACCACCTCGCCCACGAGGCGTGTCTGTTCCTGCTCGGTGAGGGCGGCGAGCCGCTGGGCGAGCGCCGAACCGGACGGCAGGGAGCGGTCCTCGGCGCGGCGGCGCACCGTGCGGACCAGGCCGCGCAGCAGAGCCGCTCCTTCCAGGCCGCGCGGGGCGGCTGCCCCTGCGAGGTCCATGGCCATCGGTACGACGACTGCGCGGCCGGCGCCGGCGGACAGGTCGAACAGGGCCAGGCCCTGTTCGACGGAGAGTGCCCCGCCGAGTGCGGTGATCCTGGCCCGCTCGGCCCTGCCGAGCCGGGCGGCCATGCCGTCGTCGCCCGCCCACGGACCCCAGGCCAGCGAGAGGGCGGGCAGCCCGTGGGCGCGCCGGTGCTGGGCGAGGCCGTCCAGGAGGGCGTTGGCGGCGGCGTAGTTGCCCTGGCCTGCGGTGCCGAACGCGGCCGAAGCCGACGAGAACAGCACGAACGCGTCCAGCGGGAGGTCCCTGGCCAGCGTCAGCTCGTGCAGGTGCAGCGCGCTGTCGGCCTTGGCCCGCAGGACGAGGTCCAGCCGCTCCGGGGTCAGCGAGTCGATCGTGCCGTCGTCCAGGACTCCGGCCGCGTGCACGACCGCGCGCAGCGGGTGCTCGGCTCCGATCGTGTCGAGTACGGCGGCGAGCGCGTCCCGGTCGGATGCGTCGCAGGCCACCGCGGCAGCCGTGTCCGCACCCAACTCGAGGAGCTCTGCGACGAGTTCGCTGGCGCCCGGGGCGTCGGGACCCCTGCGGCTGGTGAGGACGAGGTGGCGGACGCCGTGTTCGGTCACCAGATGGCGGGCCAGGTGTGCGCCGAGAGCGCCGGTGCCACCGGTGATGAGAGTGGTTCCGGTAGCGCTCCAGCGGACGGACTCCCGGACCGCGGGCACGGTGCCCGCAGGCAGGGCCCGGACGAGCCGGGCGGCGTACAAGGTGCCGGATCGCAGGGCCAGCTGGGGTTCGTCGAGGGGGCGGACGCGGGCGAGGACGCCGGCGAGAACGGCGGCGAGAACGTCGCCGGAAGCGTGAGCACTGCCCGAGCCCCCGTCCACGTCGAGCCACACGAACCGGTCCGGGTTCTCCGTCTGCGCGCTGCGCACCAGTCCGGCCACGGCGGCACCCGCCAGGTCGGTGACGTCGTCGCCGACGCCGGTGGCCGTGGCACCCCGCGTCACTACGACCAGCCGGGACGCGGCGGACCGCGCCTCGCCCAGCCAGGCTTGCAGGAGCGCGAGCGCCTGGTGCGTACGGACATGGACGGCAGCGCCGTCCGACGGGCCCTCCTCGGTGAAGTCGGCGTACACGAGTGCGGGGAACGGCCCGTCCGGCCCGGCCGGGGGATCGAGGACGATCGCGCCCTCCGCGTCGAGACGTACCTCCGAAACCGCCACGTCGACCGCGAACGCAGCCGACTCCGCGGGTGCCGTCCGCTCCACCCAGTCCACCGCGAACAGCGTGTCGGCGGTGCCCGCCCTGCCCACCTGAGCCAGTTGCTCGGCGGTCGCCGCGCGCAGGGTCAGCGAGGCGACCTCGGCCACGGGCCGCCCCGAGGCGTCCGCGAGGCGCAGCGCGACCTCGTCGGGCCCGACCGGCGTGATCCGGGCACGCAGCACGGAGGCGCCGGCGGCGTACAGGCTCACACCGGACCAGACGAACGGGAGCCGCGCGCTCCCCTCGGCGTTCCCGCCGAGAGCGAGCGAGTGCAGCACGGCGTCGAGCGCCGCCGGGTGGATCCCGGACCGCTCGGCGTCCTGCCGGACCGCGTCCGGCAGGACGACCTCGGCGAAGATGTCGTCGCCCGCGCGCCAGGCGGCGCGCATCCCCTGGAACACCGTCCCGTAGTCGCTGTCTCTTATACACATCTCTG
>KL569589.1:4593-5238 GCA_000715685.1 Streptomyces lilacinus
CGCTGGTACAGGGTGTCGACGGCCACCGGCTCGGCGCCCTCGGGCGGCCACACGGCCAGCTCGAACGCCTCCGTGCCGACGGCCCCTGCCGCCAGCGCACCGGCAGCGTGCCGGACCCACGTCCGCGCGCCCTCGGGCCGGGAGTGGACGGTCAGCGGCCGGTCGTCGCCCTCGCCCCCGGGCGCCACCCTGACCTGTACCTCGACGGTGCCCCGCTCGGGCATGACGAGCGGCGCCTCCAGAGTGAGTTCGGTCAGCCCGGCACAGCCGACCTGCTCGCCGGCGCGCAGCGCCAGTTCCAGGAACGCGGTGCCGGGGACGACCGTACGGCCGTGCACCTTGTGGTCGGCCAGCCAGCGGTGCGTGCCGGCGGACAGCAGCCCGGTCAGCACCACCCCCTCGCCGTCGGCCAGGGACACGGCGCTGTCGAGCAGCGGATGTCCGAGCCCGGCACCGAGCCCACTGCCTGTCAGGCCGGAGCTCCAGTAGTGCTGGCGCTGGAAGGCGTACGTGGGCAGGGCGACGGTCCGCCCGTCGTACGGGGCGAGGACGGCGGCCCAGTCGACGGGGGCGCCGTGCACGTGGACGCTCGCCAGCGCGGTGAAGAGCGTTTCGGTCTCGTCGCGGTCGCCGCGCAGGGCGGGG
>KL569589.1:5536-5785 GCA_000715685.1 Streptomyces lilacinus
GGTCGGCGGTCTGCTGGGCCATGGCGGAGAGGACGCCGTCCGGGCCGAGCTCGACGAGCGTGGTCACACCCTGATCGGCCAGGTACCGGACGCCGTCGGCGAAACGTACCGCCTCACGGACATGCCTCACCCAGTAAGCAGGGGTCCGGATCTCGTCCGGGTCGGCAAGCTTGCCGGTGACGTTGGAAACCATCCGCAGCCGCGGCGCATGGAAGGTCAACTCGGCTGCCACTTCGGCAAATTCCTCGA
>KL569589.1:6088-6195 GCA_000715685.1 Streptomyces lilacinus
CCGCTTGACCCGCCGGCCCTGCTCACGCCAGGTGGATTCGAGCTCCGCGACGGCGTCCGCGTCACCGGACACCACGAGCGAGGTGGGCCCGTTGACGGCGGCGATGC
>KL569589.1:6540-6668 GCA_000715685.1 Streptomyces lilacinus
GGCGGCGATGCCGACGCGGTTCTCGTACGAAGCCAGGGCCTCCGCGATCTCGGACTCGACGCCCTCGACAGCCAGCATCGCCCCACCAGACGGCAGCGCCTGCATCAACCGACCCCGCGCGGCAACCA
>KL569589.1:6997-7254 GCA_000715685.1 Streptomyces lilacinus
TGCGCGGCAGCCAAGCTCACCGATCGAATGCCCCAGCAGGAAGTCAGGGCGCACACCCCACGACTCCATGAGCCGGAACAGGGACACTTCAAGGGCGAAAAGCGACGCCTGCGTGTAAACCGTCTGGTCGATCAACTCCCCATCACCGAAGAGCACCTCCCGGACCGGCCGCTCCAGCTCGGAGTCCAGCCGCTCCGCCACCGCATCCAACGCCTCCGCGAAGGCCGGGAACGTCTCGTACAGCTCCCGGCCCATCC
>KL569589.1:7567-8119 GCA_000715685.1 Streptomyces lilacinus
CCCCCTGCCCCGTGAACAGGAATCCCGTCTTGCCGTGGGTCGCCAGGCCCGTCACAGGGCCCTGACCGCCCTCGGCCAGCGCGGCCAGTGCCGCCAGCAGCTCCGTGCGGTCGGCCGCGACGATCGCGGCACGGTGTTCCAGCGCCGTCCGGGTGGTGGCCAGCGACTTGGCGCTGTCGAGGAGGTTCAGGTCCTCGTGGTCCGCCACGAACGACCGCAGGCGGCCGGCCTGGGCACGCAACGCAGCCTCGGACTTCGCGGAGAGCAACCACGGCAGGCGCGCCGGAGCGGGCTGCGAGGGCGGCGCTGCCGGTGCGGATTCCAGCTGCCCGGGCTGCTCGATGATGACGTGGGCGTTGGTACCGCTGACACCGAACGACGACACACCTGCCCGGCGCGACCGGCCCTCCGCCTCCCACGGACGGTTCTCGATGAGCAACTCCACGGCACCCGACGACCAGTCGATGTGCGGGGAGGGCTGGTCGGCGTGCAGGGTCTGCGGCAGGACGCCGTGGCGCATGGCCATGACCATCTTGATGATGCCCGCGACAC
>KL569589.1:8460-8726 GCA_000715685.1 Streptomyces lilacinus
TCCTGCCCGTATGTGGCGAGGAGCGCCTGGGCCTCGATCGGGTCGCCCAGCGCCGTACCGGTGCCGTGCGCCTCGACCGCGTCCACCTCGGCGGGGGTCAGCCGGGCGTTGGCGAGGGCCTGGCGGATGACGCGCTGCTGGGACGGGCCGTTGGGGGCGGTAAGCCCGTTGGACGCGCCGTCCTGGTTGATCGCCGTACCCCGCACCACCGCGAGGACCTCGTGCCCGCGTCGCCGGGCGTCCGACAGCCGCTCCACCAGCAGCAT
>KL569590.1:0-2381 GCA_000715685.1 Streptomyces lilacinus
GATCCTCTACGACCACTTCACCCCCTACGTCTTGATGCAGTTGGAGGAGTTCGGCTTCTGCGGCCCGGGCGAGGGCGGGGACTTCGTCGCCACCGGCGGCCTGCCGCTCAACACCCATGGGGGCCAGCTCGGTGAGGCGTACCTGCACGGGATGAACGGCATCGCCGAGGCCGTCCGGCTGTTGCGCGGCACGTCGGTGAACCAGGTGCCGGGCGCCGGACAGGTGCTCGTCACCGCCGGAGCCGGTGTTCCCACGTCGGGGCTCATTCTCGGCGCAGACGGATGAACGGAGGGCGTGTCAGCGCGGGCCTGCCGTGCGCGGCACCCAGGCTCGCGGTATGCACCGACGGAGAAAGATCATCGGATATCTCGTCGCCCTGATGGCGGCACTGGCCCAGGCGGGCGCCCAGGCCGTGCCGGTCACGGCGGCGACGCCGGGGGACGCGCCGGACATGCGGCCTCCCGTGTACCGGGGCAAGGGGTTCGACACCTGCCAGGCACCCCCGCTGACCACCCTCAGCGCCTGGGGCGGGACCTCCGCGTACGGGGCCGTCGGCGTCTACTACGGCGGTCGCGCGCGGGCCTGCCCGAACCAGAGATATCTCAGCCACCGCTGGGTGTATAAGAGACAGGTCTACGTCGGCTCGCAGTCGCCCTGCGTGCGCGCGTCCTCGAAGCGGGGCTACCCCATCGGCGACTACCCCGAGGACCAGGGCATCGACGAGGGCCGCGACGCCGTGCGCAGCGCCGCCGCGCTCGGCATCGCGGCCGGCAGCCCGCTCTACCTCGACATGGAGGCCTACGACTACGGCGACGAGGAGTGCGGCGGCCTGACCCTCGACTACATCCGCTCCTGGAACGCGACGGTCAGCCGGCTCGGCTACATGCCCGGCCTCTACAGCAGCGCCGAGTCGGGCGTGCGGCACATGGAGCTGGCGCGCCGGGACGGGTTGAGCGATCTTCCGGAGGTGCTGTGGTTCGCGCGCTGGAAGGTGCCGGCCTCCCCGGACCACGAGCGCGTGCTGCCCTCCGGGGCCTGGCAGCCCCACCGCCGGATCCACCAGTACGCGGGCAATGTGACCGAGACGTACGGTGGCCGGAAGCTCACCATCGACCGCAACGCGATCGACGCCCCCGTGGCGATCATCCACTGAATCGTTTCTTCGGTTCGTCGTACCGGTGCCGGGTTTCATGGAGGAAGAGCGATATACCTTCCGCTCGCGACTCTCCCCCTTCAGGAGGTGGGGACAGCCCCACCGGTACGACCTGAGGGGGATCGCGCTTCGGCACCTCCGGCCGATCCGCCGGAGGTGCCCGCGCTCCTAGCGTTGAGGGCATGACAGTGACCTCGACGTCTGTGTGCACCAGCGCCTCCACCGCCGCCGTGTACCCGTCGTTCTCTTCGTACGTCCGGGCCCGCGGACCGGTGCTGCAGCGCACCGCCCGCTCGCTGACCTCGAACCCGTGCGACGCCGAGGATCTGCTGCAGACGGCGCTCGCCAAGACCTACCTGGCCTGGGACCGGATCGAGGACCACCGCGCCCTCGACGGCTACGTCCGGCGGGCCCTGGTGAACACCCGCACCTCGCAGTGGCGCAAGCGCAGGGTCGACGAGTTCCCCTGCGAGGAGCTCCCCGAGCGCGAGACGGCCCCGGCCGCCGACCCCGCCGAGCAGCAGGCGCTGCGCGACGCGATGTGGCGCGCCGTCCACCGGCTGCCGGACCGGCAGCGGGCCATGGTCGTCCTCAGGTATTACGAGGACATGACCGAGGTGCAGACCGCCGAGCTGCTCGGGGTCTCCGTCGGCACGGTCAAGAGCGCGGTCTCGCGGGCGCTGGGGAAGCTCCGCGAGGACCCCGACCTCGCGCGGGCGGCGTGACACTGAGCGAGGCGATGGTCCAGGTATTGCCCGGATCAACGCCGTGTGTCGGGCTCGTGTCCTCCGGGTAGTGACTTACCGGCGGATACGCCAGCAGAATCACCGGGAACGACCCTCGCGTAACGACGCGCAGAATGGGGAGGCCCCCGGTGCAGAGCACGATGCAGGACGTACCGCTGACCGTCACACGGATCATGGCCCATGGTGCCGGAGTCCACGGCAGCGCTGTGGTCACGACCTGGACAGGTGACGGCGCGCCGGAGCGGCGCACGTTCGCCGAGGTCGGGGAGCGGGCCACGCGCCTCGCGCACGCGCTGACCGCGCTCGGCGTCCGCGAGGGGGAGCCCGTCGGCACCCTCATGTGGAACAACGCCGACCACGTCGAGGCGTACCTCGCCATCCCCTCCATGGGCGCGGTCCTCCACACCCTCAATCTGCGGCTGCCCCCCGAGCAGCTCGCCTGGATCGTGCGGCACGCCGCCGACCGCGTCGTGATCGTCAG
>KL569590.1:2698-2849 GCA_000715685.1 Streptomyces lilacinus
GGCTCGCTGCTCCCGCTGCTCGCGCCGCTGCTGCCGCACCTGGACTCGGTGGAGCACGTCGTGGTGTCCGGTGCCGGCGACCGGTCCGTGCTGGCCGGCTGCCGGGCCGAGGTGCACGGGTACGACGAGCTGCTGGCCGGCCAGTCCGGTG
>KL569590.1:3143-4337 GCA_000715685.1 Streptomyces lilacinus
GTCCGGTGCCCCGTTCACCTGGCCCGCGCTGGACGAGCGGCAGGCCGCCGCCCTCTGCTACACCTCCGGGACGACCGGGGACCCCAAGGGCGTGGTCTACAGCCACCGTTCGATCTACCTGCACGCGATGGAGGTCAACGCGGGGGCGTCGTTCGGGCTGACGCCGGCCGAGGTCTGCCTGCCTGTCGTGCCGATGTTCCACGTGAACGCGTGGGGCTTGCCGCACGCCGCGTTCATGGCCGGTACGTCGCTGCTGATGCCCGACCGCTTCCTGCAGCCCGCCCCGCTCGCGGAGATGATCGCGTCCGAGCGGCCGACCGTGACGGCCGGCGTGCCGACGATCTGGCAGGGGCTGCTCGCGGAGCTCGAGGCCAGGCCGCGGGACGTCTCGTCGCTGCGGACCGTGATCAGTGGCGGGTCGGCGTGTCCGCCCTCGCTGATGAAGGCGTTCGAGGAGCGGCTCGGTCTGACGCTCATTCAGGCGTGGGGGATGACGGAGACGTCCCCCCTGGGCACGGTGGCGTACCCGCCGGCCGGGCTGAGCGCGGAGGAGGCGTGGTCGTACCGCGTCACGCAGGGACGGGTGCCGGCATCGGTGGAGGCGCGGCTGGTGGGCCCGGGCGGGGAGGTCCTGCCCTGGGACGGGAAGTCGGCCGGTGAGCTGGAGGTGCGCGGCCCGTGGATCGCGGGGGCGTACCACGGGGGCGCGAACGGTGAACCGGAGCGCCCGGAGGACAAGTTCAGCCCGGACGGCTGGCTGCGGACGGGCGACGTGGGGACGATCACGCCGGACGGCTATCTGACGCTCACGGACCGGGCGAAGGACGTCATCAAGTCCGGTGGCGAGTGGATCTCTTCGGTTGAGCTGGAGAACCACCTGATGGCCCACCCCGAGGTCGCGGAGGCGGCGGTGGTCGCGGTGCCGGACGAGAAGTGGGGCGAGCGCCCGCTGGCGGCGGTGGTCCTCCGGGACGGCTCCGCCGTCGACTACGAGGGCCTGCGCGCCTTCCTGAGCCAGCGCGTGGCGCGCTGGCAGCTGCCGGAACGCTGGGCGCTGGTCCCGGTGGTCCCGAAGACATCGGTGGGCAAGTTCGACAAGAAGGTGCTGCGCAGGCAGTACGCGGAGGGGGAATTGGTCGTCACGGTGCTGAGCTGACGACCCGTTTGTGGGCAATCGTTCCGCTGGGCTGGGGG
>KL569591.1:0-442 GCA_000715685.1 Streptomyces lilacinus
CCCGCGGCTTCGCCGGCGCGGCCGGCCGGCCCACGGCCACCGCCCCCATCGGCTCCCAATCCTCCGGCAGTGCCAAAACCCGCCGCACCACATCCGGACAGAACATCGTCGACGAAACCCACGCCGACCCCAACCGCTCACTCGCCAGCGTCACCAGAAAGTTCTGCACCGCGGCCCCCATCGCGACCACGAACATCTCCCGCTCCGCCGCCGCGCGCCGCGCGTCCGGATAGTCGTGCGAGCCGTCCGTCACCAGACACGGCACCACCAAATACGGCGCCTTCCGCAGCACGTCCCCGCGCCGCACGCGCCGCGCGATGCTCTCCTCCGAGCGCCCGTCGGCGCGCAGGTCCGCGACCCACGCGTCCCGCATCGCGTCGAGCAGCTCCACCCGCGCCGCCTCCGACTCCAGCAGCACGAACCGCCACGGCGTCGTGTGGTG
>KL569591.1:700-2088 GCA_000715685.1 Streptomyces lilacinus
TGTGTATAAGAGACAGGCCCCGGATCGACCGGGTCGTCCGTGAACTCCCGCACCGTCCGCCGCAGCGCGACCGCTTCCCGCACCGCCTCCGACGTCCCCAGCCGGAACATGTCGTCCTCGGCGGGCCGCACCAGCCACCGCGCGTCCTGCTCACCGTCTTCGGTCACCACATGCGGCAACCCCCGCACCACGGCGACCGGCAGCCCCCCGGCCTTCCCCTTCACCAGATCGCCGGCCGCGGCCAGCTCGTCGACGGTCGCCACGATGGTCGCGACCAGCGGATTGCCGTACGCGTCCGCACCACCGCGCAGGTCGTCCGCGACCCGCACCCCGGCCGCGCCGATCGCGAAGTCCGTCACGCCCTTGCGCCACGGCCGCCCGGCGGTGTCCGTCACCACGACACCCACGTCGACGCCGAGCTCGGCCCGCAGGCCCTCCCGGATCCGCCGGGCGGAGGCGTCCGGGTCCTCGGGCAGCAGCAGGACGGTCCCCGCCTCGGTGTTGGAGGCGTCGACGCCGGCGGCCGCCATGACCAGCCCCAGCCGGTTTTCGACGACGCGCAGCGTCCCCCGGCGGGCGACGAGCCGTACCGTCTCCGCGTCGATCGCGGCCTCGCGGTCCTCGGCCGCGAGGATCCGCCCCTCCGCCTTGCTGACGATCTTCGAGGTGACGACGAGGACGTCGCCGTCGGCGAGCCCCGGCTGCCCGTCGGCCGCGACCGCGGTCGCGATGACCTTGACGAGGTCGTCGCCGGGCCGCACCTCGGGAATCCCGGGCACGGCCCAGACGCGATAGCCGGGAACGCCGCTCACGCGCGCACCTCCTCGGCCAGCGCCAGCGCCGTACGGGCCATCGCGGCCGTGGCCTCCACGTCGGTCATCATCAGCGGCACGGCCCGGCACCGGATCCCGGCCGCCTCGACCTCGGCCACCGCGTCCGCGTCCACGGAGTCGACGAGCCACCCGTCCAGCAGGTCCGACCCGTAGTGGCGCGCGACGGCCGCCGCGGTCGCCTCGACGCCCACGGCGGCGAGCACCTTGTCGGCCATGCCCCGCACGGGCGCGCCGCCGACGATGGGGGAGAGGCCGATGACGGGAGCGGAGGCGTCCGCGACGGCCTCCCGGATCCCGGGCACCCCGAGGATCGTGCCGACGCTCACCACGGGGTTGGACGGCGGGAAGAGGACGACGTCCGCCTCGGCGATCGCCTCCAGCACGCCGGGCGCCGGCTTCGCCTGCTCGGCGCCGACCGGAACGATCGCGTGCGCCGGCACCTCGGCCCGCATCCGTACCCAGTACTCCTGGAAGTGGACGGCCTTGCGGGCGGTCCCGTCGCCCTCCGGGTCGTCGATCAGGACGTGCGTCTCGACGCTGTCTCTTATACACATC
>KL569591.1:2342-4704 GCA_000715685.1 Streptomyces lilacinus
AGCAGCCGCACCCCGGGCCGCCACCGCGCGCACAGCGCCTCGGTGACGGCACTCAGCGGGTAGCCGGCGCCGAGCATCTGCGTCCGCACGATGTGCGTCGCGAAATCGCGGTCGCCGAGCCCGAACCACTCGGGCCCGACCCCGTACGCGGCCAGCTCCTCCTTCACGGCGAAGGACTCGCCGGCCCGGCCCCACCCCTGCTCCTCGTGGATGCCGCCGCCGAGGGTGTACATCACGGTGTCGAGGTCGGGACAGACCTTGAGGCCGAACAGGTGGATGTCGTCACCCGTGTTCCCGATGACGGTGACGTCCGCGTCGGGGACTGCTGACTTGAGGCCGCGGAGGAAGCGGGCGCCCCCGATCCCGCCGGCCAGAACCACAATGCGCTGCATGGCTGCAGTCTGTCAGCCGGGCCCGGGTCCACTGAAGAGCGGTCTGCGGCAGCGTGCCTACAGGGCGACGCCCAGCCCGGCGGTGGCGTCCACGGAGGAGCCGCCGCAGTGCGCCGGATGCATCGGCATCTCGGTCAGCCCCGGGAAGTAGACGTGCAGGCTGACGGCCGGCTCGAGGGAGTCGTTGACGACGTCGTGCGCGTACCCGGGCGCGAAGACGCGCTGCGCGCCCGCAGCCAGGGCGCGCCGCTCGCCGTGCGCCGTGCGCTCCGACAGCTCGCCCCGCAGCACGGTGAGCACGCCGGACGAGCGCCCGTGGTCGTGCAGCCCGCTGCCCTGGCCGGGCACCCAGCTGAGCAGCCACACCTCGTAGCCGGGCCCGGTGAGCCTGTCTCTTAATGTGTATAAGAGACAGGCTGACGGCGTCGTAGCGGACGAGGGGAGCCCAGTGGTCGGTGTCGGCGGCGAGGGTGCGGGCGAGGCCGGCGAACTCGGCGACGGTGGCGGGGTGGGCGGCGGGCGGCGGCATCAGGTGCGGGAGGGCGAGCGGGTCACCGGCGATCTGGACGTCGCTGTTCATGTGAAGTGGTTCCTCGGCGGAAGTGCTGGCGAGCTGGTGGGCGGCGCGACCGCGCAGGGCTCACGGGAGCCGCGCGGCGGACGAGCGGGAAGGAGCGCGACAAGCGGCGGAGAGAGTCGGCCGGAGCCGAAGCCGGAGCGAGCCGGACCCGGGCCGGACCAGAAGGTCCGAAGAAAGGGAGCTCAGCCCTCGGCGGGGCTTATCGCGTCAACAGCTGGAACAGCGACAGCGCGCCTGGACAGCACAGCGGGACCCGTATGCACGGGTCAGGCTGAGGTTCCCCGGGCCGAAGGCCACGGGAGGCAGGGTCGCTGGCATGCCCACAAGGAGACCGGCTGAACCGCTCCTCTGTCAACCGGATGTCCGTTTTGGGGTGACCTTTCACTCATCCGGTTAAGGAGCGGGGTCAAAGGTTTGCGTCGCGGGGTGTGCGGACACCGGCGGAGCGGCGGACCCGTAAATATCGAGCTGGAACGGCCTCGCCGCGTCTCACGTCCTCTTCTCTGAAGCGGGAGGGAAGAGACGCTTGTGGCGAGTGAGAGAAGTGTCCACTCTTGTGGTGGTTTGGCAACTTTCCGCTCGGCCTTGGTTCCGCAGAGTGAATAAGGGGCCCGATAGCAGATCCCGGCTTGACTGCCCCGGATCGGCGCACTTGTAATTTCACTCGTGTCGTTCTGCCGCACCTGATGTGCGGCAGCACACGGGGACGCAATGACAGACGAGGGGCGCACATGACCGAGCTGTTCCAGCAACTGCTGGTCGAGGAGGCGGACGAGGAGCTCGGCTGGCAAGAGCGCGCGCTGTGCGCTCAGACCGACCCCGAGTCCTTCTTTCCCGAAAAAGGCGGATCCACGCGTGAGGCGAAGAAGGTCTGCCTCGCCTGTGAAGTCCGTTCCGAATGCCTTGAGTATGCCCTCGCCAACGACGAACGCTTCGGGATCTGGGGCGGTTTGTCCGAGCGCGAGCGTCGCCGCCTCAAGAAGGCGGCGGTCTGAGACGCGGTCAGCAGCATCAGCCGCATTGTCAGTCGCAGCATCAGCCACACCACCAGCAGCACGCGCCGTACCGCGCGCAGCACGACTCATACCGCACGGTCCGCCTCTCGCGCCCCGCAAGCGAGAGGCGGACCGCTGCGTTCGCAGCCGACCGCCGTGTTCGCAGCCACTAGGGTGGGGGCCCGTCCGAGACGTACCGAGGGCCCTCGCGGGGCGCTCACACGTCCACTGCAGTCTCCTCTGAACCGGGGCCCGCACCTGCCATGTTCGACCCCACCATCCCCCCGGCGTTCCCCCATCACGTCGTCACCGCCGTGCTCGTCGCCCACGACGGCGCCCGCTGGCTGCCCGACGCGCTGGCCGGCCTCCTCGGCCAGGAGCGGCCCGTCCAGCAC
>KL569591.1:4976-5163 GCA_000715685.1 Streptomyces lilacinus
CGCCCGCCGCCGACACCGGCAGCGCGGACGACTCCCGACGGCTGCTCGCCGACGCCCTCGGCGCCGAGCACGTCCTGCACCTCGCGCGCCGCGCCGGCTTCGGCACCGCCGTCGACGAGGCGGTCCGCACGGCCCCCGTCCTGACCGCCGAGGACCTGCCGTACCTCAAGCTGTCTCTTATACACAT
>KL569591.1:5459-7469 GCA_000715685.1 Streptomyces lilacinus
TGCCGTACCTCAAGCGCTCCAGCGGCTGGGACCCGGTGGGCCGCACCTGGACCGAGGACGACCACGACGCGGACCGCCACGGCGGCGACCGGTACGGCGGCGACCGCTCCGACCTCGAACCCGTGCAGTGGCTCTGGCTCCTCCACGACGACTGCGCCCCCGACCCCCGCGCCCTCCACGAGCTGCTGCGCGTGGCCGAGGCGGAGCGCGCCGCGGGCCAGGACGCCGCCGTCATCGGGCCCAAGCTGCGCAGCTGGTACGACCGCCGGCAGCTGCTCGAGGTGGGCGTCTCCATCGCCCGCAGCGGCCGCCGCTGGACCGGGCTCGAACGCCGCGAGCAGGACCAGGGCCAGCACGACCAGGTACGGACCGTGCTGGCGGTCTCCACCGCCGGCATGCTCGTCCGCCGCGACGTCTGGGAGGAGCTCGGCGGCTTCGACCCCCGCCTCCCGCTCATGCGCGACGACGTCGACCTGTGCTGGCGCGCCCACGCCGCCGGCCACCGGGTGCTCGTCGCCCCCGACGCCGTCGTGCGCCACGCCGAGGCCGCCGCCCGCGAGCGCCGCCCCGTCGACTGCGTGGGCCGCCGCAAGCCGGCCGACCCCCACCGCGTCGACAAGGCCGGCGCCGTCCACACCCTCCTCGCCAACACCCGCGGCGCGCTCCTGCCGTACGTCATGGTCCGACTCGTGCTCAGCACGCTGCTGCGCACCCTGGGTTATCTCGTCGGCAAGGCGCCCGGACAGGCGCTCGACGAACTCGCGGGCTTTGCGAGCGTCCTCCTGCGCCCCGGGCGCATCCGGGCGGCGCGCAAGCGCCGGGGCGCGCCGAAGACTTCCCCCGCCGAGCTCCGGACGCTCTTCCCGCCCCCCGGTGCGACCGTCCGCGCCACCCTGGAACAGCTGGCCGGCGACTTCGGCGGGCGGTCGGACGACGGACCCGCCTCCGCCGGACGCCACGGCGGCGCCGTCGAGTCGGGCCCCGGCGGCGACGACGCCGACTACCTGGAGATCGAGCAGTTCGCCCGGCTCAGGCGCGTCGCGCGCAAGCCCGCCCCCGTGCTCTTCGCCCTCCTGCTCCTCGTCTCCGCCCTCGCCTGCCGCGGCCTGTTCGGCGGCGGCGCCCTCTCCGGCGGCGCCCTGCTGCCCGTACCCGACCGCGTCGGGGACCTGTGGGCCGCCTACGCCGACGCCTGGCACCCGGTCGGCGTGGGCAGCACCGAGGGCGCGCCCCCCTACCTGGCCGTCCTGGCGGGGCTCTCGACGCTCCTCCTCGGCTCGACCGGCTTCGCCCTCACCCTGCTCCTGGTCTGCTCGGTGCCGCTGGCCGGCCTCACCGCCTACGTCGCCTCCCGCCCCCTCGTGCGCTCCCGGCCGCTGCGCGCCTGGGCGAGCGTCGCGTACGCCTTCCTGCCCGCCGCGACCGGCGCCCTGGCCACCGGCAGGGTGGGCACCGCCGTCCTCGCCGTGCTGCTGCCGCTCATGGCCCGCGCGGCGGTCACCGTGGGCGGGTTCCGCGCGCCCGCGCCGGAGGGACGGCGCGACACGGGGGCGGACGCGCCCCCGCCGTGGCGCGCGTCCTGGGCGTACGCCCTCCTGCTGACCGTCACCACCGCCTTCACCCCCGTGATCTGGCCGGTCGCCCTCCTCCTGGGGCTCGGCGTGCTCGTGCTGCGCTGCGTGCGCGGCGGCGGAGCCCAGGCGGCCGTGTACGGGCCGCGCCTGCTGGCCGTGGTCGGCACACCGCTCCTCGTCCTCGCCCCCTGGTCCCTGGGGCTGTTCACCCACCCCGGCCGCTTCCTCGCCGAGGCGGGCCTCGCCTACGGGCACGGGGAGGCCTCCGCCCTGCAGCTGCTGATGGGCAATCCGGGCGGGCCCGGGACCGCCGGCGCGGTGCTGCTGGCCGGCGTCGTCCTGGCCGCGCTGGCCGCCCTGCTGCGCGAGGACCGGCAGCTCGCCGTCCGCACCGCCTGGGCCGCCGCGCTCACCGGGCTGCTGTGCGCGGCCGTGG
>JNXU01002721.1 GCA_000715685.1 Streptomyces lilacinus
TGTGTATAAGAGACAGGTGGTGGCCGGCACCGCAGTGGGAGCGGTGGCGGCGGGGTACTTCGCGGACCAGCCCGCGAGGAGGCGTACGTACGCCTCCCGCTTCGGCGGCTTCGGTTCGCTGCGGCCCGCTTCCCACGCGCGTACGGACTCGCGGCGCACGCCGAAGATGTCCGCGATCTCCTGCTGGGTCACCCGCGCGGCCTCGCGCAGCCGCTTGCGTTCGGCCGGCTCCGGCAGGTCGTCCGGGCGCGCCAGGAGCGCGTCGATCCGGGCGAAGAGCGCGTCCTGCTGACCGGTCACTCCGTTCACCTCCTGAGGGCGTCACCCTATCGGCATCCATGATGCGGAGAAAGCTCTGCAGAGAGATCTATGCAGAGGAACCTCTGCAAGTCTACGATGCCCGCCATGACCGACGAGCCCGCCCGACGCGGACCCTCACAGCCCGTCAGACCGACCCGCCGCATGGACGCGCGCAGCCTGCGGGGGCTGGCGCATCCGTTGCGGATGCGGATCTTCGAAGTGCTCGGCCTCGACGGGCCCGCCACCGCCACCCACCTCGCCGAGCGGCTCGGGGAGAGCACCGGCACCGTCAGCTGGCACCTGCGTCACCTCGCCGAGCACGGCTTCATCGAGGAGGAGACCGGCCGCGGCACCAAGCGGGAGCGCTGGTGGCGGAGGGTCGGGGTCAGCAACGAGCTGAACATCGCCGATTTCCGCGACGACCCCGACAGCCACGGCGCCCTGTCGGTCTACCTCGACGAGCTGGTGCGCCAGTACTTCCACCGCGTCACGACCTACCTCGGCGAGGAGTGGGACGAGACGTGGCGCAGTGCCGGCACCGTCTCCGACTGGCGCGACCTGCGGCTGACGTGCGATCAGCTGGCGGCGCTCAACGCCGAGCTGATGGCCGTGATCGCCCGCCACACCCCGGCCCCGGACGCCGAGCCGGCTCCGGACGCGCTTCCCGTCGTCGTCCAGCTGCAGTCGTTCCCCCGCCGGGACGGAGGCACGGTGTGAGCCTCCTGCGTCGCCACCGCGACTTCCGGCTGCTGTGGTGCGGGGAGACCGCCGGGACCTTCGGCGCGTCCGTCACCGGGGTGGCGATGCCGCTGGTCGCCGTCTCCGACCTGCACGCCGGCACGTTCGAGGTCGGCCTGCTGAGCGCCGCCGCCTGGCTGCCGTGGCTGGTCATCGGGCTTCCGGCCGGTGTGTGGGTGGACCGGTTGCCGCGCAGGCCGGTCATGCTGGCCTCGGCCGCCGTCTCCTGCCTGCTGTTCGCGGGGGTGGCCGCCGCCGCGTGGTGCGGCCGGCTGAGCGTGGGCCTGCTGCTGACCGTGGCGCTGCTGACGGGGACGGCGGCCGTGTTCTTCAAGACCGCCTACAGCGCCTACCTCCCCGGCGTCCTGGAGCCCGACGACCAGCCCGAGGGCAATGCCCAGCTCCACGGCAGCGCGTCCGCCGCGCAGATCGCCGGGCTGGGGGCCGGCGGTCTGATCGCGCAGCTGGCGGGCGCGGTGAACGGGCTGCTGGCCAATGCCGCGACGTTCCTCGTCTCCTTCGTCTGCCTCGCCCGTATCCGCCACCGCGAGCCGCGCGCGGCCGAGCCGGCGGCCGGGCCCCGCCGTGCCCTCGCCCGCGAGGTCGGCGAGGGCCTGCGGCTGGTCGCGGGCGACCCCTGGCTCCGTACCCTGACGCTCTTCGCGGCCGCCTCCAACGTGGCGCTCATGGGCTACCAGTCGGTCCGGGTGGTCTTCCTGGTACGGACCGTCGGCCTGGCCCCCGGCACGGTCGGCGGGCTCGTCGCGGCCGCCGGGGCCGGGGGCGTCGCCGGGGCCTTCGCCGCCCGGCGGCTCGCCGGGCGGTTCGGAACGGCCCGTGCGACGCTGCTGCTCGAGCTGGGCCTGGCGACGTTCGCGCTGCTCGTGCCACTGACCGCCGGCGGGGCCGCGGTGCTCTTCTTCGTCGCGGGCGGATTCTGCGTCTCCGCCGGCGTCGTGGGCGGCAACGTGCTCAAGGCGGGCTTCCACCAGCGGTACTGCCCGCCCGGCCTGCTCGGCCGCCTCACCGCGACCACGTCCTTCCTCACCTACGGGACCATCCCGCTCGGAGCGCTGCTCGGCGGCGTCCTCGGCAGCACGCTCGGCCTGCGCACCGCGATGTGGATCACTACGGCGGGGATCCCGCTGGCCGGGCTGGTCCTGCTCTTCTCCCCGGTCCGCCGGTCACGGGACCTGCCGACGTCCCGTCAGGACGCCCCGATGCCCAAGGATTACGCCGACGAGCCGGCACTGCCCCGAAGCTGAGCGCGACCGCCCCGACCGAGGCTGTCTCTTATACACATCTCTGAG
>KL569592.1:0-1987 GCA_000715685.1 Streptomyces lilacinus
GAACGGACGCTTCCTTCGGTCCCGTTTCACCGGGCCCTCCGGGCGCTTCCCTTCGGTGTTTCACACTCTATCAGGACTTTTCCGACTCCCTTACCGCTCTGTTTTCCGTTCCGACACACAAAGCATGCGGACGCACAGAAGCGGACCCGGGAAAGGGTCTGTCTGATGGAGGCCGCCCTCGCCTTGCTCGCAGCTGGCTGCGGGCCTCGGTCGTGGGCAGGGATCTGACAGTACATCCACCGCCGACCCGAGGCAAATCGATTACGCACCGCACACGCCGGAGGGCCCGCACGCTCGTGCGGAAGCGTCAGTTCCTATGACTTAGGCTTCCGACCAGTGCGCCGTCCAGGACAGGTAGTGACGGCGCGTGATGATTCTCCACCTCTGGGAGGCTTCCCATGACCACCGTGTCGTCCCCGATCGCCGGACGCGCCATCGGACTCGCGGCAGTGCCCGATCCGGTCTTCTCCGGCGCGATGGTGGGACCCGGTACCGCTATCGACCCGGTCCGTGAGCCGCACGCCGCGGTCTCCCCGGTCGACGGCGTCATCGTCTCGCTCCACCCCCACGCCTTCGTCGTCGTCGACAACGAGGGCCACGGAGTGCTGACGCACCTCGGCATCGACACCGTTCAGCTCAACGGCGAGGGCTTCGAGCTGCTCGTCAACAAGGGCGACACCGTCCAGCGCGGCCAGGAGGTCGTGCGCTGGAACCCGACCGCCGTCGAAGAGGCCGGCAAGTCCCCGGTGTGCCCGGTCGTCGCGCTCGAGGCGACCGCGGAGTCCCTGGCCGCCCTCGTCGAGGAGGGCGACGTCAAGGCCGGCGACGCCCTCTTCTCTTGGAAGTGACCTTTCACCTTCGGTGACCTTGAGCCGTCCGGACGGGACGGCGCGTACGACATCCACCGCGGCGGCCGTGATCGTGACCGCCGCATCCAACCGGAGACGGGTGAAATGGAGACAACGCTGCGAGGCGTCGGCGTGAGCCACGGTGTGGCGATCGGCGAGGTGCGGCACATGGGCACGGCGGTTCTGGAGCCGCCGGCCAAGCAGATCCCGGCGGACGAGGCGCCGCGCGAGCAGGGGCGCGCGCGGAAGGCTGTCGAGGCCGTCGCCGCCGATCTCATCGCGCGCGGCAACCTGGCCGGTGGCGAGGCCCAGCACGTGCTCGAGGCCCAGGCCATGATGGCGCAGGACCCGGAGCTGATGGCCGACGTCGAACGGCGCATCACGGTCGGCAGCACCGCCGAGCGCGCGGTGTACGACGCGTTCGCCGCCTACCGTGCGCTGCTCGCCAACGCGGGCGAGTACCTGGCCGGCCGGGTGGCCGACCTGGACGACGTGCGCAACCGCATCGTGGCGCGCCTGCTGGGCGTGCCGATGCCGGGCGTGCCGGACAGCGACGAGCCGTACGTGCTGATCGCGCGGGACCTGGCGCCGGCCGACACCGCGCTGCTGGACCCGACGCTGGTGCTGGGCTTCGTGACCGAGGAGGGCGGGCCGACCAGTCACTCCGCCATTCTGGCGCGGGCCCTCGGGGTGCCGGCCGTGGTGGCGCTGCCGGGTGCCGGTGAGCTTGCCGAGGGCACGGTGGTGGCCGTGGACGGCAGCACGGGTGACATCTTCGTCGACCCGAGCGCGGAGAAGCGGGCCGAGCTGACGAAGGCGGCCGAGGAGCGCAAGGCGGCGCTGGCGGCGTCGTCCGGTCCGGGTGCCACGTCCGACGGGCACAAGGTGCCGCTGCTGGCGAACGTCGGCGGTCCGGCGGACGTGCCGGCCGCGGTGGAGGCGGGTGCGGAGGGCGTGGGCCTGTTCCGTACCGAGTTCCTCTTCCTGGACGACAGCGCCAAGGCGCCGTCGGAGGCCAAGCAGGTCGAGGCCTACCGCAAGGTGCTGGAGGCGTTCCCCGAGGGCCGTGTGGTCGTGCGGGTGCTGGACGCGGGCGCGGACAAGCCGCTGGACTTCCTGACGCCGGCCGACGAGCCGAA
>KL569592.1:2237-4577 GCA_000715685.1 Streptomyces lilacinus
GCGGGCGCGGACAAGCCGCTGGACTTCCTGACGCCGGCCGACGAGCCGAACCCGGCGCTGGGCGTGCGCGGCCTGCGGACGCTGCTGGACCACCCCGAGGTGCTGCGCACCCAGCTCACCGCGCTGGCGAAGGCCGCCGAGGGGCTGCCGGTGTACCTCGAGGTCATGGCTCCGATGGTGGCGGACCGGACCGACGCGAAGGCGTTCGCGGACGCGTGCCGCGAGGCGGGGCTGCGGGCGAAGTTCGGCGCGATGGTGGAGATTCCGTCCGCCGCGCTGCGTGCCCGCTCGATCCTGCAGGAGGTCGAGTTCCTGTCGCTGGGCACGAACGACCTCGCGCAGTACACCTTCGCCGCCGACCGTCAGGTGGGCGCGGTCTCGCGGCTGCAGGACCCGTGGCAGCCGGCGCTGCTCGACCTGATCGCCGCGTCGGCCGAGGCCGCCAAGGCCGAGGGCAAGAGCTGCGGCGTGTGCGGTGAGGCCGCGTCGGACCCGCTGCTGGCCTGTGTGCTGACCGGTCTGGGCGTCACGAGCCTGTCCATGGGCGCGGCGTCGATCCCCTACGTCCGTGCCACGCTGGCCAAGCACACGCTGGCGCAGTGCGAGCGTGCCGCTGCCGCGGCCCGTGCGACGGACACGGCCGAGGAGGCCCGACTGGCCGCGCAGGCGGTGCTGTCCGGCGAGTGAGTCGGACGCGCTGGAGCCGAGCGCGTTGATGTGAGGGTGCCCCACCCGTTGGTGGGGCACCCTTTGTCTTTGTCTCTACTCAGTCCCCTCCTCGTCGAGCGGGACGCCCGCGCGGTAGTCGACGCCGTGTTCCGGCGGGACGGGCTCGCCGGTCCGGGCGTCGGTGCAGTAGGCGGAGAAGACCTCGGCCTCGGTCAGGGGTCTGAGGTCCCCGCCGTCCAGGCACCAGCCGCGGACGCTCTCCCGCTGCCCGGGGCGTGTGGTGCGCAGGACGACGCCGCCCGCCCTGTCGGCGGCGATGCCCGCCGCGAGGACGGTGCAGAAGACGAGGGCCGCCGCCTCGCCCAGGTGCAGCAGGCCGTCGTCGGTGCACGTGGCGTGGAGGACGGCCACCAGGGGGCCGTGTCCCTGCTCCCCGTGGACGCTGCACACGAGGTGGTGGCTGCCCCGGCCCGCCGTTTCGACGAGGCGTCGCAGCAGGTGGGAGGCGCGGGCGAAGGCGGCGCGCCCGATGTCCTCGCCGCAGGAGGCGCAGTCGCCGTCGCGCGTCAGCAGGGCGGAGGCGTGCTCCCAGGTCGCCTGCTGCTCGGCCTCGTCGACGAGTTCGGTCAGCAGGTGGGCGAGGGGCCGGCCGTCGTAGGTGATTCTGGTGCCGGTGGCGGCGACGTCGGCGGTGTAGCGGGTGCGGCCGGCCGCGGTGTCGGGGTCGAGGTGGGAGTCCGCGCAGTACTCCTCGTACCGCGCGGGGTCGAAGAGGGCGACGCTGGTGTGCGTGCCCCGGGCGGCCAGGGAGCGCAGCAGGCTCTCCACCTGCCGCAGGTAGGTCGCGTGGTCGTCGAAGTGGAAGGTGCGGTAGCGCCGCATCGCGGCGAACGCGCGCTCGTCGGCCAGGACGGCGACGGTGCTCGGTGTCTCGCGGCGCAGTCTGCGCCGCGCGGTCGGTCGCCGGCGTGGCGTCGGCTTGGATCGCCTCGTCGGTCGCTGTCGGCCCCGGTCGGTGGTGTGCGCCATGAACTCCCCCTCAACGCGAGTGATCGATGCTCACTCACAGTAAGGGGAGCCACTGACAATGCCCTCCGACCAGGGCTGATGCCGTTCAGTGGCGTTCAGCCGCGCTCCCGCCCCAGGCGCTCGTAGAAGCCGAGCAGCGAGATGTCGTCGACCGAGCCGGGGTTGACCGCCTTCTCCAGCGGGGTGCCCTGCAGGAGGCGCTTGACGGGGACCTCGATGCGCTTGCCGGTGAGGGTGTGGGGGATGCCGGCGACCTCGATGACCTCGTCGGGGACGTGGCGCGGGGAGAGCTGTTCGCGGATGGTGCGCTTGATGCGGTCGAGCAGCGCGTCGTCGAGCGTGGCGCCGGGGGCGAGGTGGACGAAGAGCGGCATCCAGTAGCCGCCGTCGGGCTGTTCGACGCCGATGACGAGGGACTCGCGGATCTCGGGGAGGCGTTCGACGGCCTCGTAGATGTCGGCGGAGCCCATGCGGACGCCCTGGCGGTTGAGGGTGGAGTCGGAGCGGCCGTGGATGACGACGGTGCCGCGGGAGGTGAGGGTGATCCAGTCGCCGTGCCGCCAGACGCCGGGGAACATCTCGAAGTAGCTCTCGCGGTAGCGGCTGCCGTCGGGGTCGTTCCAGAAGCGGACCGGCATGGAC
>KL569592.1:4808-5653 GCA_000715685.1 Streptomyces lilacinus
CGTCGGGGTCGTTCCAGAAGCGGACCGGCATGGACGGCATGGGGTTGGTGACGACGAGCTCGCCGACCTCGTCGACGACGGGCTCGCCGTGGGCGTCCCAGGCCTGGAGGTCGGTGCCCAGGCAGGGGGCCTGGAGCTCGCCGATGTACACGGGCAGGGTGGGCATCGCGCCCGCGAAGCAGCTGCAGACGTCGGTGCCGCCGCTCACCGAGGCGATCCACATGTCCTCCGCGACCTCGTCGTGGATCCAGCGGAAGCCGTCGGGGGGCAGCGGGGAGCCGGTGGTGGCGACGCAGCGGACGCGGGAGAGGTCGAAGTCGCGGCCGGGGTGGACGTCGGCCTTGCGGCAGGCCATGACGTAGGCGGCGGAGGTGCCGAAGAGGGTGGCGCCGGTGCGTTCGGCGATGCGCCACTGGGCGGCGGTGTCGGGGTGTCCGGGGCTGCCGTCGTAGAGGACGACGGTGGCGCCGACGAGGAGGCCGGAGACGAGGAAGTTCCACATCATCCAGCCGGTGGAGGTGTACCAGAAGAAGCGGTCGCCGGGGCCGAGGTCGCAGTGCAGGGCGAGCTGCTTGAGGTGTTCGAGGAGGATGCCGCCCTGGGACTGGACGATGGCCTTGGGCAGGCCGGTGGTGCCGGAGGAGTAGAGCACCCACAGGGGGTGGTCGAAGGAGACCTGCTCGAAGACGGGTTCCGCGTCGGCCGCCACCAGGGCGTCCCACTCCAGCGCGCCCTCGGGGGCCGGGGTGCCGAGCAGCGGGATGTGGACGACGGCGCGCAGGGTGGGCAGTTCGGCGCGGAGCTCGGCGACGACGTCGGCGCGTTCGTGGCGCTTGCCGCCGTAG
>KL569592.1:5920-6561 GCA_000715685.1 Streptomyces lilacinus
GTGTATAAGAGGACGACGGGTTCGACCTGCTGGAAGCGGTCGAGGACGCTGCGGGCGCCGAAGTCGGGGGCGCAGGAGGTCCAGACGGCGCCGACGGCGGCGGTGGCGAGGAGGGCGACGACGGCCTGGGGGACGTTGGGCAGGTAGCCGCTGACGCGGTCGCCGGGGCGGACGCCGAGGCGGCGCAGCTCGGCGGCCAGCGAGCCGACCTGGCGGCGGAGCTCGGCCCAGGTGACGGGGCGCGGGTCGTGGGTCTCGTCGACGTGGAGGAGGGCGGGCTCGTCGGCCCGGGCGGGGTCCTCGGCCGCGCGCAGGGCGTGCTCGGCGTAGTTGAGGGTCGCGCCGGGGAACCAGCGGGCGCCGGGCATCGCGGGGTCGGCGAGGACGCGCTCGAAGGGGGTGGTGAAGCGGACGTCGCACCATTCGGTGACGGCCTGCCAGAAGGTCTCGAGCGCGTCGACGGACCAGCGGTGGAGGGCGGCGTAGCTCGCGGCGGGGTCGCCGGGGACGGGGGCGGGGGCGCCGTGCCGCTCGGCGGCCCAGGCGTGGAAGCGGGTGACCTGCGCGTCGGCGATGCGGTCCGCGCCGGGCCGCCACAGGGGCTCCGGCTGGTCGACGGGCTGCGGTGCGGTGGTCATGGC
>KL569592.1:6824-8063 GCA_000715685.1 Streptomyces lilacinus
GGCTGCGGTGCGGTGGTCATGGCTGCTCCCGGGCTGTACGCGTCGTGGGCGGCGCCGGCGCACGGCGGGGTCTGCGCGTGCGGCGGCTGCCCAGGACGATGCCATGTGATCGACTCGTGCACCAGGGTCGGTGTCACACCGTCGGGTGCGGGGCATGTCCCGGCGGGGGTGAACGGGAGTTGAACGGTGCGCACAGCAGGCATCGCCGGTGGCAGGGTGAGCGGCATGGACGCTGGTGACCTTGTGCGATCGGTGAAGTGGATGGCGTCGCTGCGGGCGGTGGGCAGTGCCCAGGGGCTGCGGTCGGTGCGGTCGGCGTGGCGGCGGCGCCGGGTGGACGCGGTGGGGCTGCCCCGGCAGGGGGCGACGCGGGCGCGGGTGCCGGGGCTCGCGCGGGGGGCGGAGCCGGAGCCGGGCGGGGGTGTGGTGCGGTTCGCGCGGTCGTCGCTGCGGGTGCGGGTGGCGGCGGGGGGCGCGGTGTTCTGCGGCTGGGACGGTGCGGAGCCGGAGCCGTCGTACGCGCTGGCGGGGGCGTGTCCGGAGGTGGACGAGCGGGCCGTGCTGGAGCCGGACACGGACGGTGGCTGGCGGGTGGTCTCGGAGCGGGTGCTGGTGGTGGTCTCGCGGCACGGCGCGGTGGAGGTGCGGACGCCGGGCGGGGTGCTGCTGCGGCGTGATCTGCCGCCGCGCTGGTGGGAGCCGGTGGGCCGGGCGGCGGAGGACGACGGGGACGTCGGCGGGCCGGCGGGGGCGCGGTGGGTGCAGCGGTCGGAGGTGGCGGCGGACGCGCGGTTCTTCGGGCTGGGGGGCCGGTCGTCGGGGCCGCGGCTGCGGGACGGTTCGTACCGGCTGTGGAACACCGATCCGGGGGGTGCCTTCGGGCCGGGTGACGATCCGCTGTACATCACGATGCCGGTGCAGCTGGTGGTGGCGGACGCCGGGACGCACCTGGCGTTCCACGACAGCGCGTGGGACGGCCGGGTGCGGCTGTGGGAGGGCGAGGAGGGCGCGGGGTCGGGGCACGACCGGCCGGGGCGGTGCGAGATCCGGATGGACGGTGGTCCGCTGCGGTACTGGGTGCTGGCGGGCACGCCGGCGCGGGTGCTGCACGGCTGGGCGGCGCTGACGGGCGGTGCGGCGCTGCCGCCGGCGTGGGCGCTGGGGTACCAGCACGCGCGCTGGGGTTTCGGCAGCGAGCGCGAGGTGCGGCGGGTGGTGGCCGGGTACCGCGAGCGGGGG
>KL569592.1:8341-9981 GCA_000715685.1 Streptomyces lilacinus
GGCTGCCGCTGTCGGCGGTGCACCTGGACATCGACCACTTCCGGGGCCACCGGGTGTTCACGGTGGACCGGGAGCGGTTCCCGGACCTGCCGGGGCTGGCGGCCGACCTGCGGGAGGAGGGGGTGCGGCTGGTGTCGATCGTGGATCCGGCGGTGAAGGTGGAGCCGGGGCTGCCGGTGTACGAGGGCGGCCGCGCGGTGGACGCGTTCGTGCGGGACGCGCGGGGGCGCGAGGTGCGGGGCGAGGTGTGGCCGGGCGAGTCGGTGTATCCGGACTTCACCGATCCGAAGGTGCGGACGTGGTGGGGCGGGCTGTACGAGGAGCGGTTGGCGCAGGGCTTCTCCGGGGTGTGGCACGACATGAACGAGCCGGTGTCGTTCGCGGCGTTCGGGGATCCGACGCTGCCGCGTTCGGCCCGGCACGCGCTGGAGGGCCGGGGCGGCGACCACCGCGAGGCGCACAACGTGTACGGGATGCTGATGGCCCGGGCCGGCTACGAGGGGCTGTGCGCGCTGCGCCCGCAGGAGCGGCCGTTCGTCTTCTCGCGCTCGGGCTGGGCGGGCATGCAGCGGTACGGCGGGACGTGGTCGGGCGACGTGGCGACGGGCTGGCCGGGGCTGCGGGCGTCGTTGGCGCTGGTGCTGGGGCTGGGCCTGTGCGGGGTGCCGTACTCGGGTCCGGACATCGGGGGGTTCACGGGGTTTCCGTCGCCGGAGCTGTATCTGCGGTGGTTCCAGCTGGGCGCGTACCTGCCGCTGTTCCGTACGCACGCGGCGATCGCGGCGGGGCGGCGGGAGCGTGGGAGTTCGGCGCGGAGGTGCTGGAGCACGCGGGGGCGGCGCTGCGCGAGCGGGCGCGACTGCTGCCGTACTTCCTGACGCTGGCCCATCTGGCGCAGCGCACGGGGGCGCCGTACGTGCGGCCGGTGTGGTGGCGGTCGCCGGAGGACCGGGCGCTGCGCGACTGCGAGGACGCGTTCCTGTTGGGTGATTCGCTGCTGGTGGCGCCGGTGCTGGAGGCGGGGGCGGATCGGCGGGCGGTGCGGCTGCCGCGCGGGCGGTGGTACGACACGGCGACGGGGCGGGCGCACGAGGGGCCGGGGCAGGTGCTGCTGGACGCGCCGCTGTCGCGCGTGCCGGTGCTGGCGCGGGCGGGGTCGGTGGTGCCGGTGGCGGGTGCGGGCGGGGAGGTGGAGCTGGAGGTGTGGCCGCCGGCTCCGGGGCGGACGGGCGCCGGGGTGCTGGTCCCGGACGGGGGCGACGGCTGGGAGCGGCCGGCGGCGGTGCGCTTCACGACGCGGTGGCGGGGCGGGGTGGTGGCGGTCGAGCAGGAGGGCGCGCCGGAGCCCGCGTACCCGGTGCGGCTGCGTGGCTGATTTTCTTCTCTCCCGAGCTGCCCCGCGAGCTGTAGGGAGGGCTCATGTCGAAGCTGCGCGCGGTGGTTGTGCCCATCGCTCTCCTCGTCGCGTTCCTGTTCCCTTCCCCGGCGGAGGCCGGAGGGAGACATCCCGGGTTCGTCGCCCTCGCCGACGTCGACCCGACCATCCGTCAGGAGATCCGTTACCTCACTCCGCACAACTTCACCGGCCACCGTGTCGACGGCTACGAGCGCGCCCGCTGCCTCCTGACGCGGCCGGCCGC
>KL569592.1:10240-12485 GCA_000715685.1 Streptomyces lilacinus
CCGCTCAGAGATGTGTATAAGAGACAGGCGCGGTCTGCTGCGGCAGGGCTATTCGCTGAAGGTCTACGACTGCTACCGGCCGCAGCGCGCGGTGAACGACTTCGTGGCGTGGGCGAAGGACCTGGGCGACGTGCGGATGAAGGGCGAGTTCTATCCGCGGGTGGAGAAGTCGCGGCTGTTCGAGGACGGCTACATCGCGGCGAAGTCGGGGCACAGCCGGGGCAGCACGATGGATCTGACCATCGTGCGGCTGCCCGCGCGGCCCACGCGCCCGTACGTTCCCGGTGAGCCGCTCGTGCCGTGCTGGGCGCCGAAGGCGGAGCGCTTCCCGGACAACTCGGTGGACATGGGGACGGGATTCGACTGCTTCGACACGCTCTCCCACACGCTGGATCCCCGTGTCACCGGCGTGCAGCGGGCCAATCGGCTGCTGCTGAAGTCCGCGATGGAGCGGGCGGGCTTCGTCAATCTCGCCGAGGAGTGGTGGCACTACACGCTGCGCGGTGAGCCCTATCCGGACACCTACTTCGACTTCCCCGTGCGCTGAGCGGGCCGCCTTCAGACGGTCGCGGGCCGGCGGGCGGTGATGCCGGCGGCGAGGGCGTGCTCGACGACGGAGACGAGGACCTCCTTGACGGACTCGCGCTCGCGGGCGTCGCACATCACGACGGGCACCTCGGGGTCGAGGTCGAGCGCCTCGCGGACGGCCTCCTCGGGGTAGCGGGCGGCGCCCTCGAAGCAGTTGACGGCGAGGGTGAAGGCGATGCCGCGGCGCTCGAAGTAGTCGACGGCGGCGAAGCAGTCCGCCAGGCGCCGGGTGTCGGCGAGGACGACCGCGCCGAGCGCGCCCTGCGCCAGCTCGTCCCACAGGAACCAGAAGCGGTCCTGGCCGGGGGTGCCGAAGAGGTAGAGCACGAGGTCGTCGCGGAGGGTGATCCGCCCGAAGTCCATGGCGACGGTCGTGGTCCGCTTGCCCTCGACCCCGGAGGTGTCGTCGACCGGGCGGCTCGCCTCGGTGAGCAGTTCCTCGGTGCGCAGCGGCTTGATCTCGCTGATGGCGCCGACGAGGGTGGTCTTGCCGACGCCGAAGCCGCCGGCGACCAGGACTTTGAGGGCCACCGGGGCGGCCTCGGGGCGTATGCGGCGGTCAGAGCGGCCGAACACCATGGGATTTTCCTCCGGATTCAGGGTCGGTGCGACATCGCGCTCCCCCGTGGTCGTGCTCCCCCGCCGCAGGTGATCGTTCCGTACGGACCGCCGCCTGTTCAACCCCCGTCCGGCCTCCGTGCCGGGCCGGACGGCCCCCGTAGGTGCCGGACCGGCCCGGCACGGGGGCCGGTCACAGCGCCCGCAGGCCGTTGATGACCTCGCGCAGGATCCCGGCGTCGGGCAGCTCGGCCGGCGGGACCGGGCGGGAGACCCGGACGTACCCGGCGTCGATGAGGTCGCCGACCAGGACGCGGACCACGCCGACGGGCAGGTCGAGCTCGGCGGCCAGTTCGGCGACGGACTGCGGCTCCTGTCGGGCGAGGTCGGCGATGTCGAGGTGTTCCGGCGAGAGCGTCCGGTCGGCGATGGCGTGGGCCCCGCCGGGGTGTTCGAGCAGGAACTCCTCGGCGATCACGAGCGCGATCAGGTCGAGCCGCTCGTCCGCGGGGCCCCGGGTGCGGCCCCGGGTCATGGTGTACGGGCGGACCACGGGGCCCGCCGCGTCGTCGTACCAGTGGGCGGCGTGCTCACTGAACGGTGCCTCGCGCGGCCGGTCCGCGGGGTCCCGCCGGCCGGTGGCACCGGCCGGGGGCCCCGGGGGTGTCTCCCGGGGGAACGCGGCGTCCTCGGTCATGCCGCCCGTCACTCGTCGGCGGCGCCGGCGCGCGGAGCGGTGGCCAGGTGGGCGCCCACGCGCTTGACGAGGAGCGTCATCTCGTAGGCGACCTGGCCGATGTCGGAGTCGGCGTCGGCGAGGACGGCCAGACAGCTGCCGTCGCCGGCGGCGGTGACGAAGAGGAACGCCTGGTCCAGCTCGACGACGGTCTGGCGCACGTCGCCGGCGTCGAAGTGGCGGCCCACGCCCTTGGCGAGGCTGTGGAAGCCGGAGGCCACGGCGGCCAGGTGCTCGCCGTCCTCGCGGGTGAGCGCCTTGGACGCGCCGGTGGCCAGGCCGTCGCCGGAGAGCACGAGCGCCTTGCGGATGCTGGCGACGCGCTCGACGAGGTCGTCGAGGAGCCAGTTGAGCTCCCCGCCT
>KL569592.1:12743-13321 GCA_000715685.1 Streptomyces lilacinus
CCCCGCCTGCGGCGGCGGCCGCGTCTGACGGAGTGTTGCGTATCGCGGCCTTCGGTGCGGTCATCGACCGTCCCCCTCAGTTGTTGTTCCTGGTGCTGTTGTGCTCGATGGGCTCGGTGAGCTCGACGGGATCGTCAGCTCATTGTCCTCCCGGCCGCGTTGCCAGCCGCGTTGGAGGGCCGCCATGCGGGCGCGGACCTCCTCGGCGCACCGGTCGGCGGTCGGGTCGGCCGGCTCCGCGACGGGCCGGGGGCGCGCGGGCGTGGGCTCCCTGAGCTGCGGGGCGAGGCTGGCCTGGCGGACCCGTCGGGGCAGTCCGCCGGTCGGCGTGCGCTCCCGGCCGTGCTCGTCGGCGGCCTGCTGGTGCTGCTCGCCGGAGGGCACGGTCCGGGTGCGCGACCGCCGCGGCAGGGCCACCGCGTCGGCCGTCGCCCCGTACGGCTGCTCGTGCTCGTACGGCTCCGCGGACGGCTTCTCGTAGGACTCCTCGTAGGGCTCCTCGTACGTGAACGCCGCGCGCCGGGCGGGCTTGCGGGCGGCCACGGGGCGGGGCACGGGCCGGCTGCCGGTGTCCTCGT
>KL569592.1:13547-13970 GCA_000715685.1 Streptomyces lilacinus
TATAAGAGACAGGTCCTCGTCCAGGCTCCGCAGGCCCGGGGGCAGGGTCTCGGTGAGGAGCGCCGAGGGGATGAGGACGACGGCCGTGGTGCCGCCGTACGGGGACGGCTGCAGGGAGACGCGGACGCCCTGGCGCTGGGCGAGCCGGCTGACGACGAACAGGCCGAGTCGATCGGTGTCGGACAGCTCGAACTCGGGGGTCTCGGCGAGGCGGAGGTTGGCCTCGAGCAGGGCGTCGGGGGTCATGCCGAGGCCGCGGTCGTGGATCTCGAGGGTGAAGCCGTTGGAGACCCGCTCGCCGTGGACGTGCACGGTGGTGTGCGGCGGGGAGAAGACGGTGGCGTTCTCGAGGAGTTCGGCGACGAGGTGGGTGAGGTCGGCGACGGCGGGCCCTGTCTCTTATACACATCTCTGATGGCGCGA
>KL569592.1:14221-16389 GCA_000715685.1 Streptomyces lilacinus
TGTATAAGAGACAGACCTCGATGCGCTCGTACGCCTCGACCTCGCCGACCGCGGCGCGGACGACGTCCATCAGCGGGATGGGCTTGCGCCACTGCCGGGAGGGGGCGGCGCCGGAGAGGATGACCAGGCCCTCGGCGTGGCGGCGCATGCGGGTGGTGAGGTGGTCGAGGCGGAAGAGGTCGGCGAGTTCCTCGGTGTCCTCGGTGCGGCGTTCCATGGTGTCCAGCAGCGTCAGCTGACGGTGCAGCAGGACCTGGCTGCGGCGGGCGAGGTTGACGAAGACGTCGGAGACGCCGCGCCGCATGTCGGCCTGCTTGACGGCGGCCTCGACGGCGGCCCGCTGCAGGGTGTTGAGGGCCTGGCCGACCTGGCCCAGCTCGTCGGAGCCGTAGTCGAGGCGGGGCGCCTCGGTCTCGACGTCGACCTTCTCGCCGGCGGCGAGGCGGCGCATCACGCTGGGCAGGCGCACGCCGGACACCTCGTGCGCCTCCTTGCGCAGCCGGCTCAGGTCCCGGACGAGGCCGCGGCCGACGCGGAAGGAGATGACGAGCGAGCAGACGAGCGCGGCGAGGCCCAGGACGCCGGCGACGGCGGCCTTGACGATGACGCCGGTGGCGACGGGCCGGACCCGGTCGCCGAAGCGGTCGATGGTCTCCCGGCTCATCCGGCCGAGGTCCTCGAGGACGGGCCCGGCGACGGACTGCCAGCGGTGGGCGTCGAGGACGCGGACGGCCCGGCCGGTGCCGGCGAGGATCACGGTGTCCTCGGCGGCGAGCAGCGTCCGGGCGTTGGTGCCGCGCCAGTAGTCCTCGTAGGACTTCTGGTCGGCGAGGGGGAGGACGGCGAGGTGGGTGGCGTAGAGCGTCTTGCGCTCGGCGACGTGGTCGGAGAAGGCGCGCAGGTCCTGGCGGCTCATGCTGCCGGCGGTGAGCGCGGCGGCGAGCAGGGCGTCCTCGCGGGCGACGGCCTCGCGGGCGCGACCGAGGCCGACCATGGCGCGGGCCTGCCGGTCCATCTCGGCGTCCTGGAGGGCGCCGAGGCTGCCGAGGAAGTCGTAGTAGGGCTCGATGATGTCGTTGTACGCCTCGAAGGCGGCCCAGCGGGTGAGGGTGCTGTCCTCGGCCTTGCGGCGCAGGCCGTCCAGGCCGTCGAGGCTCTTCTCGAGGGCGCGGAAACGTTGCGCCGCGGTGTCGCTCATGTCGTCGCGCACGCCTCCCTCGATGCCCGCGCGGAAGGCGACGACCGTCTTGTCGGTGGCGGTGCGCAGCGCGCGCAGGTCGGCGCGCACGTCGGAGCGGCCCGGGTCGGCGAGCTGGACGAGCGTCTGGCGGCGCTCCCGCTGCAGGGCGCGCACCATGTCGCCGGCCGGGTAGCCGACCTTGCGCATGACGTCGACCGCCGACACCAACTGCGCCGCCTCGCTGCCGGTGATGACGGTGGCGAAGACCCACAGCCCGGTCAGGGACACCAGGGGCACCAACAGCAGTGCCACGATCTTCCGGCGGATCGACTTCCCGCGAAAGCGCATGGCCTCCCCTACGGCAACCCCGGTGGACGGGGGTGGTGTTCCGACAGTAATGCGGCGTGAGCCTACTACTGCGGGGTACGGGTCTCGAAGGCCAGTACGGCCGGCGCACGTCGGTCTGGCCGGAATTCCCCTCCTCGTCGGGAACCTCCCGGGGGCGTCGGCCGCTCTTCCTTTACGGCGCCCTACGGCCTGTACGGCGCCCGAGGGCGCTTCGCGCGGGCCGGGACGCGGTCCGGAGTGCTTCGGCACGGCCCGTGCGGGGCAGCCACTGGGGGAGGTGAGCCGCCATGGACCTGGATCGCGACATCTCGTCACATGCCTACAGGTCGCTGTGGGTCGAGGAGCCGGCCCGCAGGCCGAGGATGCCCGATCCCGTCCGTTCGTCCGCGGTGCGCGCGGTGCTCATCGTCGCGGTGACGCTGATCGTGACGATGGTGACCATACTGTTCGCGCTCGTCGGCTCCTGGCTGGCCCTGCCGGCGGTGCTGTGCGCCGTGGCGAGCACGGTGGCCGCGACGTGGGCGGTGCTGGACGTGTGGGTGGCCCGGCAGGTGTGGCTGCAGCGGCACGGCGTGGTGTCCGTGCCGAGCAGCTCGGCGCGGGCGATGCGCAGGGCGCGGCGGCCGCGCTTCCCCTGACG
>KL569592.1:16591-18555 GCA_000715685.1 Streptomyces lilacinus
GTGTATAAGAGACAGGGCGCGGGCCGCGCGCCCGGTCACCGGCCGGCGGGGAGCGGCTCGCCCTCCTCCTCGACCGGGCGGCGGAACATCCGCGTCGCCGTGATCTCGCCGTGCACCTTCTCCGCCTCCGGGTCCTGCGGCTGCGGCAGGCCGGGCCGCAGGTGCTCCTCGACGCTGATGTACTTCAGGCCCGCCCGCAGGTCGGCGTCGTTGCGCAGCCGGATGACCAGCGGGAACTCGGCCAGGGCCGTGGTGTCGAAGAGGCCGGTGGTGTAGAGCAGCTGGACGCCCAGCGCGTCGGCGACGGCCCGCTGGAGCTCCAGCAGGTACGTGGCGTTGGCGCGGCCGATGGGGTTGTCGAGGAACAGCGTGCCGGCGTGCCGCTGCTTGTCGCGGCCGCGGTCGTTGCTGCGCAGCGCCGCCATGGTGCAGTACAGCGCGATGGCGGCGGTCAGCAGCTGGCCGCCGGAGAAGACGTCGCCCATCTGTCCGACGGGGACGCGCTCGGCGCGCAGCACCGCGTCCGGCTTGAGGATCTCCACGGCGACGCCGCGCGGCAGCAGCGCGGCCCGCACGCCGCGCAGCAGCAGGGACATGCCGTCGCGGCGCAGGTCGGAGTTCTTCTTCACGGCCGAGCGGGTGGCCTCGTCGATGACCTCGCCCAGGCGCTCGGTGAGCGTGGACTGGTCGGGGTCGTCGAAGCGGATGCGCAGGAACTCCTGGCCCGACCACTCCCCCAGCCCCTCGGGCAGCCGCGACAGGCGCTGCGCGGAGCGCAGGGTGGTGAGCGAGGACTCCACCAGGCCGCGCAGCCGGTCGACGATGCTGTCGCGGTTGCGCTCGAGCTGCTCGAGCTCGTCGGTCAGCACGCGCAGGCGGGGCGCGAAGGCCTCCGCCCAGGCGGCGGCGTGCTCCGGCAGGGCGGCGGCGGGCAGCTCGCGGATCTGCTGGCGGGCCGGGGTGCGCACCTGCTCGTAGCGGGTGGCGTTGGCGTGCCGTACGAGCACGTCGCTCGCCTCGCGGACGGCCGCCTCGGCCGCCGAGAGGTCGCCGGCGCAGCCGCGCAGGGAGCGACGGGCCTCGGCGGCGTCCTGCCGGGCCTCCTCGGGGGTGCCGGCGTACGGCTCGGGCTGCTCGGCGTCCTCCTCGGGGGTGTTGTCGCGCAGCAGGTCGCGCAGGAGCGCCGCGGTGTCGTCGAAGCCGGTGGCGGCGTCCTCGGCGGCGCGGTGGGCGCGCAGGAGGCCCTCGTGGGCGGCGCGGGCGGCCGCCAGGGCGTCGGTGCGGGCGCCGAGGTCGGTGGTGGCGGTGCGCAGCAGCTCCTTGGCCCGCTCGGCGTCGGCGGGCACCAGCTCGTCCGGCAGCTCGGTGTGGGCGTCGCCGTCGGCGGGGGCGAGGCGCTCGGCCTCGCCGCGCAGCCGGCCGAGCTGCTCGCTGGCCGCCGACGCGCGGCTCTCCAGCGTCTGCACGAGCGCCTCGGCGCGGGCCGCGGCGGCCTGGCGGGACGGGCCGTCGGCGCCGTCGGTGCCCTCGAGGAGCTGGGCGGCACGGGTGCGGACCTTGTTGGTGAGGCGGTCGAGCTCGGCGCGGGCCGCGCTCTCGTCGCTCTCGGCGCGGGCCTGCTCGGCGCGCAGGTCGGCGCCGACGCCGACCTTCTCGTAGACCTGCGAGGCGGCGCGGTGGGCCTCGCGCAGGGCGGGCAGCGAGACGGTGGACGGCTCGGTCGCCTCGGCGACGTCGTCGGGGGCGCCCGCGATCTCGGCGCGCTCGGCGCGCAGGGCGCGGGCCGTGCGGCGCGCGTCGTCGGCGGCGCGCTGGGCGGCGCGGCGCTCCTCGTCGGCGGCGCGGGCGCGGTCGACGCAGGCCTCGGCGCGCTCCTCGGCCTCTGCGGCCTCCTCGGCGAGCTCGCGCAGCCTGCTCTGCCAGTTGGCGCGCTCGCGCAGGCGGTAGGCCCTGTCTCTTATACA
>KL569593.1:0-543 GCA_000715685.1 Streptomyces lilacinus
GGCGGGGCCACGGGCGCCGGCTGGGGGGCCGCGGGCGGGGCCTGCTGCGGGGTGGCCCGCGCGTACGGGTTCGGGCGCTCGCCCGGCAGGACGGGGTAGGCCTGCTCGGCCCAGCCCTGCTGGACCGGCGCGGGCGGCTGCTGCCAGCCCGCCTGGACCGGGGGCTGCTGGAAGCCCGAGCGCTGGTCGGTGGTCGAGCGGTAGTCGACCGCGCCCTGGGTCATGCGCATGTACGCCTCCTCCAGCGAGGCCTGGTGCGGCGAGAGCTCCCACAGGCGGACGTCCGCCTCGTGCGCGATGTCGCTGATCCGGGGCAGCGCCAGCCCCGTCACCCGCAGCGCGCCGTCCGGCTCCGGCAGCACGTGTGCGCCGGCCCCGACCAGGGCGGCCGTCAGCTTCTCGCGGCCCTCTCCCTGCGCCCCGTCGGGCGTGCGGACGCGCGCGAAGTCCGCGGAGTTCGCGGAGATGAAGTCCTTGACGCTCATGTCGGCCATGAGCTGGCCCCGACCGATGACGATGAGGTGGTCCGCGGTCAGCGCCATC
>KL569593.1:844-1152 GCA_000715685.1 Streptomyces lilacinus
CCCACAGGATGCCCTCGGGGTCGAGGCCGTTGACCGGCTCGTCGAAGAGCAGCACCTGGGGGTCGCCGAGCAGCGCGGCCGCGATGCCCAGGCGCTGGCCCATGCCGAGGGAGAAGCCCTTGGTGCGCTTCTTCGCCACGTCCTGGAGGCCCACGACGCCGAGGACCTCGTCCACGCGGCGCGCGGGGATGCCGGAGAGCTGGGCGAGCGAGAGCAGGTGGTGGCGGGCGCTGCGGCCGCCGTGCACGGCCTTGGCGTCGAGGAGCGCACCGACCTGGCGGGGGGCTGTCTCTTACACACATCTCTGA
>KL569593.1:1332-2510 GCA_000715685.1 Streptomyces lilacinus
TGTGTATAAGAGACAGGTCGTGACCCGGCCGGAGGTGGGCGCGTCCAGGCCGAGGATCATGCGCATGGTCGTCGACTTGCCGGAGCCGTTGGGGCCCAGGAAGCCGGTGACGGCGCCCGGCCGCACCTGGAAGGTCAGGTTGTGCACGGCCGTCTTGGCGCCGTAGCGCTTCGTCAGGCCGACTGCCTCGATCATTCTCCGCCCCTTGCGAGCTTCGAGCGTTGCGTGGTCAGGGCGAAAGCCCCCGTAAAGGTTAGGAGGATAGACGAGTGGTTGACGGTTCCCGATGTAGCGGGCGTTACAGCGGCCCGGGGCCCGGTGGGTGGGGTGGAAGGCCGTCGGGCCGGCGCACCCAGCCCTCGGCGGCGAGGATCCGCGTGCCCTCGGCGCGCAGCGCCGCGTCCGCCGCGGCCCGCGCCACCCAGGTGTCGGGGCCGGGCCCCAGCAGCCGGCGCAGCCGGGACGAGCCCGCGAGCAGCGCGGCGAGCAGGGCGGCCTGGTCGCCCCCGCCAGGGCGGGGCGGCCCGCCGGCGGGGTCGGTGAGCACGCCCCACTTGCTGACGTAGAGGTACGCGCCGGCGAGCCGCTCCCCGGACGGCGGGGGCAGCGTCATGGGGAACGCGTCGCCCGGCAGCAGGACGCGCCAGTAGTTCACCTCGGTGGCGTCGACGGCCGCCAACTGCTCGGCGTCGAGCCACGCGGCGACGAGGGTGCGCTCGGTACGGGGATCGGCGTACGGGGCGGCCGCCACGTAGCCGTGCCGGCCGATGTGCCCCGAGCACCCGACCGCGATGCCGCGCACGCGCACCGGCACCATCGGCACGGCGGCCGACAGCCCGCGCCGGGCGAACTTGTGCGCGAGCTGGGCGGGGGAGGCGTTGGAGCCGACGGCGAGGACGGGGTGGCGTACGGCGGTGGGGGGCCGGTGGAGGGCGGCGAGGGCGTCGTCGACTGTGACCGTGCCGGTGTCGACGGCCCATTCGCCGAGGGGCTTCGGCGCCGCCGTCAGGGGGAGCAGCTCGGGGCCGGTGAGCAGGCCGGGGGCGGGGGCGGGGCGGCCGGGGTAGGCGAGGGGGACGAGTGCCGGTACGACGTCCAGGCCGAGGGCGTGGAGGGTGTGGCGCCGTGGCATGGGGTGTCTTTCCCCGATCCCGCCCCTTCCCGAAACTGCGGGCTCC
>KL569593.1:2805-4032 GCA_000715685.1 Streptomyces lilacinus
GAAACGGCGAAAGGGCGGGACCGGGGCACCCCCACCGCAGGGACAGCCCGGCTACGCGTCCCGCCGCCGCAGCACCGCGTAGCCGCCCACCAGGGCCGCGGCCACCCACAGGACCATGATCGTGAAGCCGCCCCACGGCCCGTACGGCGCGTCGTCGCCCACCGTCACGACCTGCATGACCTTGTGGCCCGCCTGGTCCGGCAGGTACTGGCCCACCTTCCTCGTCGCCGGCACGTTGCCGAGGATCGCGGAGATGAGGAAGAAGAAGGGCATGAGGATGCCGAGCGCCAGCATCGGGCTGCGCAGCATCGTCGCGACGGCCATCGAGAAGACCGCGATGAGCGTCATGTAGAGGCCGCCGCCGATGACGGCGCGCAGGACGCCGGGGTCGTCGAGGGACGCGGCGAAGTCGCCGAGCATCGCCTGGCCGACGAAGAAGGACACAAAACTGGTGATCATCGCGACGACGAATGCGAGCAGCGTCGCAATGGCGATCTTGCTGAAGAGAAAGACGCCGCGCTGCGGCACCGCCGCGAGCGAGGTGCGGATCATTCCGGTGCTGTATTCGTTGGAAACCACCAGCACACCAAAAACGATCAATGCGAGCTGCCCCAGCCCCATCCCCGCGAAGCTCACGAACGTCGGATCGAAATTGATCTTGTCGCGCACCGGCATATTGTCGAAGTTCTCCTTCGTGAATGCGCTGATCAGCGCCCCCAGCGCGACGGTGACGACAATCGCGACCCCCAGCGTCCACACCGTCGATCGCACGGATCGGATCTTTGTCCATTCCGATCGCAGGACCTGTGCCACGACCGACATCGTCAAGGCCCCTTCTTCCGCCAGTCCGCCCCCCACCCCGCACCCGGCCCCACCCCCGGCGCCGCCTGCCCCGCCGCTCCCCGGTGGTTCTCGTGCGCGTGGTACTCCACCGACTCCGCGGTGAGCCGCATGAAGGCCTCCTCCAGCGAGGCGGACTGCGGACTGAGCTCGTGCAGCACGATCCGGTGCCGCGCCGCCAGCTCCCCCAGGTGGGCCGCGTCCTCGCCCTCGACCTCCAGCGCGCCGTCCCGGCCCGGCACGCAGTCGATGCCGGCGCCGTGGAGGATCTCGCGCAGTCGCTCGTGGTCGGGCGAGCGCATGCGGACGTAGGAGCGGGAGTTCTCCTTGATGAAGCCGGCCATGCTGGTGTCGGCGAGCAGCTTGCCCTGGCCGATGACGACGAGG
>KL569593.1:4330-4656 GCA_000715685.1 Streptomyces lilacinus
CCAGCCGCTTCATCAGGTTGCGGATCCAGTGGATGCCCTCGGGGTCGAGGCCGTTGACCGGCTCGTCGAACATCACGATCCGCGGGTCCCCCAGCAGCGCCGCGGCGATGCCCAGGCGTTGGCCCATGCCGAGGGAGAAGCCCTTGGTCCGCTTCTTCGCCACCGACGCCAGGCCGACGGTGTCCAGCACCTCGCGGACCCGGGCGTGCGGGATGCCGTTGCTCTGCGCCAGGCACAGCAGGTGGTGGTAGGCGCTGCGGCCGCCGTGCGCGGCCTTCGCGTCGAGCAGGGCGCCCACCGTCTTCAACGGGTCGCGCAGCTGCCGG
>KL569593.1:4914-7243 GCA_000715685.1 Streptomyces lilacinus
GCCGGTAGTGGCGGCCGTCGATGCGGACCGTGCCGCTGGTGGGGTTGTCGAGGTCGAGCATCATCCGCATCGTCGTCGACTTGCCGGCGCCGTTGGGGCCGAGGAATCCGGTGACCATGCCGGGCCGCACGGTGAACGTGAGGTGGTCCACGGCGCGGACGTCCCCGTAGTGCTTGGTCAGCCCCTCGAGCTCGATCACTCCGCCACGGTAAGGGCGTCCGTGGCACCCCGCCACCGGGACGGAATGCCACGCACGCCCACCACAGGATCCCCCGATCGAGTGACCCGAAAAATCGCGTGACCTAAAAAGGTGCGGCCTCAGCGGCTCTGCTGGGCCGGGACGCCGCGCGTGATCGGCTCGTCGTCGCCCGGCACCCCGGCCGCGGCCACCGCCGCGCCGGTCAGCGTGGCCAGCATCTCGCGGACGTTGGTCAGCTGGGCGTTGATGCTGTCGCGGCGGTTGGTGAGCGCCGCCAGCTCGCGCTCGGACTCGCTGCGGATGCGGTCCGCCTTGGCGTTGGCGTCGGCCACGATGTCCTCGGCCTGGCGCTGCGCGGTCTCGACCGTCTGGCGGGCCCGGCGCTCGGCGTCCGTGCGCAGCTTCTCCGCCTCCAGGCGCAGCTGCTCGGCGCGATGCTCGATCTCCGCCAGCCGCTTCTCCGCCTTGGCCTGTCGGGAGGCCAGGTCCCGCTCGGACTGCTCGCGGCGCTTGGCCAGGTTGGTCTCGAAGTCCGCGGCGGCCTGGGCGGCCTTGGCGCGGGTCTCCTCGAAGAGGGCGTCGGCCTCCTCGCGCTTGGACTGCGCGTCCTTCTGCGCCTCCGCGCGCAGCGAGGCGGCCTCGCCCTTGGCCTTCTCGATGATCCGGGCGCCCTCGTCCTCCGCCTTCGCCTTGCGGTCGGCGGCGAACGACTCGGCGTCGTTGCGCACCTGCTGGGCGGCCGACTCGGCCAGCTCGCGGTGCTGCTCGGCGGCGCGCCGGGCCTCCTCACGCAGGTCCTTGGCCTCCTCCTCGGCCAGCCGCAGGATCTTCTCGACGCGCGCGCCGAGTCCCGCGTACGACGGCTCCGCGTCATTGATCTGGGCCTGAGCGTTCTGCGTCTCGAGGTGGAGCTCCTCGATGCGCTTTTCCAGAGAGGTGATCCGGGCCAGTGCGCTGTCACGGTCCGCTACGAGCTTGGTAATGCGGTCGTCCACCTGGCCGCGGTCGTATCCACGCCGCACCAACTCGAAGCCGAAGGGAGAGGAAGTGTCGCTCATGGGGTTCCTGTCATTGGAGACCGGTGAGGTGATGGAGGGAATCCTAGGGGCGTGAGCGGCGTGTCATCGAGCAGATGGTTGAGGACAGTTGGGGAATCTGGAAAATGACCCCCCGATTGAGTGGCTAGTTCTTAGACTGCTTGCCACCCGATCGAGTTGCGCCGGCACCGACGGCCGCCTTCACCCCACCATCCTTGGAGCCGCCCGCCCCGGGGGACTCAAATGATTCCAACGCCTCCAACACGTCCTGGACACGGGAAATCTCGGCCTGAATGTCCTCGCGACGGCGGACCAGCACCTCCAACTCCCGTTTTCCCTCCTCCAGAAGGCGTTCGGCCTCCTCCCGAGCCTCGGTGCGCAGGCGCTCGGCCTCGCGTACGGCGGCGGTCTTCTTCTGCTCCGCCTCCTTGATCAGGGCGTCCGCCTTCTTCACGGCGGTGATCCGCACCTTGCTCGCCTCGCTGTTGGCGTCCGACAGCAGCTTCTCGGCCTTCTCCTCGGCCTCCGCCAGCTGATCGGTGGCCGCCGCGACGAGCTTGTCGCAGCGCTCGCCCGCGGACTGCATCGCCTCGGCCGCCTCCCGGCGCGCCCGCTCGTGCAGCTCCTCGACCTCGCCCTCGACCCGCGAGCGCAGCTCGTCGGCCCGCTCCCTTATGGCGGTGGCGTCCCCGCGCGCCTCGGCGAGCAGGGTGTTGGCGTCGGTACGCGCCTGCTCCACCAGCGCGTTGCCCTCGCCGGTGGCCTCCTTGACGATCCGCTCGGCCTCCTTGCGGGCGGCGCCCACCATGGCGTCCGCCTGCTCCTCGGCCGCGGCGGCGGCCCGTACGGCCTCCTCCTGGGCCTGGGCGATCAGCGCGTCCGCCTGCTCGGCGGCCTCCTGGCGGCGGGCGGCGGCCGCGTCCCGCGCGGCGTCGATCGTGCGCTCGCCCTCGGCACGCGCCTCCGCGCGCAGCCGCTCCGCCTCCTGGACGGCGTCGGCCTTGATGCGCGCGGAGTCCGCCCGGGTGCTGTTGGCGTTCTCCTGGGCGGCGGCCAGGGCCTCGGCGGCCTCGGCCGCCATCAGCTCGGCCTC
>KL569594.1:0-389 GCA_000715685.1 Streptomyces lilacinus
GGCCCTGCTGGGCACTGAACTCGACGAAGATCCCCGGGTTGGCCATGACCGTGACCCCGCTCGCCAGCGCGAGCGAGCACTCGCCGCCGCGCAGGGCCTGCACGGCGAGGTGCAGGGCGACGAGGGAGGAGGAGCACGCGGTGTCGACGGTCATGGCGGGGCCTTCGAGACCGAAGGCGTAACTGACGCGGCCCGACATCACGCTGGCCGCGTTGCCCGTACCCATGTGGCCCTCGACGTCGGCCGCCCGGCCGGCCAGCAGGGCGCCGTACGGCTGCCCGTTCGTACCGGCGAAGACGCCCGTGCGCGAACCGCGCACGGAGGCGGGGTCGATCCCGGCCCGCTCGAAGACCTCCCACGCGGTCTCCAGGAGGAGCCGCTGCTGCGGG
>KL569594.1:692-3018 GCA_000715685.1 Streptomyces lilacinus
GTCCATGGCGAGGGCCTCGCGGGGCGAGATGCCGAAGAGCCCGGCGTCGAACTCCCCCGCCTCGTAGAGGAATCCACCGACCCGGGTGTACGAGGTGCCGGTGTGCTCCCGGTCGGGGTGGAACAGGGCGTCGAGGTCCCAGCCGCGGTTGGCGGGGAAATCGGACATGGCGTCCGTGCCGTCGGACAGCAGCTGCCACAGGTCCTCGGGAGAGCCGACGCCGCCGGGGAAGCGGCAGCTCATGCCGATGATGGCGATCGGTTCGTCGTCGGTGGCCGCGACGACGACCGGAGCGGTGGCGTCCGCGCGGGTCCCGCCGCCCAGTTCGCCGTCCAGGTACGCGGCGAGCGCCTGCGGTGTCGGCTGGTCGAAGACCAGCCCGGCGGGCAGGGAGAGGCCGGTGGCCGCGCCCAGCAGATTGCGCAGTTCGAGGGCGGTCAGCGAGTCGAAGCCCAGGTCGCGGAAGGCACGCCCGGCTCCGATCGCACCGGTGGAGCCGTGCCCGAGGACGAGTGCGGCGTGTTCGCGGACGACGTCGAGGAGGAGCTGACGGCGCTCGTCGGGGGTACCGCCATCGAGCCGCCGCTCCAGGGCGTTGACCGGCATGGCGTCCCGCGGCTCCGCGGGAGCGGCCTGTCGCAGTTCGGGGAGCGTGGAGAGGAGGGGGCTCGGCCGGGTGGCGGTGAACCGCGGCGCGAAGCGCGCCCAGTCCACGTCGGCCACCACGACGCACCCGTCGCCGTCCGGGTCCCCTTCGGCCAGCGTCCGGCCGAGCGCGGCGAGCGCCGATCGGGGCTCCATGGCGGGAATCCCGGCGTCTCGCATCCGCTGCGCCGCGGTCTCGTCGGCGGCCATGCCGGAACCGGCCCAGGCCCCCCAGGCGACGGAGGTGCCCGGCAGGCCGTGGGCGCGGCGGCGGGCCACGAGGGCGTCGAGGTGGGCGTTGGCGGCGGCGTACGCGCCCTGCCCGGAGCTGCCCAGGGTGCCCGCGACCGACGAGAACACGACGAACGCGTCCAGGTCGGGCCCGGTCAGCTCGTCCAGGTGCGCGGCGCCGAGCGCCTTCGCGTCGAGCACGGTGCGCAGCCGCTCGGGGGTGAGGGACTCCAGGACTCCGTCGTCCAGGACACCGGCGGTGTGGAACACCGCGTCCACCGGGTGCTCGCGCAGTACGGCGGCGAGCGCGTCACGGTCCGCGACGTCGCACGCGTGGACGGTGGCCTCGGCACCCGATTCGGCCAGGGCGGCGATGAGTTCGGCCGCACCGGGTGCGGTGTCCCCGCGCCGGGAGAGCAGCACCAGCCGGGCGGTGCCCCGCTCGGCGAGCCAGTGGGCGAGCTGGGCGCCGAGGGCACCGGTGCCGCCGGTGACGAGCGCCGACGCGGGGGCGGTCCAGGCAGGCCGGGAGTCGAGCGCGTCGGAGGAGGGGGCGTGGTGCAGGCGGCGGCCGAACAGTCCGGCACCGCGCAACGCGACCTGGTCCTCACCGAGTTCGCCCGAAAGGAGGCGGGCGAGCCGGTCACCGGCCCGCTCGTCCAGGCGCTCCGGCAGGTCGACGAGTCCGCCCCAGCGCCGCGGGGACTCCAGGGCCGCGACCCGGCCCAGACCCCACAGGGCCGCCTGCTCCGGCTGCACGGGGCGGTCGGAACGTACCGCGGACACGGCACCGGAGGTGGCGCACCACAGGGGCGCGGCGAAACCGGTCTCGCCCAGCGCCCGCAGCAGGGTCACCGTGGACGCGAGTCCTGCCGGGCCCCGAGTGGCCGGGGGCGCTACGGCGGGCAGCGCGAGGACCCCGGCGGGGCCGTCATGTCCGGCCGCGGTGTCCCGCAGCCGCTGGGCCAGCTCCGACGCGGTCTCTTCGGGGGAGACGGGTGCCAGGACGACGGGGGTCGCGCCCGCACGCCGGAGCGCGGCGGCCGTGTCGTCGGCCAGGGCGCTCGCCTCTTCGGCCAGCATCAGCCAGGTGCCGGAGAGCCGGGCGGTTCCCGACTCGGGAAGCGGCTCCCAACCGATCCGGTAGCGCCAGGAGTCCACGGTGGACTGCTCCCGGTGCTTCTTGCGCCAGGCCGACAGCGCGGGCAGTACGGAGTCGAGGCCGTGCCGGTCGTCCAGGCCGAGGGCGCCGGCGATCGCGTCCAGGTCCTCGGACTCCACGGCCGCCCAGAAGCGCTCTTCGGCCGGGTCCGCATGAATGGGGCCGGCGGGCGCGGCGGGGCCGAACGACGGCCAGTAGCGGCGGCGTTGGAAGGCGTACGTGGGCAGCTCGACGGTCCGGCCGTGGTGCGGCGCGAGGACCGAGGCCCAGTCGACGGGGGTGCCGTGG
>KL569595.1:0-524 GCA_000715685.1 Streptomyces lilacinus
GCCTGGGTGTGGCCGATGTTGGACTTCAGCGAGCCCAGCCACAAGGGGGTTCCGGCGGGGCGGTCCTTGCCGTACGAGGCGAGCAGCGCCTGCGCCTCGATCGGGTCGCCCAGCTTCGTGCCCGTGCCGTGGCCCTCGACCACGTCCACGTCGGCCGGGGTGAGCTTGGCGTTGGCGAGGGCCTGGCGGATGACGCGGCGCTGGGAGGGACCGTTCGGGGCGGTGAGCCCGTTGGACGCGCCGTCCTGGTTGACGGCCGAACCCCGCACGACAGCGAGCACCTGATGACCGTTACGACGAGCGTCCGACAGCCGCTCCACGAGCAGCACCCCGACGCCCTCGCCCCAGCCGGTCCCGTCGGCGCCGGCCGCGTAGGACTTGCAGCGGCCGGACGCGGAAAGTCCGTCCTGCTTGCTGAATTCCGCGAAGGTGGCCGGGGTGGGCATCACGGCCACACCGCCGACGAGGGCGAGGGAGCAGTCGCCGTTGCACAGCGCCTGCACCGCGAGGTGCAGGGCCACCAG
>KL569595.1:765-1927 GCA_000715685.1 Streptomyces lilacinus
GCCTGGACGGCCAGGTGCAGGGCCACCAGGGAGGACGAGCAGGCGGTGTCGACGGTGACCGCCGGGCCCTCGAGGCCGAAGGCGTACGCGACCCGGCCGGAGATCACACTGTTCGCGGTGCCGGTCAGGGCATGGCCCGCGATCTCCTCGGGCAGCTCGACGACGCCCGCCCCGTAACCGGAGTTGGACGCGCCGACGAAGACACCGACGCGGCGGTCCCGCAGTTGCTCCGGCGGCAGCCCGGCCCGCTCGAACGCCTCCCAGCTCGCCTCCATGACGAGCCGCTGCTGCGGGTCCATGGCCATCGCCTCGCGCGGCGATATCCCGAACAGGCCTGCGTCGAAGGTGGTCGCGTCGTCCACGAACCCGCCCTGGCGCGCGTACGGGACGTCCGGGTCGGACAGGTCCCAGCCGCGATCGGTGGGGAAGTCGCCCACCCCGTCGCCGCCGGAGGCGACCAGGTCCCACAGGTCCTCCGGCGAGCGGACCCCGCCCGGCAGGCGGCAGCTCATGCCGACGATGGCGATGGGCTCCCGGCCGGCCTCCAGGAGGTCCCGGTTCTGCTCGCGCAGCCTCTCGGTCTCCTTGAGCGCCGCCCGCAGCGCCGCTACGACTTTTTCCTCGCGATTAGCCATTGTTCAGCTCCAATGCGCGCTCAAGCGCTCTCAGAAGTCCGTGTTGTTGCCGAGAGCGGTCTCGATGAGCGCGTCGACATCCATGCCGTCGATGTCGTCGATCGATTCCGGGTCGGTTTCGAGGTCCTGCTCAGTACGGGGGTCCGCTGCTTCGGCGAGCTGGAGCAGCACGTCCAGCACACCGGCCTCACGCAGCCGGGACAGGGGAAGCGAAGCCAGGGTCCGGCGGATCCGGGCGTCGTCCTCCGGCTCGGCGGCGGAGTCCGCGTCGTCCTCCCCGCCGAGTTCCGTGCTCAGGTACGCGGCCAGGGCGGCCGGTGTCGGGTAGTCGAAGACCAGGGTGGACGGCTGGGCGAGGCCGGTGGCCTCCGTCAGCCGGTTGCGGATCTCCACGGCGGTGAGCGAGTCCAGACCGAGTTCGCTGAACGCGACCGTGGCCGGGATCGCTGCCGCGCTGTCGTGGCCGAGCACCGACGCAGCCTCGCCGCGTACGAGCTCGAGGAGCATCCGCTCGCGGGCGGCGCCGG
>KL569595.1:2187-2807 GCA_000715685.1 Streptomyces lilacinus
GCGGGCGGCGCCGGTCGCCGAGGCCAGGCGTTCGCCCTGCTCCGTCAGGCCCCTGCCGCCATCGGCGCCGGGCGACCGCGATCCGGCGTGAGCGGTTCCCGCGTGCGTGCCGGGCGGTGCCGTCAGCCCGCGCACCTCGGGCAGTTCACCGAGGAACGGGCTGGGGCGGGCCGAGGTGAACAGCGGGAAGAACCGCTCCCAGTCGACGTCGGCCACCGTCACGCAGGGGTCCTGTGCCGCGACCGCCAGCTCGAACGCCCTGGTCCCCAGCCGGGGCTCGAGCGCACCGAGCCCGCGCCGCCGCAGATACGCGGCGGTCTCCTCCGAGGTGGCCATGCCCGCGTCGGCCCAGGGGCCCCAGGCCACCGAGGTGGCGGGCAGGCCCTCGGCCCGGCGCTGCGCGGCGAGCGCGTCGAGGTAGGCGTTGGAGGCGGCGTAGGCGGCCTGACCGCCGCTGCCCCACACGCCGGCGATCGACGAGAACAGCACGAACGCGTCCAGGTCCGCACCGGCCAGCAGCTCGTGCAGGTTCCGGGCGCCCGTCACCTTGGCGCGCAGCGTCCCGGCCAGCTCGTCGGCGGTCAGCCTGTCTCTTATACACATCTCTGATGGCGCGAGGG
>KL569595.1:3012-4470 GCA_000715685.1 Streptomyces lilacinus
CGTCCAGCCGTGCCGAGCGGTCCGTTCCGGCCGCGTGGACCACGGCGGTGACCGGATGCCGGGCGAGTACGCCGGCGAGCGCGTCCCGGTCGGAGACGTCGCAGGCGACCACGGTCACTTCGGCCCCCAACCCCCTGAGCTCTGCGACGAGTTCGGAGGCGCCGGGAGCATCCGGGCCCCGTCGGCTGGTGAGTACGAGGTGTACGGCACCCCGCGCCGCGAGCCGTCGGGCCACCTGTCCACCGAGCCCGCCGGTGCCGCCGGTGATCAGGACGGTACCGCCCGGACGCCATGGGGCGTCCTGGGCCGTGGCCTCGGCCGGGGCGGCATGCTCCAGCCTCCGCGCGAAGACTCCGGCGTCCCGCACCGCGACCTGGTCCTCGCCCGTGCCTGCGGTGAGGACCGCGACCAGCCGGGCGGCGGTGCGCCCGTCCAGCGCGGCGGGCACGTCCACGAGGCCGCCCCAGCGGTCGGGATGCTCCAGTGCCACGACCCTGCCGAGTCCCCAGAGCTGGGCACTGTCGGGAGAGGTCGGGGCCTCGGCCGGGCCGACGGCGACCGCGCCGCTGGTCAGGCACCACAGGGGGGCGCCGAGCGCGGCGTCACCGAGGGCCTGGACCAGGAGCAGCGACCTGTCGAGGGGGGTGGTGGTGGCCGTGGTGAGGACGGACGTCGCGGCGGAGGGCGTCGCGGTGTAGGCGATCAGGGACAGTACGCCGGTGACGTCTCCCCCGGCCCGGTCCGCCGTTTCCTTCAGCAGACCCGCGAGGGTGGTGCGGTCCGTGTCGGCGCCGACCGTCACCTCGAAGACCCGGCCGCCGTGTTCACGCAGGGCGGCGACGACCCCGGACCCGGTGTCCGGCCCGTGTTCCGCCGAGGTGACGGTGATCCAGGTGCCGGGTGCCGACACCTCCGGTGCCGGGGTCACCGGCGTCCAGGTGACGCGGTAGCGCCACGCGTCGACGGCCGCCAGATCCTGCCGTTCCCTGCGCCACGCCGACAGGGCGGGCAACACGCTGCTCAGCCCCGCACTGTCGCCGGGCCCCTCGTCGAGGCCGATCTTCAGCGTGCTCGCGACGGACGCCAGGTCCTCGCTCTCGACGGCGGCCCAGAACGCCGCTTCGGCACTGTCCACCACCGTCGCCCCCGCCCCCGTACGGCCACCCGTCTCGGCCGCCTCGGCATCCGTGGCGAGCCAGAAGCGCCGTCGCTGGAAGGGGTACGTCGGCAGGGCGACCTTGCGCCCGCCGTACGGGGCGAGGACGGCGGCCCAGTCGACCCCGGCACCGTGGACGTACACGGTCGCGAGTGCGGTGAACAGCGTCCGGACCTCGTCGCGGTCGCCGCGCAGCACGGGGAGCGCGGTGACGTCGACGCTCTGCTGGGCCATGGCGGACAGCACACCGTCCGGGCCGAGCTCCAGGAGGCGGGTGACACCCTGGGCGTGCAGGTACCGGA
>KL569595.1:4773-5004 GCA_000715685.1 Streptomyces lilacinus
GCGTGCAGGTACCGGATGCCGTCGGCGAAACGTACGCCCTCGCGGACGTGCCTCACCCAGTACTCCGGGGTCTGGATCCGGTCCGCGTCGGCGAGCTTGCCCGTGACGTTGGAGACGATCGGCAGCTGCGGGGCGTGGAAGGTCACCTTGCCCGCCACGGAGGCGAATTCCTCGAGCATGGCGTCCATGCGTGGCGAGTGGAAGGCGTGCGAGACGGTCAGCCGCTTGACC
>KL569595.1:5327-5487 GCA_000715685.1 Streptomyces lilacinus
GGCCCGTTGACCGCGGCAATACTGACGCGACCCTCGTACGAGGACAGCACCTCCGCGACCTCGGACTCCTCGCCCTCGACGGCGAGCATGGCTCCACCGGACGGCAGAGCCTGCATCAGCCGGCCCCGCGCGGCGACCAGGGTGCACGCGTCGTCCAGCG
>KL569595.1:5792-5986 GCA_000715685.1 Streptomyces lilacinus
CACCCGCCACATGCGCGGCAGCCAGCTCACCGATCGAATGCCCGAGCAGAAAGTCGGGACGTACGCCCCACGACTCCAGCAACCGGAAGAGAGCAACCTCCAGCGCGAACAACCCTGCCTGCGTGTATGCGGTCTGGTCGATCAACTCCCCGTCGCCGAAGAGCACATCACGCAACGGACGCTCCAGCCGCCCG
>KL569595.1:6337-7337 GCA_000715685.1 Streptomyces lilacinus
CATCCAACGCATCCGCGAACACCGGGAACGTCTCGTAAAGCTCCCGGCCGGCACCGGCCCGCTGCGCCCCCTGCCCCGTGAAGAGGAAGGCGGTCCGGCCCTTGAGCGTCGCACCGCTCTCCACGTACGCGTGCTTCTCGCCCCGCGCGAGCGCGGTGAGGCCCGCGCGGAAGCCCTCGCGGTCGGTGGCGAGCACCACCGCGCGGTGGTCCAGGGCGGCCCGGGTCGTCGCCAGCGACAGCCCGATGTCGGCCGGGTCGTGGTGGGGGGCGGTGTCGAGGAACGTACGGAGCCGGTCGGCCTGGCCGCGCAGCGCCTGTGCCGTCTTCGCGGACAGCGGCCAGGGCACCAGGGGCAGGGGAGCCGGAAGGGCGGCGGGTGGGTTCTGCCTGGCCGTGTCGGCGGGCTCCGGCGCCTCTTCCAGGATCACGTGCGCGTTGGTGCCGCTCACGCCGAACGCCGACACGCCGGCCCGGCGCGGCGCGGTGCCCTTCGGCCAGTCGCGGGCCTCCGCCAGCAGCTCGACCGCACCCGCCGTCCAGTCCACGTGCGGCGACGGGGCGTCGATGTGCAGGGTCTTGGGCAGGACACCGTGGCGCATGGCCATGACCATCTTGATGACACCGGCCGCGCCCGCCGCCGACTGCGTGTGCCCGATGTTGGACTTCACCGAGCCGAGCCACAGCGGCCGGTCCGCGGCCCTGCCCCGGCCGTACGTGGTGAGGAGTGCCTGCGCCTCGATGGGGTCGCCGAGCGTGGTGCCGGTGCCGTGGGCCTCGACGGCGTCGACATCGGACGCCGACAGCCGGGCGTTCGTCAATGCCTCGTGGATGACGCGCTGTTGGGAGGGTCCGTTGGGGGCGGTCAGGCCGTTCGAGGCGCCGTCGGAGTTCATCGCGGAGCCCCGGAGCACGGCCAGTACGGGATGCCCGTTGCGCCGTGCGTCGGACAGCCGCTCGACCAGCAACAGCGCCACGCCCTCGCCCCAGCCGGTGCCGTC
>KL569595.1:7573-8006 GCA_000715685.1 Streptomyces lilacinus
CCCCAGCCGGTGCCGTCGGCTCCGGCTGCGAAGGGCTTGCACCGGCCGTCGGCCGCGAGACCCCGCTGGCGGCCGAACTCGGCGAAGGCACCCGGGGTGGCCATGACGGTGACGCCGCCCGCGAGGGCCATCGTGCACTCGCCGGAGCGCAGCGCCTGCGCCGCGAGGTGCAGCGCCACCAGCGACGACGAGCACGCCGTGTCCACCGACACCGCCGGACCCTCCAGGCCGAGCGAGTACGCCACCCGGCCGGAGAGCACGCTGGTGGCGGCGCCGATCAGGGAGTAGCCCTCGAGGTCCTCGGACATCGACGTGGCGACCCCGTAGCCGGAGTTGGTGGCGCCGACGAAGACGCCCGTACGGCTGCCGCGCAGCGACGTCGGGTCGATGCCCGACCGTTCGAGGCACTCCCAGGCGGTTTCCAGGAGGATGC
>KL569595.1:8283-10591 GCA_000715685.1 Streptomyces lilacinus
GGGTCCATGGCGAGGGCCTCGCGGGGCGAGATGCCGAAGAAGTCCGCGTCGAAGGAGCCCGCGTCATGGACGAAGCCGCCCTGCCGCGCGTAGGTCCCGGGTCCTTCGGCCTCCGCGGCGTACGGCTGCTTCGTGTCCCAGCCCCGGTCGGTGGGGAATCCGGAGATGCCGTCGCCGCCCCGCTCGAGCAGTTCCCAGAGGGCTTCGGGGGAATCGATTCCGCCGGGCAGCCTGCAGGCCATGCCGACGATGGCGAGGGGCTCGCGGCCGGCCGCGGTCAGTTCGCGGTTGAGGGCCTTGAGCCGCTCGGTCTCCTTCACGGAGCTGCGCAGGGCTTCGACGTACTGGTCGATGGTGGCACTCATGACGCGCGGGCTCCCTCGTCGGTGGCGTCGTCGGCGTCGTCGACACCGGTGGCGGAGAACAGTTTGAGCAGGCTCTCGCCGTCCATGGCGTCGAGCTCTTCCGCACGGACACCGGAGCCGGCCCGGTCGTCGGCGGCTGCCGCCTCGGCGGTGCCGGGGTGTCCGGCGTCGGCCAGGCGGAGCAGGATGTCCAGCAGGCCGGCCTCGCGGAGCCGGGCGGGCGGGATGGCGGCGACCGTGCGCATGATTCGCTCGTCTTCGGGCGACAGCGGCGGCAGTACGGGGCCGTCCGCGGGTTCCGGGGCCAGCTGGGCCAGCAGTCGGCCGGTGAGGGCGTCCGGTGTCGGATGGTCGAAGACGGCCGTCGCGGGCAGCGCGATTCCGGTGGTCGCCTCGATGCGGTCGCGCATCTGGAGGGCGGACAGCGAGTCGAAGCCGAGGTCGCGGAACGCCCGGTCGGGATCGACGTCGGACGCGTCCGCGTGGCCGAGGACCAGCGCGGCCTGCTCCAGGACCAGTTCGAGCAGGGTGTTCTCACGCTGCACGAGGGGGAGCGCGGCCAGTCGGGCCCGCAGCGCGGTGGTGTCGGCCCGGGGGCCGTCGCCCCGGCCCGCGGCGGGCGGCCGGGCCTCGGGCAGCGCGGCCAGCAGCGGGCTCGGACGGGCCATCGTGAACGCGGGGGCGAACAGCGGCCAGTCGACACCGGCGACGGTCACGCACGCCTCGTCCCGCGTCACCGCGTCGCCCAGAGCGGTCAGCGCGGGTTCCACCGCCATCGTCAGCACTCCGCGTCGGCGCAGTTCGGCGGCGGTGGCGCCGTCCCCCATGCCGGGCCCGTCCCAGGCGCCCCAGGCGATCGAGGTCGCGGGCAGACCGGCGGCGCGGCGGCGCTGGGCCAGCGCGTCCAGGTGGGCGTTGGCGGCGGCGTAGGCGCCCTGGCCCGCGCCGCCCCAGGTCGCGGCGGCGGAGGAGAACAGCACGAACGCGTCGAGCGCGGCGCTGTCGCACAGGGCGTGCAGGTTCTCCGCGCCGGTGGTCTTGGCGGCGAGCACGGCGGCCAGCCGGGCGGGGGTGGTGTCCGTGAGCAAGCCGAGGTCCCCGATCCCGGCGGCGTGGACGACCGTGGTGACCGGTTCGTCGGCGGGCAGTTCGGCCAGCAGCGCGGCGAGTGCCTTCCGGTCGGCCACGTCACAGGCGGCCACGGTCACCTTGGCGCCGAGCGCGCCGAGTTCCGCGACGAGGTCGGCGGTGCCGGGGGCGCGGTCCCCCCGGCGGCTGGTCAGGACCAGGTGCCCGACGCCCCGCTCGGCGAGCCTGCGGGCCACGTGCCGGCCGAGACCGCCCGTACCGCCGGTGATCAGGGCCGTGCCGCGTGGCCGCCAGGTGTCGGTGAGCGGGCCGCCGGTGGTGGCGCGGACCAGTCGGCGGCCGTACGTGCCGGTGGGCCGCACGGCGATCTGGTCCTCGCCGCCGCTGCGGACGCCACCGATTCCGGCATCACCAGTGCCGGAAGCACCGCTGTCGGCCAGGAGCGAGGCGAGGAGGGTGCCGGTGTGCGCGTCGAGGTCCTCCGGGAGGTCGATCAGGCCACCCCAGCGGGTGGGGTGTTCGAGGGCGGCGACCCGGCCGAGGCCCCATACGGCGGGACCGGCGGTGCCGTACGGCGCCTCGTCGGGGGCGACCGCCACGGCGCCGCGCGTCAGCGCCCAGACCTTGGCGTCACCGACGCCGGACGCCTGCGCGTCCAGGGCCTGGAGCAGCGCCAGGGTGGCGGTGATCCCGGCGGGCACGTGCGGGTGGTCGGGGTCGGGCCTCTCGTCCAGGGCGAGCAGGGACAGCATTCCGGTCGGGGCGCCGGAGGCCCCGGCCTCCCGCAGGGCGCGGCGGAGGGTGTCGGGGTCGGGCCCGGCCGGGACGCGGACGACGGTCGCGCCGTGCCGGGC
>KL569595.1:10888-11421 GCA_000715685.1 Streptomyces lilacinus
TGTGTATAAGAGACAGCGGTAGCGCCAGTCGGCCGGGTCTCCCCCGCCCGGCACCACCGGCCAGAACTGTTCGCGCTGGAAGGCGTACGTCGGCAGGTCCACCCGCGTACCGCCCCAGTGGGCGAACACCCGGTCGCGGTCGACCGCGACGCCGTGGACGTGCGCCGTGGCGAGGGCCTCGATCGCGGAGGTGGCCTCGTCCCGGCCGCCCCGCAGGACGGGAAGGGCGACGCTGGTGCGCGTACCGGCCTCGTCCGCGAGGCACAGCCGGGTCATGGCGGTGAGGACGCTGTCGGGCCCCAGCTCGATGAACTTGGTGACGCCCTCGGTGTGGAGGCACCGCACCCCGTCGGCGAAACGGACGGCCTGGCGGACGTGCCGGACCCAGTGGTCGGGGGTGCGGATCTCGTCCGCGTCGGCGAGCTTCCCGGTCACGTTGGAGACGATCGGCAGCTGCGGGGCGTGGAAGGTGACCTTGCGGGCCACAGCAGCGAAGTCGTCGAGCATCGCGTCCATGCGCGGCGAGTGGAAGG
>KL569595.1:11696-11853 GCA_000715685.1 Streptomyces lilacinus
TGGAAGGCGTGCGAGACCGTCAGCCGCTTGACCCGCCGGCCTGCCTCGCGCCACCCGGTCTCAAGCTCCGCGACGGCATCCGCGTCTCCGGAGATGACCACGGAGGTGGGCCCGTTGACGGCGGCGATGCCGACGCGGTTCTCGTACGCTGTCTCTT
>KL569595.1:12154-12279 GCA_000715685.1 Streptomyces lilacinus
GTTGACGGCGGCGATGCCGACGCGGTTCTCGTACGAGGCCACGGCCTCCGCGATCTCGAACTCGTCCCCCTCGACGGCCAGCATCGCCCCACCGGACGGCAGCGCCTGCATCAGCCGACCCCGCG
>KL569596.1:0-2300 GCA_000715685.1 Streptomyces lilacinus
TCATCAAGATGGTCATGGCCATGCGCCACGGCACCCTGCCCAGGACCCTGCACGCCGACGAGCCGTCCCCCCACGTCGCGTGGGGCTCCGGCGCGGTCGAGCTGCTCACCGAGGCCCGGGCGTGGCCCGGGCAGGAGGACCGGCCGCGCCGTGCGGGCATCTCCTCGTTCGGCGTCAGCGGCACCAACGTGCACACCATCATCGAGGAGGCGCCCCCGACCGCCCCGGCCCCCGAGGCCCGGGCCCGGACGACGGGCACCTTCCCGTGGGTCGTCTCGGGCGACACCCCCGAGGCCCTGGTCGCCCAGGCGGGCCGCCTGGGCGCCTGGCTCGCGGGCGCCCCGGAGACCGTGCCGGACCCGGCCGACGTGGCCGTGTCCCTGGTCGCCTCCCGCGCGGCGCTGGAACACCGGGCCGTGGTCCTCGGCCCGGACGTCGAGACCCTCCGCCGCGGACTCGACGCACTGGCACGCGGCGAGCAGGCCCCCTCCCTGGTGCGCCGCGAAGGCGACACCGGCCAGGGCGGCGCGGTCTTCGTCTTCCCCGGCCAGGGGGCGCAATGGGCGGGAATGGCAAGGGAACTGCTCGACACCTCACCCGTGTTCCGGGAGAGCGTCGAGGAGTGCGAGCGGGCACTCGCCCCGTTCGCCGACTTCTCGCTGCTCGAGGTGCTGCGCTCCGACGGCGCGCTGCTGGAGCGGGTCGACGTCGTCCAGCCGGTGCTGTGGGCCGTCATGGTCTCCCTCGCCGCGCTGTGGCGTTCCGCCGGAGTGGCCCCGGCCGCGGTCGTCGGCCACTCCCAGGGCGAGATCGCCGCCGCCGTCGTCGCGGGCGCGCTGAGCGTCGCGGACGGCGCCCGCGTCGTCGCCCTGCGCAGCCGCGCCATCGCCGCCGTCCTGGCCGGGCAGGGAGGCATGGTCTCCCTGATGCTCGGCCGCACCGCATCCGACGCACTCGTCGCCCCCTGGGGCGACGCCCTGTCGGTGGCCGCTGTCAACGGCCCGCTGTCGACCGTCGTCTCGGGCGACGCCGGCGCCCTTGACGAACTCCTCGCCCACTGCGAGCGGACCGGCCTACGCGCCCGCCGCATCGCCGTCGACTACGCCTCCCACTCCGCCCACGTCGAGCGGCTCCGCGAGCGCCTCCTCGACGAACTCGCCCCCATCCGCCCGCGCTCCTGCGACGTGCCGTTCCACTCGACGGTGACGGGCCGGCCGATGGACACGGCGAACCTGGACGCCGCGTACTGGTACGAGAACCTGCGCCGCACCGTCGGCTTCGAGCAGGCCACCCGGCAGCTCCTCACCGAGGGCCACTCGCTGTTCCTGGAGTTGAGCCCGCACCCGGTGCTCGTCAACGGCATCAGTGAGACCGTCGAGGACGCGGGCGCGCGCGCCGCCGTCCTGGGCACCCTGCGCCGCGGCGAAGGCGGCGCGCGCCGCTGGCTCACCGCCCTGGCCGACGCCCACGTGCACGGCGCGACCGTGGACTGGACCACCGTCCTCGCCCCGCACGGCGGCCGCCGCGTCGAGCTGCCCACGTACGCCTTCCAGCGCAAGCGCTACTGGCTGGAAACCCTGCGCACCGCGCCCCTGCCCGCCGCGCACGAGAACACCGCGCCGGACTCCTGGCGCTACCGCACCGACTGGCACACCTCCCCGCTCGACCGGGGCTCCCTGTCCGGGACATGGCCTGTCTCTTAGTGTATAAGAGACAGCTCGTGGTCGCCGTACGCGAAACCCTGGAGGCCGCCGGAGCCACCGTGCTCCCCCTGGAACTGCCCGCCGGGGGACACGACCGGCTCACCCTCGCGGCGAAGCTCGGCGAACTGACCGACGCCGGAAAGCTGTCCGGCGTCCTCTCGCTGCTCGCTCTCACCGAGGACCCCCACCCGGCCGAACCGGACGTTCCCGCCGCGCTCGCCGACTCCCTCACCCTGCTCCAGGCCCTGCACGCGGCACGCAGCGACGCCCCCTTGTGGTGCGTCACCCGGGGCGCCGTCACCACCGGCGACGAGGACCCGATCACCCGCCCCCTCCAGGCCCTGGTCTGGGGGCTGGGCCGCATCGCCGCCCACGAATACCCGCGCTGGGGCGGCCTCGTGGACCTCGCGGGAGGCAGGGACACCCGGCAGGCGCTCTCCCGGCTGTCCGGCGTCCTCGCCAAGGACACCGGCGAGGACCAGGTCGCGCTGCGCGCCTCCGGCGCGTACGTCCCGCGCCTCGTCCGCGCGGCCACCGCCGACACCCCCGCCGTACGCGACTGGAAGCCGACCGGCACCGTCCTGGTCACCGGCGCCA
>KL569596.1:2550-3892 GCA_000715685.1 Streptomyces lilacinus
CGCCCGGAGCGGCGCCGACCACCTGCTCCTCGTCAGCCGCCGCGGCACCGCCGCGCCCGGCGCCGAGGACCTCCTCGCCGAACTCACCGGCATGGGCGTCGAGGTCACCATGGCCGCCGCCGACCCGGCCGACCGCGAGGTCCTGGCGGACCTGCTCGACGCGATCCCCGAGGAGCACCCGCTGACGGCCGTCTTCCACGCCGCCGGCGTGGTCGACTCGAGCATCCTCGACTCCCTCACGGCCGACCGCATGGCCACCGCCCTGCGCCCCAAGCTCCAGGTCACGCAGAACCTGCACGAGCTGACCCGGGACCTGGACCTGTCGGCGTTCGTCCTGTTCTCCTCGCTCGCCGCCGTCTTCGGCGCGGCCGGCGAGGGCAACTACGGCCCGGGCAACGCCTACCTCGACGCCCTGGCCCAGCACCGCCGCGCCGAGGGCCTGCCCGCGACCTCCATCGCCTGGGGGTCGTGGGACGGCGCCGGGATGGCCGCGGGCGACATCGGTGACGCCATGTCGCGCCACGGCATCCCGCGCATGGCCCCGGAGCTGGGCATCGAGGGCCTCCAGCAGGCCCTGGACCACGACGACGTCACCGTCGCCGTCGCGGACATCGACTGGCCGACCTTCTCCTACTTCTTCACCGCCACCACCCCCACCCACCTCCTCGACGCCCTGGACACCGCCGCCCGCCCGGCCGCCCCGAGCCCCGCGCACGTACCGGACGAGGAGCCGCAGGACGACGCCCCGCCGTTGCTGCGGACCCTGCGGGAGGCCTCACAGGCCGAACGCAGCCGCACCCTGCTCGCCCTCGTCCGCGACCAGCTGCGGCAGGTGCTGGGCCACGAGTCGGTCGACGAGATCGAGCCCGGCCGGCCCTTCCAGAACCTCGGCCTGTCCTCGGCGGGCTCCGTGGAACTGCGTAACCGCATCGCCCTGACGACCGGCCTGCGCGCCCCCGCCACGGTCGTCTTCGACTACCCCACGTGCCTCGAACTCGCCCGCTACCTCGGCGAACAGCTCACCGAGCGGACCGCGCCGGCCGGGCAGAGCGGCCCGGCCGCGCAGGTCCGTCCCGCCGTCCCCGACGACGACCCCGTCGCGATCATCGGCATGAGCTGCCGCTTCCCCGGCGGAGTCCGCTCGCCGGAAGACCTGTGGCAGCTGGTCCGCAGCGGCACCGACGCGCTGACCCCGCTCCCCGACGACCGCGGCTGGGACCTCGACGGTCTCTACCACCCGGACCCCGACCACCCCGGCACCAGCTACGCCCGCGAGGGCGGATTCATCACCGACGCGACGGAGTTCGACGCCGGCCTGTTCGGGATCTCGCCGCGCGAGGCC
>KL569596.1:4167-4658 GCA_000715685.1 Streptomyces lilacinus
ATCTCGCCGCGCGAGGCCCTCGCCATGGACCCGCAGCAGCGCCTCCTGCTGGAAGCCTCCTGGGAGGTCTTCGAGCGGGCGGGAATGGATCCGCGCGCCCTGCGCGGCAGCCAGACCGCCGTGTTCGCCGGCACCGGCGGCCAGGACTACATCAGCCTGCTCGCCGCCTCCGCCGAGTCCACCGAGGGCTACCTCGCCACCGGCGGCGCACCGAGCGTGGTCTCGGGCCGCGTGTCGTACGTCTTCGGGCTCGAAGGCCCCGCGGTCACCGTCGACACCGCCTGCTCGTCCTCCCTGGTCGCCCTCCACCTGGCCGTGCAGGCGCTGCGCAAGGGCGAATGCGACCTCGCGCTCGCGGGCGGCGTGAGCGTCCTGTCCAGCCCCAGCATCTTCATCGAGTTCAGCAGCCAGCGCGGCATGTCGTCCGACGGCCGCTGCAAGTCCTTCGCCGCCGCCGCCGACGGCGCCGGCTGGGGCGAGGGCGTCGGCGT
>KL569597.1:0-1076 GCA_000715685.1 Streptomyces lilacinus
TGTGTATAAGAGACAGTGCCGGGGCAGACGCGGGGCGGGGGCGCCTCTGCGGGGGCTGCCGGGACGGCACGGGGCTCGGGCGACGCAGAGGCGGGCGCGTACGGCGCGGCGGCTGCGGACCGGGGTTCCGGTCACGGTGCCGACGGCGGTCGGTGCGGGGCCGCGGCGGCGGAGGGCGCGGACGCGCCGGGCCGGAGCGGTGGTGCGGGTGCAGAGGACGCCGAAGCCGGTGCCTACGGTGCTGCCGGCCGGCGCGGAGGCCATGGCCGCGACAGCAGCGCCCGGTACGGGGCCGCTGCCGCGCCGGAGGGGGCTCCCGGCACGGGGACGGACGACAGCGCTCGGCCCGGCGTGCCGGGCTCTGCCGCGCCCGGGCGGACGCGGGGCGCGGGCGCTTCGGCCGGGGCTGCCCCGGGTGACGTCGACGCGGGTGCGTACGACGCGGCGGATCGGAGCGGAGGCCACGGGCTCGGGACGCCCGACCCTGCCCGCTTCGGCGGTGCCGGCGCGCCGGCCGGCGCAGGCGTGCCCGGGCAGACCCGGGGCGGCCACGACTCCGGGGCACCCGGCACGGGGACCACGCCCGAGGGCGACGAGGCGCGCGGCGAAGGGGCCGGGGCCCGGATTCCGGGGCAGGGCAAGCGACCCCCCGTCGTCGGTGGGGCGCGGCGCGGGCCCGTGTCGTACAGCTCGACCCGGCCCGACGGGTACGAGCCGCACGAGGCCGACGGCGTGCCGTACAGCGCGGCCCGGTCGCGGGAGGCCCACGCCTTCGCCGGGACCGAGCGGAGCACGCCGCCGCACGGGCACGAGCCGCCGGAGCCCCGCGAGCCGGAAGAGGCACCCCGCTCCAGGCCGGAGGCCGACCGCTTCCTGACCGCCGTCGCGGCGCTGCTGATCGCCGACCCGTGCGGCGCCCAGCCGCTGCTGTGCCGTTGGTTCACCGACGAGCGGTTCCTGCAGGTCCCGGCGGATGCCGCCGGCGTGCGCCCCACGGTGGCCACCGCCGCCCAGGCCCTGCTGCACACCCACCGGCGGCGGGCCGTCGACGACCTCGCCGAGGCGCTCGTCGACGT
>KL569597.1:1273-3510 GCA_000715685.1 Streptomyces lilacinus
CGTCGACGCCGGTCACCCCCGCGCCGACGAGCTGCTCGCCGCGCTCGCCGAGGACGAGCCGTCCGCGCTGTGCCGGGCCGTCGACCGCTGGGCCCACGACGAGCGCGTCGAGCGCCACGTGGCCGCCGCCGCGTACGGCCTGCGCACGGCGCCCCACGTCGTCACGGACGCCGACCGCGAGCTGCTGCGCTTCTCCGCGCTCGTCCTCCTCGCCCGCCCGGCCGAGGGCGCCCTGCACGGCACCGCGCTCGCCCTGCTGGTCCGGGACCCCGACACCCGCGGCAAGTACCTCCCGCAGGCCCTCGCCCGCTTCGCCGCGAGCGACCCCCACCTGCCGCCCTCCGTTCTCGCCCCGGCCCTCGCCACCCACACCGAGCCCGTCCTGGCCGCCTTCCGTGCGCGGCTGTACGAGCCGGGGGAGGGCCCGGGGGAGGTGTTGCGCATCCTCGCCGAGGTCTCCGTGACCCCGCTCGCCCGCCGGGTCACCTCGCTCGTGCGCGAGCACGTCGAGCACCGCCCCGAGGGCGCGGAGAACGCCGCCCTCTTCGTCGACCGGCGCCTGGAGGACGGCCCCGCCGCCCGCTCGGTCCTCCTCCCGCTCGTCGTGGACCTGCTGCGCACCGGCCCCGCCCAGGTCCGGCGCGCCCTGGCGCCCGTGCTCGCCGACCCCGGCACCCCCCTGTCGCGCCCCCTGCGCCAGGAGTTGCTGGAGGTGCTGATGGAGCGCGAGGAGTACGGGCCGTACGAGCGCGACGTCACCGTCCTCGACGCGCTGCTGCGCGCCGTGGCGGCGGGCGCCGCCGAGCGCACCGAGGCCCGTACCCGCGACCTCGTCCACCGCACGGGCCTGCTGATGGCCCGCACCCCCGAGGGCGCCGCCTTTTTCGACCGGCGGCTGACGCAGCTCGCCCGCGAGGTCCCGGTCTTCGGCGACCAGGTTCGCGGGTGGCTGAAATCCGCGCCCGCGCAGTGGGCCGTGGTGGTGGGCCCGAGCGCCCGGATCCGGCTGACGGCCGGGCGGGAGAAGGGAGGCGGGAGGGGCCACGGTGACACGGCGGACCCCTCGGACCCGGCGGGTGTGACCCCCGGTGACCCGGCCGATGCGGGACGCCGCCAACCGGCATGGCACTCTTAGTCCTGCGTCATCAAGACAGACAAAGGTTCGGGTTCGGGCGAGGAGCGGGCACAGTGCAGCGCTGGCGTGGCTTGGAGGACATCCCCCAGGACTGGGGGCGCAGCGTCGTCACCATCGGCTCGTACGACGGCGTGCACCGAGGGCACCAGTTGATCATCGGGCGGGCCGTGGACCGGGCGCGCGAGCTCGGCGTCCCCTCGGTCGTCGTCACCTTCGACCCGCACCCCAGCGAGGTCGTCCGCCCCGGCAGCCACCCGCCGCTGCTGGCGCCGCACCACCGGCGCGCGGAGCTGATGGCGGAGCTGGGCGTGGACGCGGTGCTGATCCTGCCGTTCACGACGGAGTTCTCGAAGCTCTCGCCGGCCGACTTCGTGGTGAAGGTGCTCGTCGACAAGCTGCACGCCAAGCACGTCGTCGAGGGCCCCAACTTCCGCTTCGGCCACCGCGCCGCGGGCGACGTCGCCTTCCTGCGGGAGCTCGGCGAGACCTACGACTTCGGCGTCGAGGTCATCGACCTCTACGTGACGGGCGAGGCCGGCGGCGGCCTGCCGTTCTCCTCGACCCTGGCCCGGCGCCTGGTCGCCGAGGGCGACGTCACCGGCGCCATGGAGATCCTGGGCCGCCCCCACCGCGTCGAGGGCGTCGTGGTGCGCGGCGCCCAGCGCGGCCGCGAACTGGGCTTCCCCACCGCCAACGTCGAGACGCTGCCGCACACCGCGATCCCGGCCGACGGCGTGTACGCGGGCTGGCTGACGGTCGGCGACGAGGCCATGCCGGCCGCCATCTCCGTCGGTACGAACGTCCAGTTCGACGCGACCGAGCGGACGGTCGAGGCCTACGCCATCGACCGCGTCGGCCTCGAGCTGTACGGGCTGAACGCGGCCGTGGACTTCCTGGCGTACCTGCGCGGGATGGAGAAGTTCGAGTCCATCGAGGCGCTGCTGGAGTGCATGGCGGACGACGTGAAGCGGGCGCGCGACCTGGTGTCCGCCCACGAGGCGGCCGTGGTCGCGGGCTGATCGACGTGAAGCGAGGAGGGCCCGGGCGCTTACAGCGCCCGGGCCCTCCTCGCTTCGTGCTACTGCTGTCTCTTATACACATC
>KL569597.1:3806-4837 GCA_000715685.1 Streptomyces lilacinus
CCCGGCACCGGCGGTGCCTGGTGGGGCGCGGCGTACAGGCCCTGTTGCTGCTGGGCGCGCACGAAGTCCTCGGCGACCATGGCGGACAGGTGGAAGTACGCCTCGCGGGTCTTCGGCCGCATCATCTCGAGGTCGACCTCCGCGCCCGTCGCCAGGTGCTCGTCGAACGGCACGACGACGACGCCACGGCAGCGCGTCTCGAAGTGCGACACGATGTCCTCGACCTTGATCATCTTGCCGGTCTCGCGGACCCCCGAGATGACGGTGATGCTGCGCGAGACCAACTCGCCGTAGCCGTGCGCGGCGAGCCAGTCGAGCGTGGTGCTCGCGCTGCTCGCGCCGTCCACGGACGGCGTCGAGATGATGATCAACTGGTCGGCGAGGTCGAGGACCCCGCGCATCGCGCTGTAGAGGAGACCGGTGCCCGAGTCGGTGAGGATGATCGGGTACTGCTTGCCCAGCACGTCTATGGCGCGCCGGTAGTCCTCGTCGTTGAAGGTCGTGGAGACCGCCGGGTCCACGTCGTTGGCGATGATCTCCAGTCCGGAGGGCGCCTGCGAGGTGTAACGACGGATGTCCATGTAGCTGTTGAGGTGCGGGATCGCCTGGACCAGGTCGCGGATCGTCGCCCCCGTCTCGCGCCGCACCCGGCGGCCGAGCGTGCCGGCGTCGGGGTTGGCGTCGATCGCGAGGATCTTGTCCTGCCGCTCGGTGGCGAGCGTCGACCCCAGGGCGGTGGTGGTCGTCGTCTTGCCGACGCCGCCCTTGAGGCTGATGACCGCGATGCGGTAGCAGGAGAGGACGGGCGTGCGGATGAGCTCCAGCTTCCGCTGCCGCTCCGCCTCCTCCTTCTTGCCGCCGAGCTTGAAACGGCTCGCCGGGCTCTGCTTCTTGGGCTTGGGCTTGCCCTTGAGCAGCCGCTCCGAGGACAGCTCCACGGCGGCCGTGAAGCCCAGCGGCGCACCGTGCACGGCACGCTGCCGCTGCTCGGGCGCGACGGTGGGCCACCCCCCCTGTCTCTTATACACATC
>KL569597.1:5103-5376 GCA_000715685.1 Streptomyces lilacinus
GCGGGGGCCCCGCCGGCCGCGGGGTCGCCCTGCTGGGCGGGGTCCGCGGCGGGGAATCCGGCGCCGGGGTGCGGCTGCGGCTGCGGCTGGGGCTGCGGCTGTCCGGGCACGGCCGGGGGCAGCGCGCCGGGGTGCGGCTGGCCCCACGGTGCCGGTGCCGGCTGTCCGGGTGCGCCGGGTGCCGGGTACGCGGGGGCGGGGCCGGCGGGGTTGCCGGGGTGGCCGTAGGGGCCCTGCGGTGCGGAGCCGTCCGGTGCGGGTGCGGCGGGGGCC
>KL569598.1:0-113 GCA_000715685.1 Streptomyces lilacinus
CCGGGTCGGAGTCGGCCACGACGCCGGCGCCCGCCTGGACGTAGGCGGTTCCGTCGCGGAGGAGGGCGGTGCGGATGGCGATGGCGGTGTCGGAGTCCCCCGCGAAGTCGAGG
>KL569598.1:414-2477 GCA_000715685.1 Streptomyces lilacinus
TAGCCGACGCAGCCGCCGTAGATCCCCCGGCGGGCCGGCTCCAGCTCCTCGATGATCTGCATGGCGCGCGGCTTGGGCGCGCCGGAGAGGGTGCCGGCGGGGAAGCAGGCGGTGAGCACGTCGAACGCCGTACGCCCCGGGGCCAGCCGGCCGGTGACCGTGGAGACGATGTGCATGACGTGGCTGTAGCGCTCGATCGACATGAAGTCGACGACCTCGACGCTGCCGGGCTCGCAGACCCGGCCGAGGTCGTTGCGGCCGAGGTCGACGAGCATCAGGTGCTCGGCGCGCTCCTTGGGGTCGGCCATCAGCTCCTCGGCGAGGGCGGCGTCGGCCTGCGGGGTGGCGCCGCGCGGGCGGGTGCCGGCGATGGGGTGGAGCAGCGCGCGCCCGTCCTCGACCTTGACCAGCGCCTCGGGGCTGGAGCCGACGACGTCGAAGGCCCCGTCGACCCCGTCGGGGAAGCGGAAGAGGTACATGTACGGGCTCGGGTTGGTGGCCCGCAGGACGCGGTAGACGTCGAGCGCGGAGGCGGTGCAGGGCGTCTCGAACCGCTGCGACGGCACCACCTGGAAGGCCTCGCCCGCGCGGATGCGCTCCTTGATGTCGTCGACGGCCGCCCGGTAGTCCGGGCCGCCCCAGCGGGCGGTGAACTCGGGCAGCTCGGAGGGCGGCAGGGCGGTGGGCCCGGCGGGGGTGGGGCGGGCGAGGTCGGCGGTCATCGCGTCGAGCCGGGCGACGGCGTCCGCGTACGCCTCGTCGACGCCGGTCTCGAGGTCGTTGTGGTTGATCGCGTTGGCGATCAGCAGGACGCTGCCGTCCCAGTGGTCGAGGACGGCGAGGTCCGAGGTGAGGAGCATGGTCAGCTCGGGCAGGTCGAGCGTTCCCGGGCCGGCGCCGCCGGGGTGCTCGCCGATCTTCTCCAGGCGGCGGACGACGTCGTAGCCGAGGTAGCCCACCATGCCGCCGGTGAAGGGCGGCAGTCCCGCGCCCTCGATGAGGTCGCGCGGGGTGTGCAGCGCCTCGAGAGTGGCGCGCAGGGCGGCGAGCGGGTCGCCGTCCGTGGGGACGCCGACGGGCGGGGTGCCCAGCCAATGCGTCTGACCGTCGCGAACGGTCAGGGCAGCGGCGCTGCGGACGCCGACGAAGGAGTAGCGCGACCACGTGCGGCCGTTCTCCGCGGACTCCAGCAGGAAGGTGCCCGGCCGCTCGGCGGCCAGCTTGCGGTAGAGACCCACCGGCGTGTCGCCGTCGGCGAGGAAGCGGCGGGTGACGGGGATGACTCGGCGGTCCTTCGCGAGGGCGCGGAAGGTCTCCGCGTCCGGCGTGACGGCCCCGTGGGCGGCGGGTGCGGTGGTGGCGACCATGGTCCGGAGCCTACTGGCCGAGCGGCAGCACGTCGGCATCGAAGCACGTACGGGTGCCGGTGTGACAGGCCGGCCCGACCTGGTCGACCTTCACCAGGAGGGTGTCGCCGTCGCAGTCCAGGGCGACCGACTTGACGTGCTGCGCGTGCCCGGAGGTGTCGCCCTTGACCCAGTACTCCCCGCGGCTGCGGCTCCAGTAGGTGCAGCGGCCGGTGGTGAGGGTGCGGTGGAGGGCCTCGTCGTCCATCCAGCCGAGCATCAGCACCTCGCCGGTGTCGTACTGCTGCGCGATGGCGGGAACCAGGCCGTCGGCGCTCCGCTTGAGCCGGGCGGCGATGGCCGGGTCCAGGGCGGAGTCGGTGGCGCGGGCGGAGGGTCGGGCGTTGCCGGTCATGCGTCCATTGTGGCCCAGCCCCGGCCGGGAACCGGCCGAGAACCGGCCTGGAACCGGCCGGGAACCGGTACGGCGGGACACGCCTGGGTCGGGTGTGCCGTGGCCCCGGCCGGAGGGCGGTCGTAGGCTGACGGCATGTCAACCCACGCGCAACGCGAACGTCTGCTCCTCGCCGACCTGTTGGAGACGGTGGGCCCCAACGCGCCCACGCTCTGCGAAGGCTGGCGCGCCCGTGACCTCGCCGCGCACGTCGTCGTGCGCGAGCGGCGCTCCGACGCGGCGGCCGGAGTCGTCTTCAAGCC
>KL569598.1:2743-3332 GCA_000715685.1 Streptomyces lilacinus
CTGTCTCTTAATGTGTATAAGAGACAGGCTTGGAGCGCGTGCAGGCGGAGTTCGCGGCCAAGCCGTACGAGGAGCTGATCCAGCTCATCCGCACCGGGCCGCCGAGGTTGTCGCCGTTCTCCCTCAAGCAGGTCGACGAGGCGGCCAACACCGTCGAGTTCTACGTCCACACCGAGGACGTGCGCCGCGCCCAACCGGACTGGACGCCGCGCGAGGTGGACCCGGTCTTCGCCGACGCGCTGTGGAGCCGGCTGGAGCGCAGCGCCCGGCTGCTCGGCCGGAAATCGCCGGTGGGCCTGGTGCTGCGGCGGCCGGACGGCCGCACGGCGGTGGCCCAGAAGGGCGTGCCCGTGGTGACGGCCACCGGGGAGCCGGGCGAGCTGACGCTGTTCGCCTTCGGCCGGCTCGACGCGGCCCGGGTGGAGCTGGAGGGCGAGGACACGGCGATCGCGAAGCTGCGGGCGTCGTCGCTGGGGGTCTAGGGGTCCGGGAAGGGTCGTCTAGGGGGTCCGGGAAGGCGTGACGCCGCGCCGCCGGCCCGCGGGGAACGGGCCGGCCTCGCCGTTCGGGTCGATCGCCGGGCCGGCGG
>KL569598.1:3587-5292 GCA_000715685.1 Streptomyces lilacinus
CCACCGCCGCCCGTACGGCGAAGAGGACCGGCACCGCCGCGGCCGTGACGGTCGCGTGCTCCCGGAAGCCGTCGCCGAGGAACAGCGCGACGAGGGCGAACACCGTCCCGAGCAGCGGCAGTGCCGTCCAGGCGACGGTCAGCAGGAAGAAGCACGCCGACGCGGGGAGGGCGTAGCCGCTGCGCACGTCGGGGTGGAAGCGGGCGTAGGCGGCCGCGGCGATCAGCGCCACGACCGCGCTCGCTCCCCCGGTCCAGACGGACAGGGTGCTCATCGGCCCGCCCCAGAGGCGGCCGACGACGGCCAGGACGGCGAAGACCGGCGCCAGGACGGCGTACCGGCGGGCGGCGGCGCGCCACAGGGCGAGGTCGTAGGTCGGCGGATCGCCCAGCATCTTCTGGATCCCCTGGGCGAAGCCGGCGATGCGGGCGTCGGGGTGGTCGCGTTCGACCTCGCGGAGGTTGTGGGTGGCCAGGGCCTCGTTCTCGGCGGCTCCCGACTGTCGGAAGGACGCGGCGGCGAAGAGGAAGGCCTGCGCGGCGTCGACGGCGCGGCCCAGTTCCCTGAACGTCACCCCCTGGCTGTTGAGCGCCCTGCCCTCGCTGAACGCGTCGCCGCGCTCCTTGGCGAGGGCGAGGTCGCGGGCGTGCGCCCGGAGGGCCTCCTCGAAGCGGCCGCAGCCCCGCAGCGCCTGGGCGAGGTTGCCCAGGGCCTCGCCCTCGCCGTGCCGGTCGCCGGTCTCCCGCAGGGCGTCGACGGCCCGGGTGAGGGGGAGGACGGCCTGGTCGTACCGCTCGACGAACACGAGCGCGCCGCCGAGGTTGCTCAGTGCCATGCCCTCGTGGTGGCGGTCGCGCGTCTCGCGGAACAGCGCGGCGGCCCGGCGGTGGGTCTCGATCGACTCCTCGGTGCGGCCCAGGCCGAGCAGGGCCGAGGCCGCGTTGCCCAGCACCATGCCTTCGCGGTGACGGTCGTCGAGAGTACGGAAGATGTCGGCCGCCTCGTCGAGGACGTCCACGGCCTCGGCGAACCGGCCGGCCTCCCGCAGGGCGCCACCGAGGTTGAGCAGGGTGAGGCCCACCCTGGGGGTGTCGTCCGCCGCGCGGTGGATGGCGGTGGCCCGGTGGTAGACCTCGATCGCCTCCTCCAGCCGGCGCATGCCCTGCAGCGCGAGCCCGAGGTCGTTGAGCACGCCCCCTTCGCCGCTCTCGTCGCCCTCGGCCCGGAACATGGCGGCGGCCTTGTGCAGCACCTTCACGGCCTCGTCGAACCGTCGTGCCCCCTGGAGCGTGCCGCCGAGATGGTCCAGGGCCGTCGCCTCGCCGGACCGGTCGCGCAGCTTCCGGGAGATCCGGGCGGCCTCGGTCAGCGCCGCCGCGGACTCGTCGAACCGGCGCTGCTCGCGCAGGGCGAGGCCGAGTTCGTTGAGCGAATCGGCTTCGCGGGCCGCGTCGCCCAGTTCGCGGTGGAGGTCGCGGGAGCGCTTCTGGACCTCGATCGCCGCGTCGAAGTGCCGCGACAGCCGCCGCGCCATGCCCAGCTGGTTGAGCATGACGCCCTGGCCGGTGCGGTCGCCGGCCTCGCGGCAGACGTCGACGGCGGCCTCCGAGACGGCGGACCACTCCTCGTAGGAGCCCCGTCTCTCGAGGAATCCGGCGAGGGCGATGGCGAGGAGCACGGTCGCGGCGCTGTCTCTTATACACAT
>KL569599.1:0-330 GCA_000715685.1 Streptomyces lilacinus
CCCCCGCCTACTGGGTCCGCCACGTCCGCGAAGCCGTCCGATTCGCCGACGGCGTGCGGAGCCTGCGCGCGGCAGGCGTCACCAAGTTCGTCGAACTCGGCCCCGACGGCGTCCTGACCGCCATGGCCCGCCAGAGCATCGAAGGCGATGCGCAGACCGTCGCGATACCCACGCTGCGCGCGGGCCGCGACGAGCTCAGGTCCTGGTGGCAGGCCGTGGCGCTGATGCACGTCCGCGGAATCCCGGTCGACTGGGCCGCCGTCCATGCCCCGAGCGGCGCACGTACGGTCGACCTGCCGACGTACGCCTTCCAGCGCGAGCACTACTGGC
>KL569599.1:610-2664 GCA_000715685.1 Streptomyces lilacinus
GGCCGGCGCTACCGGGTCGGCTGGAAGCCCGTCCCCGAAGCCGCCGCCCCCGACCTGACCGGCACCTGGCTGCTGGTGACGGACGAGAAGTCCGCCGACACCGTGCTGGTGCGCGACTGCGCCGCAACCCTGACCGGCTCGGGCGCGGACGTACGCGAACTCGTCCTGACCGGCTCGTCAATCGAACGCGAGTCCCTGGCACGTCAGTTGCGAGAGAGCGCCGCAGGAGTCCCCCTCTCCGGAGTGCTCTCCCTCCTCGCCGCCGACGAGCGACCGGCCCCCGGCCACCCGGCGCTGCCCGCCGGCGTCGCCCGTACCGTCACCCTCCTCCAGGCGCTCGGAGACACGGGCATCGAGGCCCCGCTCTGGCTGGCCACGCGCGGCGCGGTCACCGTGGCACCCGGCGAGGAACTGGCGAGCATCCCCGGCGGACAGGTGTGGGCCCTCGGCCGGGTCGCCGCCCTGGAGTACCCGCGCCGCTGGACCGGGCTGGTGGACCTGCCCGCCGGCGCCGGGCCGCTGGACGCCCGTACCCGCAGACGGCTGGCAGGAGTGCTGGCCGACAGCGGCGACGAGGACCAGATCGCGGTACGGCAGACCGGACTGTTCGGACGCCGCCTCGTCGACGCGCCCCAGGCCCCGGCCACCGACACCTGGCAGCCGTCCGGCACCGTCCTGGTCACCGGCGGCACGGGCGCGCTCGGCGCGCACGTCGCGCGCTGGCTCGCGGACCGGGGCGCCCCGCACCTCCTGCTGGCCGGCCGCCGGGGCCCGACCGCCCCCTCGGCCGCCGCCCTGGCCGCCGAACTCCGGGCGCGCGGCACCGAGGTCACCGTCGTCGCCTGCGACGTCGCGGACCGGAGCGCGGTGGACGCGCTCCTGCGCGACATCCCGGACGACCTTCCGCTCACGGCGGTCTTCCACGCGGCCGGCACCGGCGCCTTCGCCCCCCTGGCGGAGACCGGGCTCGCCGACTTCGCGACCGGACTCGAGGCCAAGGTTGCCGGCGCCGTCAACCTGCACGAGGCGCTTGCCCACGTACCCCTGGAAGCGTTCGTGCTGTTCTCGTCCGTCGCCGCCGTCTGGGGCAGCGGTGGCCAGGCCGCGTACGCCGTCGCGAACGCCTTCCTGGACGGACTCGCGGAGCGCAGGCACGCCGCCGGACTCGCCGCCACCTCGATCGCCTGGGGCCCGTGGGCCGGCGACGGCATGGCGAGTGCCGCCGCCACCAGCGACTACCTGCGCAAGCGCGGACTGCTGCCGATGGACCCGCAGTGGGCCGTCGGCGCGCTGGGCCGGGCCGTGGACGGCGCCGACACCTGCGTGGCGGTCGCGGACGTCGACTGGCCCCGGTTCGCCGCCACCTTCACCGCAGCCCGCCCCCGCCCGCTCCTCGACGAGCTGCCTGCCGTACGCGACTCCCGTGACCGCCGGCCCGCCGCGCCGACCGCACCCCGCGGCGCGGCCTCGGAACTCGCCGACCGCCTCACGGGTCTGTCGCCCGCCGAACAGGAGACGGTGGCCCTGGCGACGGTACGGGACCAGGTCGCGGAGGTGCTCGGCCACCGGCGCGGCGCCGAGGCGGTCGAACCGCACCGGGCGTTCACCGAACTCGGCTTCGATTCGCTCACCGCGATCGAACTGCGCGAAGCCCTGAACGCCGCGACCGGCCTGCGCCTGCCCGCGACCCTGATCTTCGACTACCCCACCCCGGCCGCCCTCGCGGAGCATCTGCGGACCGAGTGCCTCGGCGGTTCCGCCGAGGCCGTGCGCCTACACCGCACCGCGGACGCGGACGAGCCGATCGCGATCATCGGCATGAGCTGCCGCTACCCCCATGGCGTGGAGTCCCCCGAGGACCTGTGGCGGCTGGTGCTGGCGGGCACGGACGCGACCTCGCCCTTTCCCGACGACCGGGGTTGGGACCTCGGCGCGTTGTACGACCCCGAGGGCGCCGCACCGGGCACCTCGTACGTCCGCGAGGGCGCCTTCCTGTCCGGCGCAGCCGACTTCGACCCGGCCTTCTTCGGGATCTCGCCGCGCGAGGCCCTCGC
>KL569599.1:2937-3199 GCA_000715685.1 Streptomyces lilacinus
GGACCCGCAGCAGCGGCTCCTCCTGGAAACGGGCTGGGAGGCGTTCGAGCGCGCCGGCATCGACCCGACGACGCTGCGCGGCAGCCGAACCGGCGTCTACACCGGCACGAACGGTCAGGACTACCTCCCGCTGCTCCTGGCCTCCGAGCACGGCAGCGAGAGCCACCAGGGCATCGGCAACGCGGCCGGAGTGATGTCCGGCCGGGTCGCGTACACGCTCGGCCTGGAGGGCCCGGCGATGACGGTCGACACGGCGTGCTCG
>KL569599.1:3530-3811 GCA_000715685.1 Streptomyces lilacinus
GACACGGCGTGCTCGTCGTCGCTGGTGGCGCTGCACCTGGCGGTGCAGGCGCTGCGCAACGGCGAGTGCACGATGGCACTGGCCGGCGGTGTCACCGTCATGTCGACCCCGGGGCTGTTCACCGAGTTCAGCAGCCAGGGCGGACTGTCGCCCGACGGGCGCTGCAAGGCATTCTCCGCCGACGCGGACGGTACGGGCTGGGCCGAGGGCGTCGGCATGCTCGTCGTGGAGCGGCTGTCCGACGCGCGCCGCCTCGGGCACGACGTGCTGGCCGTGGTGCG
>KL569600.1:0-2009 GCA_000715685.1 Streptomyces lilacinus
TCCAGCGGCAGCACTACTGGTACAACACCCCTGCCCGGCGCGGCGACGTGAGCTCCTTCGGCCTGGCCGAGGCGGACCACCCCCTGCTCGACGGCTGCGTCGAGATGCCGGACGGCGGCGGCTTCGTGTACACCGCCCGGCTCAGTGCCGAGGCCCATCCCTGGCTGCTCGAGCACGCGCTGCTGGGCACGCCGCTGCTGCCGGGTGCCGCGTTCGCGGATCTCGTGCTGTGGGCCGGTCGGCAGTCGGGTTGTGCGGAGGTGGAGGAGCTGACGCTGGCCTCGCCGCTGCTGTTGGCCGGCGCGGGTGCCGTGCGGTTGCGGCTCGTGGTCGGCGCGGCGGACGGCGAGGGACGGCGTACGGTCACCGTCCACTCGCGCGGCGAGCACGACACGTCCTGGACGAAGCACGCCCAGGCCACGGTCGTCCAGCCCTCTGCCGCGGCGAACGACGACGTGGCCTTCGCCGCGGACACCACCTCCGACGAGGCGCCCTTCCGGGCCGAGGACTTCTACGCCTCCTTCGCCGCGCGCGGCTACGCCTACGGTCCGCTGTTCCAGGGCGTCCGGGACGCCCGACGGGTCGGCGACGCCGTCCACGCCGACGTGGTCCTGCCCGACGGTGCGGCAGAAGCAGAGCGGTTCGGCGTCCACCCGGCGCTGCTCGACGCCGCGTTCCAGGCGATGAGCCTCGGGGCGTTCTTCCCCGACGACGGTCTGGCCCGCGTGCCGTTCACGTTGCGCGGCATCCGCCTGCACGCCCTCGGCGCCGATCGGGTGCGGGTGCGGGTCACGGCGGCGGGCGACGGGGCCGTGCGCGTCCGGTGCGCGGACGACGAGGGCCGGCTCGTCTGCGAGATCGACGAGCTCGCCGTACGCCCCGTCGCGCCGGAGCAGTTCCGGTCCGCCGGAACCGACCTCGGCGACGACACGCTCTACCACCTCGAGTGGCCCGCGCTGACGCCCGCCCCGGCTGCCGTGTCCGGTACGCCGCGCTGGGCCGTGGTCGGCGAGGACCCGTACGGGCTCGTGGACGCCCTGCGCGAGGCGGGTGCGCCGGCCGAGCAGTACTCGGACCTGCGGGGTCTGCGCACCGCGTCGTCGTCCCAGGGCGTGGACTTCGTCGCCGTCTCCGTCCCGCAGGCCCCCGCCCTGGACGCCAACGCCGTGCGGCGGGCGGTGCACGAAGCGCTCGCGCTCGTCCAGGAGTGGCTGGCCGGCGACGCCGACGGGGCCCGGCTGGTCTTCGTCACCAGCGGCGCCGTGTCCGTGGGCCACGGCGACCGGCTGCGGGACCCCGTGGCGGCGGCCGTGTGGGGCCTGGTGCGGTCGGCGCAGTCGGAGGAGCCGAACCGTTTCGTCCTGCTGGACGTGGACGGCCCGCAGACGGACAGCACCCCCCTGGCCGACGCCCTCGCCTCCGGCGAGCCGCAGCTCGCGCTGCGCGGCGGGACGGCGCACGTCCCCCGGCTGGCGCTCCCGCGCGCACAGGACGCCGACGAGTCCGCCCTGCTGCCCCCCGCCGGCTCCCCGGCGTGGCGGCTGACCGGCGGCGGCACCGGTTCGCTGTCGGACCTGTCCCTCGTGGCCGGCGACGCGGCCGACGTGCCGCTCGCCGCCGGCGAGGTGCGCATCGCCGTCCGCGCGGCCGGACTCAACTTCCGGGACACCCTCATCGCCCTCGGCATGTACCCCGGCGAGGGCGTGATGGGCGCCGAGGGCGCCGGTGTGATCACCGAGGTGGGGCCGGGAGTGACCGGCCTCGCGGTGGGCGACCGGGTGCTCGGCATGTGGACCGACGCCTTCGGCCCGTACGCGGTCGCGGACCACCGCATGGTGGCCCGGATGCCGCGCGACTGGTCGTACGCCCAGGGCGCCTCCGTGCCCGCCGTCTTCCTCAGTGCCTACTACGCGCTCAAGCACCTGGCCCAGGTGCGCCCGGGCCAATCGCTGCTGATCCACGCGGCGGCCGGCGGCGTCGGCATGGCGGCCGTGCAGCTGGCCCGCCAC
>KL569600.1:2252-2978 GCA_000715685.1 Streptomyces lilacinus
GATGTGTATAAGAGACAGGAGGTGTACGGCACGGCGAGCCGGGGCAAGTGGGACACGCTGCGCGCCCAGGGGCTCGACGACGCGCACATCGCCGGCTCGCGGAGCCTGGACTTCGCGTCCCGCTTCCTCGAGGCCACCGGCGGGCGCGGCGTGGACGCCGTGCTCAACTCCCTCGCCGGGGACTTCGTCGACGCCTCCCTGGGCCTGCTGCCGCGCGGCGGCAGGTTCGTGGAGCTGGGCAAGGCCGACGTACGCGACGCCGCCCGCGTCGCCGCCGACCACCCGGGCGTCGCGTACCGCGCGTTCGAACTCATGGAGGCCGGCCCCGAGCTGATCGGCCGCATGCTCGCGGAACTCCTCGACCTCTTCGCCGAGGGCGTGCTGCGACCGCTGCCCGTCACGGCGTTCGACGTCCGCCGCGCCCGCGACGCCTTCCGCACCCTCAGCCGCGCCGAGCACATCGGCAAGCTCGTGCTGACCATGCCGCCCGCCTTCGACGCCCACGGCACCGTCCTCGTCACCGGCGGCACCGGCAACCTCGGCGGCACGCTCGCCCGGCACCTGGTGACCGAGCACGGCGTACGCCACCTGCTGCTCGCCGGCCGCAGCGGAGCCCGGGCCGAAGGGGCGGAGCGGCTGGTCGCCGAGCTGAGGGAGGCCGGCGCGGCGACGGTCGCGATCGAGGCCTGCGACGTCGCCGACCGCGCCGCGCTCGACCGGCTCCCC
>KL569600.1:3235-3339 GCA_000715685.1 Streptomyces lilacinus
AGCCTGCGACGTCGCCAACCGCGCCGCGCTCGACCGGCTCCTCGCCGCCGTACCGCAGGAGCGCCCGCTCACCGCGGTCGTCCACGCGGCCGGCGTCCTGGACG
>KL569600.1:3609-5369 GCA_000715685.1 Streptomyces lilacinus
GACGACGGCGTCGTCACCTCGCTCACCCCGGACCGCGTCGACGGCGTCCTCCGCCCCAAGGCCGACGCGGCCCTCAACCTCCACGAGGCGACGCGCGACCTCGGCCACGACCTGTCGGCGTTCGTGCTCTTCTCCTCCGTCGCCGCCGTGCTCGGCGGCCCCGGGCAGGGCGGCTACGCCGCGGCCAACGGCTTCCTCGACGCGCTCGCCCGGCACCGCCGCGACCAGGGCCTGCCCGGCCTCTCGCTCGCCTGGGGCCTGGCCGGCAGCGGCCGGATGACCGAGCACCTCGACACCGACGGCCTGCACCGCCGCATGGCACGCGGTGGCGTCCTGCCCCTGACCGGCGACGAGACCATGGCCCTCTTCGACGCCGCACAGCGCGCCGACGAGCCGTTCCAGGCGCCCGTACGCCTCAACACCGCTGCTCTGCGCACGGCGGAGAACGTCCCGGCGCCGCTGCGCGACCTGGTGCCGGCCGGGGCGGACACCCCGCGCGGTCGGCAGGTCGGGGAGGACGGCGGCGGTGTCGAGGGTAGTGAGGCACTCGGCGAGCGGCTCGCCGCCCTCACCGAGGCGGAACAGCGCACCCGGCTCCTCGCCCTCGTCCGTACCCACGCCGCCGTGGTCCTCGGCCACGCCACCGCCGACGGCATCCGCGACGAACAGGCCTTCAAGGAGATGGGCTTCGACTCCCTGACGGCCGTCGAAATGCGCAACCGGACCGCCACGGCGACCGGCCTGCACCTGCCGGCCACCCTCGTCTTCGACCACCCCACCCCCGGCGCGCTCGCCGACTACCTGCGGGAACGCCTCGTCCCGAAGACGTCGGCGGCGAGCACGCTCCTCGCGGAACTGGAGCGGCTGGAAGGGGCGTTCAAGGCCATCGGCGCGGACGACCTCGAGTCGCTCGAGGCCGACGACGTCACCCGCACGGAGATCGCCTCGCGCCTCGCGGCGCTGACCTCCCGCTGGACCGGACTCCAGGGGGACGCCACGGGCCCGGAGGACGACCACCAGCACGACCACTCCGTCGTCGAGGCCATCGCATCGGCCGACGACGACGAGATCTTTGCCTTCCTCGACGAGCGGTTCGGCGACTCCTGACCGGAGTCGAACGGACCGGAGAAATACCTGACGGGTGATGTGAGACATGGCGAACATGGCGAACGAGCAGAAACTCCGCGAGTACCTCAAGCGGGCCACCACCGAGCTCCACCGGACGACCGAGCGCGTCAAGGACCTCGAGCGACGGGACCACGAGCCGATCGCGATCGTGGGCATGGCGTGCCGTTTCCCGGGCGGGGTCGCCTCGCCCGAGGGGCTGTGGGACCTGCTCTCGGCGGGCGTGGACGCGATCTCGCCGTTCCCGACGGACCGGGGGTGGGACATCGCCGGTCTGTACGACCCGGACCCGGACGTCGCGGGCACGGCGTACGCGCGGGAGGGCGGTTTCCTGCACGACGCGGGCGAGTTCGACGCGGGATTCTTCGGTATCTCGCCGCGTGAGGCAGTGGCGATGGATCCGCAGCAGCGCCTACTGCTGGAGACGTCGTGGGAGGCGCTGGAGCGGGCCGGGGTCGACCCCCACGCGCTGCGCGGCAGCCGCACCGGCATCTACGTCGGTGCCTGGAACGGCGGCTACACCGACGGCATCCAGCAGCCCACGGCCGAACTCGAGGCACAGCTCCTGACGGGCGGCGTCGTCAGCTTCACCTCGGGCCGCATCTCGTACGTCCTGGGGCTGGAGGGGCCGGCGG
>KL569600.1:5705-6220 GCA_000715685.1 Streptomyces lilacinus
CCCTGCGGCGCGGCGAGTGCGACCTCGCGCTGGCGGGCGGCGCGACGGTCATGGCCACCCCCGACGTCTTCGTCCGCTTCTCCCGCCAGCGCGGCGTGGCCGCCGACGGCCGGTGCAAGGCCTTCGCCGACTCGGCGGACGGCTTCGGCCCGGCGGAGGGCGTGGGCATGCTGGCGGTGGAGCGCTTGTCGGACGCGGTGCGCCACGGCCATCGGGTGCTGGCGGTCGTACGGGGCTCGGCGGTCAACCAGGACGGCGCGAGCAACGGTCTGACGGCCCCCAGCGGCCCGGCCCAGGCCCGCCTCATCCGCCAGGCCCTCGCCGACGCCCGTCTCGCCCCCGCCGACGTCGACGCGGTGGACGCGCACGGTACGGGTACGCGGCTGGGCGACCCGATCGAGGCGCAGGCACTGATGGACGTGTACGGGCGGGGTCGCGATGCCGAAAGGCCCTTGTGGCTGGGGTCGTTGAAGTCGAACGTCGGTCACGCGCAGGCGGCTGCGGGTGTGGGTGGC
>KL569600.1:6545-6946 GCA_000715685.1 Streptomyces lilacinus
GTCGTTCGGCGTGAGTGGCACGAATGCGCATGTGGTGCTGGAGGAGGCGCCGGCGGCTGCTGAGGGTGAGCCGGAGGCCGGTGGCGGTGCGGAGCTGCCGGTGGTGCCGGTGGTCGTGTCCGGGCGTTCGCACGAGGCGCTGCGGGCTCAGGCGGAGCACATCCTCGGCATGACGGACCGGGGTCTGCGGGATGTCGCGTTCTCGCTGGCCGGTGGTCGTTCCGTGTTCGAGCACCGGGCGGTGGTGCTGGCTGCGGGTGAGGCGGAGCTGGTGGCCGGGCTCGGGGCTGTGGTGGCGGAGGAGCCTGCTGCTGGGGTTGTTGCCGGTGTGGCGGGGGCGTCGGGTGGCGGCCGGTCGGTGTTCGTGTTCCCGGGTCAGGGTTCGCAGTGGGTCGGGATGG
>KL569600.1:7302-7580 GCA_000715685.1 Streptomyces lilacinus
TGTGAGGCAGCGCTTTCCCTCTTTGTGGACTGGAAGTTGACCGAGGTCTTGGGGGACGAGTCTGCCCTTTCCCGGGTCGATGTCGTGCAGCCGGCGTGTTTCGCGGTGATGGTGTCGCTGGCTGAGCTGTGGCGCTCGCTCGGTGTCGAGCCGGACGCGGTCGTGGGCCACTCGCAGGGTGAGATCGCGGCCGCCGTGGTGTCGGGTGCGCTGTCGCTGGAGGACGGCGCCAAGGTCGTGGCCCTGCGTTCGCAGGTCATCGGGCGGGAGCTCGCCGG
>KL569600.1:7876-8088 GCA_000715685.1 Streptomyces lilacinus
GCTCGCCGGACTGGGTGGCATGGCCTCCATCGCGCTGCCCGCCGGCGAGGTGGAAACGCTGGTGGAGCGCTGGTCCGGACGGCTGAGCGTGGCTGTGGTCAACGGCCCCTCGGCCACCGTCGTTGCCGGTAACGCGGATGCAGTCGCCGAGCTGGTGGAGGCCTGCGAGGCGGAGGAGATCCGCGCCCGCCGGATCCCGGTGGACTACGCCT
>KL569600.1:8380-8663 GCA_000715685.1 Streptomyces lilacinus
CTCTCACTCCGCGCACGTCGAGTCGATCCGCGACGAGCTCATGTCCACGCTCGCGGACATCACTCCCCGCGCCTCCGCCGTGCCCTTCTACTCCACCGTCGAAGCCGGCGCGATCGACACCGCGACGCTGGACGTCGCTTACTGGTACCGCAACTTGCGGCAGCCCGTCCGTTTCCAGGACACGATCGAGCACCTTCTCGGCGAGGGCTTCACGGCCTTCGTCGAGTGCAGTGCCCACCCCGTTCTCGTACCGGCGATCCAGGAAACCGCTGAGCTGCGAGAG
>JNXU01002778.1 GCA_000715685.1 Streptomyces lilacinus
GGTCGCGGCGGCCAGCCGGTTGCGCAGTTCCACGGCGGTCAGCGAGTCGAAGCCGACGTCCCGGAACGCCCGGTCCTTGTCGATCGCGCCCGCCGACGCGTGGCCGAGCACCGCGGCGGCCTGCTGCCGTACCAGTTCCTGGAGGAGCCGCTCGCTCTCGGCCGCTCCCCCGGACGCGAGCCGCTGCCGCAGCTCCGCCGCCTGCCCGCGGGCACTCGCGGCGCCGGTCCCGCTGGACGCCAGCTCCTGTTGCACCTGGGGCAGTTCGTCGAACAGCCGGCTGTCCCGAACGGCGGTGAAGCCGCTCACGAAGCGCGGCCACTCCACGTCGGCGATCGAGACCACCGTGTCGCCGCCGTCGACCGCGTGCCCCAGGGCGGTGATCGCCCGGGCCGGGGACATCGGCGTCGTACCGGCGCGCACCAGCCGCTGCACGAGGAGGTCGTCGTCGGCCATGCCGCCGTCGGCCCACGGGCCCCAGGCGAGGGACAGGGCGGGCAGTCCGGCGGCCCGGCGCTGCTCGGCCAGGGCGTCCAGGTGGGCGTTGGCCGCCGCGTAGCCGGCCTGGCCCGGGTTGCCGAGGGTGCCGGTGAGCGAGGAGAACAGGACGAACGCGTCCAGGTCCGTCCCCCGCGTCAGCTCGTCCAGGTTGCGGGCGGCGAGGGCCTTGGCCCGCAGCACCGGGGCGAGGCGCTCGGGCGTCAGCGCGCCCAGCACACCGTCGTCCAGATGCCCTGCCAGGTGGAACACGGCCGTGAGCGGCGCCTCCCCCGGCAGGTCCGCGAGCAGCGCGGCAAGCGCCTGCCGGTCCGCGGCGTCGCAGGCCACGGCGGTGGCGGCGGTGCCGCGCTCGGCCAGCGCCGCGACGAGTTCGGCGGCACCGGGCGCGTCGGGTCCGCGACGGCTCGTCAGTACGAGGTGCCGCGCGCCCCGGTCGGCCAGCCAGTGCGCGACGTGCGCGCCGAGGGCGCCGGTCGCACCGGTGAGCAGTACGGTCCCGGACGGCTGCCAGGGCTCCGCCGCCGCACCCGAGGGCAGCGGGGCGGGCCGCAGACGGCGTACGAACGTACCGGAGGCGCGTACGGCGACCTGGTCCTCGGCCGCATCGGCGAGAACCGCCACCAGGCGGGCCCCGGCCCGGTCGTCGAACACCTCGGGCAGGTCGACCAGGCCGCCCCACCGCTGCGGGTACTCCAGCGCGGCGACCCTGCCGAGCCCCCAGATCTGGGCCTGCTCGGGACTGTCGAGCGCGTCGGAGCGCCCCACGGAGACGGCTCCCCGTGTCACGCACCAGAGCGGGGCGTTCAGGTCCGCGTCGTCCAGCGCCTGGACGAGCAACAGGGTGCCTGTCAGCGCGGCAGGCACGGCGCTTCCGTCAGCGCCGTACGGTGCGGACCCGGACGGCTCGTCGGAGCGTACGTCGGTGAGGACGGACACCACACCGGCGACCTGTCCGGCCGCCCGCGCCGCCTCCCGCAGGCGCAGCGCCAGCCGCTCGCGGTCGTCCCCGACACCCTCGAGCTCCACCACGTCGGCCCCGCCGCGCCGGAGCGCGTCCCCGACGGGGGCGGCGAGGGCGTCTCCCGCACCCACCAGCAGCCACGTCCCGGAGAGCGAACCGGCCGGAACGTCCCCGGCCGGCTGCCAGCCGACCCGGTGCCGCCACGCCTCCACCACGGACCGCTCCTGCCGCCCGCGGCGCCAGGAGGACAGCGCCGGCAGCACCTCGCTGAGCGGGGCGTCCCCGCCCAGTCGCAGCGTGCCGGTCAGCGCCGCGAGGTCCTCGGAGTCCACGGCCTGCCAGAACTGGGCGAGCGCGGCGTCGCCCAGGACGTCCGCACCGGCACCTCCGACGGGCGCGTCGACCCAGTACCGCTCGCGCTGGAAGGCGTAGGTCGGGAGTGCGGCGACCGTACCGCTGTCACCGTCGCCCCGGCCGTAGGGGGCGAAGAACGCCTCCCAGTCGATGGGGGTGCCGTGGGTGTGGGCGGTGGCGAGG
>JNXU01002779.1 GCA_000715685.1 Streptomyces lilacinus
GGGTACAGATAAAAGAAAGAATGCCTTTCGCTTCGGCGGGAGGCATTTTTTCGTGCGTCCTTCCGCCCCCTCCCGGGCGGCGGGATAATCCCGGCATGGTCCATCCCGACGGCGTGCGCGGCCGGGTCCACGTCGGCGATCTGCAGCCCGGCGACCACGCCTGCCTGCTGTTCGGGTCGGACGAGGAGCGGGCCTCGATCCTGCGCGACTTCGTCCGCGGGGGACTCGACGCCGAGGACAAGATCCTCTACCTGAGCGGCACACCGAGCCCGCCCGGCCTGACCGGGCTGCGGACCGGCGCCGTCGAGATCGTTCCGCTGGCGGAATTCCTCACCGTACAGGGCGAGTTGGAGCCCGCCGCGCTGATGCGACGGCTGCGGACCGCCGCCGCGCGCTCCCGCGCCGAGGGCTACCGCGCCCTGCGCGTCGCCGGCGACCTGTGCGCCGCCCTCCACGACGAACGCGGCCTGCGCCGGCTGCTGCGCTACGAGACGCTGCTGGCCGAGGAATTCCGCTCCGGGGAGGCGCTGGCCGTCTGCCAGTACGACATCCGCCGCTGCGAGCCCGCCGCGCTCGCAGCCTTCGCCTCCGTCCACACCCGGAGCGTGGAGGCGGACCCCCTGGTGCGCACGGGCGAGCTGGTCGTCGTGCGGGCCTACCGCCCCCAGGGGCTGCGGATCGAGGGCGCGATCGACGCGGACGCCCACCGCCTCCTGCGGGACGCCCTGCGCTCGGTGGCCGGCGTGCGGGGCGACGTGCGCCTGGACATGTCCGGCGTGGACTTCCTGGACCTCGGCGGCCTCCGGCTGCTCATGACCTTCGCCCGGGCCCGGGCCGCCCGGCACCGCACCGTCGAGCTGGCCGGGCTGCCGCCGCACCTGGCACGGGTGATCACCCTCGTCGGCTGGGACCGCACGCCGGGCCTCCGGCTGGGGGCCGCGCATGCCTCCTGACGTCCCTCGGGGGCCCGGGTTCGCGCACCACGCCTGCCTCTACGGCACCGACGCGGAGTTCCTGGCGACGGCGGTGCCCTTCGTCCGCGACGGGCTGACCGCGGGCGAGCCGGTCCTGGCCGCGACCACGCCGGCCAACATCGAGCTGCTGCGGGACGCGCTGGGGGAGAAGACCGCCCTCGCCCTCGACACGGCCGAGACCGCCCACTTCGGCCGCCGGCCCGTCGAGCGCGTCACGGCCTTCCTGCGCTACCACGAGAGCCGCGCACGGCCCGGGAGACGGACACGGATGCTGGCCGAGCCCGTCTGGGGCGGTCGGTCCGCCCGGCAGATCGCGGAGTGGAAGCGCATGGAATCCGGACTGAACGTCCTGTTGGCCGGGCTGCCGGTGTGGATGGTCTGCCCCTACGACACCCGGGCCGTGCCGGCCGACGTGGCCCGGTCCGCCTGCGCGACCCACCCGGCGCGGCTCGTCGGCCGCCGCCTCGTCCCCTGCGGCGGCTACGCCGATCCTGCGGCCTACGTCGCCACCGTGCCCCTCCCGCGCTCCCCGGCACCCCCGGGGGCCGCCCGGAGCGGGCCCACGGGGCACCTGGGGCCGGTGCGCGCGTTCGCGCGCGAGCGGGGGGCGGCGGCCGGGCTGGCGGGGGAGCGGCTGGAGCTGGCGGTCCTGGCGGTCTGCGAGGCGGCCGGGTATCTGCTGGCGGGGGGAGGCGGGGCGCGGGTGGGGGTGCGGGCGTGGGAGGAGCCGGGCGTACTGGCGTACGAGCTGCTGGGAGGTGGGGCGGGGGCGGTGCCCGTGCCGCCGTTCGCGGGCTTCCGTCCGCCGGGGCCGGCCCCGGACCCGGAGGACGGCCTGTGGCTGGCGCGCACGCTCAGCGAATCGCTGGACATCCGCGACAGCGGTGGTCTTACGCGCCTGACGCTGCGCGTGGCGGGGCGAGGGACGGTCTTTCCCCCACC
>KL569601.1:0-1904 GCA_000715685.1 Streptomyces lilacinus
GCTCGCCGACGCGGGCGAGATCCGGACCCCGGGATACTGGGTGAGGCATGTCCGCGAGGCGGTGCGCTTCGCCGACGGCGTCCAGTGCTTGAACAGCCAGGGCGTCAGCCGCTTCCTGGAGCTGGGCCCCGACGGCGTACTCACCGCCATGGTGCAGGAGAGCGCCGAGAGTGACGTGGCAGTTCCCGTGCTGCGCTCCGGCCGTGACGAGGTCGAATCGCTGTTCACAGCGCTGGCCACGGCGTATGCGCGGGGTGCGGCTGTGGACTGGGCCGCTGTTCTGGCCCCGTCCGGTGGGCGGACCGTCGAGTTGCCGACGTACGCGTTCGTACGTGAGCGGTTCTGGCCGCGGGTCTCGCTGGTCGCGGGCGATGTGAGCGCTGCGGGCCTGGGCGTCGTCGGCCATCCGCTGCTGGGTGCCGGGGTGGACCTTGCCGACGGGGAGGGCACGGTCTTCACCGGGCGGCTCTCTCAGACCTCGCACCCGTGGCTGGGCGATCACGTCGTCCACGGGCAGGTCGTCGTCCCCGGCACCGCGTTCGTGGAGCTGGCCGTACGTGCGGGCGACCAGGTCGCCTGTGGGCACCTTGAGGAATTGGTGCTGGAAACGCCGCTGGTCCTGCCGCCGGGGCAGGCGGTGCAGTTGCAGGTCAGCGTGGAGGGAGTCGACGAGCTGGGGCGGCGGCCGTTCGCGGTGCACGGGCGCGTGGAGCGTCCCGGCACCGACGCCGGGTGGCCGGACCAGGCGTGGACCCGTCACGCCGTCGGAGCCCTGACCCCCACCGGGCCGGCGGCCACTCCTGTCTCGATGTGTATAAGAGACAGGATATGTACGCTGCTCTCGATGCGATCGGGCTGCATTACGGTCCCGTCTTCCAAGGCGTACGTGAGGTGTGGCTGCGCGGCGACGAGGTGTTCGCGGAGGTGGCCCTTCCCGAAGAGGAAGAGGGCCGGGCGACGCGGTTCGGGCTGCACCCGGCACTGCTCGACGCCGCGCTCCAGTCCATGGCCGTACGAGTCTTCGCAGCTCAGGGTGGAGGCGACGGCAGTGCGGAAGCGCCCGCTCGGCTCCCCTTCTCCTGGTCCGGGGTCACCCTGGCCGCCTCCGGCGCGGGCCTGTTGCGGGTGCACCTCCGCCCGACCGGCACGGACGGCGTTGCGCTGAGCGCCACCGACGGCGACGGCGCACCCGTCATCTCCGTCGAACGGCTCGTGATGCGCGCGCTCCAGCAGGAGCAATTCGCCGCGCCCGCCGCCTCTGCCGGGCAGGACTCGCTGTACCGTCTGGAGTGGACCAGGCTGCCGAGCACCGGCGGCGACGAACCGGCACCCGGCTCTGTCGCTCTGCTCGATGCGTTTGGTGTGCCAGGGGTCGCGGAGGGTCTGACGGCCGCAGGCGGTGCCGTACGCCGCATGGCCTCCGCCGACGAACCCGTGGGTGAACTCCCCGACTTGGTGGCTCTGCCGGTGGCGGGCGCGACTGCGGCCGACGTACTGCCGATCCTGCGGGACTGGCTCGCGGACGAGCGCTGGGAGGGCGTGCCCCTCGCGGTGCTGACGCGCGGTGCGGTCGATGCGGGCGACGGCGGACCAGTGGCGGATCTCGCTGCTGCTGGTGTGTGGGGTCTGGTGCGTTCGGCGCAGTCGGAGCATCCAGGGCGCGTCGTCCTGCTCGACATGGACGACACCCCCGCTTCGTGGGCCGCGTTGGGCGGGGCCCTTACCAGCGGTGAAGGCCAGCTGGTGATTCGTGACGGCGCGGTGCTGGCCCCCCGTCTGGCGAAGGGCGGTGGCGGTCTCGCTCTTCCGGCCGGGGATGTTCTCTGGCGTTTGGAGGGTTCTGACCGGGGGGCTTTGGAGGACGTTGCGCCGGTTCCGGTGACGCTTTCTGCGTTGGCGCCGGG
>KL569601.1:2178-2620 GCA_000715685.1 Streptomyces lilacinus
GTGAGGTGCGGGTCGGTGTGCGTGCGACGGGAGTGAACTTCCGTGACGTGCTGATCGCTCTCGGCTCGTATCCGGATGCCGACGCTCTGATGGGTTCTGAGGGTGCGGGTGTGGTCCTCGAGGTCGGCTCCGAGGTCGAGGGGCTGACGGTTGGGGACAGGGTCTTCGGTCTGTTCAACGGTGGTTTCGGTCCGGAGACGGTGGTTGATCGGCGTCTTGTGGCGCGGGTGCCGGTGGGGTGGTCGTTCGCGCAGGCGGCGTCGGTGCCGATGGCGTTCTTGACGGCTTACTACGGGCTGGTGGAGCTCGGTGGTCTGCGCTCTGGTGAGTCGGTGCTTGTCCATGCCGCTGCTGGCGGTGTGGGTATGGCTGCTGTGCAGGTCGCGCGTCATCTCGGGGCCGAGGTGTTTGCGACGGCGAGTGTGTCGAAGTGGCCGGTCGT
>KL569602.1:0-500 GCA_000715685.1 Streptomyces lilacinus
CCCTGCCCCGTGAACAAGAACGCCGTCTTCCCCGGCACCAGCGCACCGGTCACCACACCTGCCCCCGAACCACCCCCGGCGAGCTCCGCCAACCGAACCAGAGCCGTCTCACGATCCGAGGACAGCACCACCGCCCGGTGCTCCAACACCGCCCGCGTCGTCACCAACGACAGCGCGAGGTCGGCGGCCGTCAGGTCCTCCCGCTCCTCCACGAAGGCCCGCAGCCGGTCCGCCTGGGCCCGCAGCCCTGCCGCCGACTTGCCGGAAATCACGAACGGCAGCACCGTCCCGGGCCCGGATTCCGCCTCCACGGCATCCGTCTCGGGCTCGGGCTCGGGCTCAGGCGCCCCCTCCAGGATCACGTGCGCGTTGGTGCCGCTCATCCCGAACGAGGACACACCGGCCCGCAGCGGTCGATCCCCGGCCGCCGGCCACACCCGCTCCTCCGTCAACAGCTCGACCGCACCCGCCGACCAGTCCACATGCGGAGACGGCTCGTC
>KL569602.1:812-978 GCA_000715685.1 Streptomyces lilacinus
CGACCAGTCCACATGCGGAGACGGCTCGTCCACGTGCAGCGTCCGAGGCAGCACCCCATGTCGCATCGCCATGACCATCTTGATCACGCTCGCTACGCCCGAAGCAGCCTGCGTGTGACCGATGTTGGACTTCAGCGACCCCAGCCACAGCGGCCGTTCCACCCCC
>KL569602.1:1341-1656 GCA_000715685.1 Streptomyces lilacinus
CGGACCGTTCGGCGCCGTCAAACCATTCGACGCACCATCGGAGTTCACCGCCGAACCCCGCACCACCGCCAACACCCGACGGCCATTGCGCCGCGCGTCCGACAACCGCTCCACCAGCAGCACGCCGACACCCTCGGACCACCCCGTGCCGTCCGCGTCGGCGGAGAACGCCTTGCAGCGGCCGTCGCCCGCGAGCCCGCCCTGGCGGCTGAACTCGACGAACGGCATCGGCGTGGACATCACCGTGACACCGCCGACGATCGCCGACTCGCATTCGCCGCCCCGCAGCGCCTGCACCGCCAGGTGCAGCGCCAC
>KL569602.1:1945-2607 GCA_000715685.1 Streptomyces lilacinus
AGCACGCCGTGTCCACGGTGACCGCCGGGCCCTCGAGACCCAGGGTGTAGGCGACGCGGCCGGAGATCACGCTGTTGGCCGTTCCCGTCAGGGAGTGGCCCTCGGCCCCCTCGTCGAGCGAGGATCCGTAGTCGGAGTTCGAGGCGCCGACGAAGACGCCCGTACGGCTTCCGCGCAGGCTGAGCGGTGCGATGCCGGCCCGCTCCAGCGCCTCCCAGGACGCTTCGAGGAGCAGGCGCTGCTGCGGGTCCATCGCGATCGCCTCGCGCGGCGAAATGCCGAAGAGACCCGCGTCGAAGCCGGTGGCGTCGTCGATGAAGCCGCCGACCCTGGCGTACGAGGGTTCCGAACCGTCCGGACCGGACAGGTCCCAGCCACGGTCCTCCGGGAAGCCCGTCATGCCGTCCGCCGCCGACGCGACGAAGTCCCACAGCTGGTCGGGCGAGGAAATCCCGCCGGGCAGACGGCAGCTCATGCCGACGATCGCGATCGGCTCGTCGGTAGAGGCGGAGGCGGAGGCGGCCGCAGCGGAAGCGATGGCGTCCGTGGCCGGGGATCCGGCGGTCGTCTCCCAGGCCGACACGGCACCGGCCAGGTGGTCGGCCAGCGCCCGCACCGTCGGGTAGTCGAAGACCGCACTCCCTGTCTCTTATACACATCTC
>KL569602.1:2815-4656 GCA_000715685.1 Streptomyces lilacinus
GCCGTCAGCCGGTTGCGCAGCTCGACGGCGGTGAGCGAGTCGAAGCCGAGCTCCTTGAACGTACGGTCCGCGCCGACCGGCCCGGAGCCCGCATGACCGAGGACCAGGGAGGCCTCGGACCGTACGAGATCCAGCACGGCGTGCGCACGCTCGGGCAGGGACTTCCCAGCCAACTGCCGAACGAAGGCCGGTACCGCGTCTCCCTCTTCCCCTTCCGGCGCGGTGTGCTCGACGGCCTCGGGGATCGCGGCGAGCAGCGGGCTCGGCCGGTTCGCCGTGAAGGTGGGGGCGAAGCGGGCCCAGTCGACCCCGGCCACGGTGAGCGTGGTCTCGTCGCCGTCCAGGGCCTGGGCGAGCGCGGAGAGGGCCAGGTCGGGGCGCATCGCGGTCAGGCCGCGCCGGTGGAGGTAGTCCTCTGTGCCGACGGTGTCGACCAGCATGCCGGCCTCCGCCCAGGGACCCCAGGCCACGGAGGTGGCGGTCAGGCCGCGGGCGCGGCGGGCCTCGGCAAGGGCGTCGAGGTGGGCGTTGGCCGCGGAGTACGCTGCCTGGCCGCCGCTCCCCCACACACCGGCGATCGACGCGAACAGGACGAATGCGTCCAGCTCGGTGTCCTCGAGCAGCTCGTCCAGGTGGGTGGCACCGGCCGCCTTCGCCCGGAGTACGTCGGTGAATCGCTCGGCGGTGGTGTCGGAGAGGGGACAGGTGTCGATCAGGCCCGCAGTGTGCACCACGGCCGTGACGGGATGGGCCTCCAGCAGGGCCGCGAGCGCGTCGCGGTCGGAGACGTCACAGGCCACCGCAGTGGCCTCGGTTCCCGACTCGGCCAGTTCCGCGCAGAGTTCGGCCGTACCGGGGGCATCGGGCCCCCTGCGGCTGACCAGCAGCAGGCGCTGCACGCCCTGTCCCGCGAGCCAGCGGGCCACGTGCCCGGCAAGGGCGCCGGAGCCGCCGGTGATCAGCACGGTGCCGTCGGCGCGCCATGTCGTACGGGGCCCGGCACCGGACGTGTTCGCCGCGGGTCCGGCGTGGCGCAGCCGGCGCCCGAAGCTGCCGGAGGCGCGGATCGCGACCTGGTCCTCCACGCCTCCCGCGAGCACCGACACCAGCCGGCCGCCGTACGGTCGTCCAGCGTGTCCGGAAGGTCGATCAGGCCGCCCCAGCGCTGCGGGTGCTCCAGAGCGACGACGCGGCCCAGACCCCACACCTGGGCCGCGTCGGGACGCTCCAGCCGGTCGGCCCGGCCGACCGATACCGCGCCGCGGGTGAGTGCCCAGAGGGGAGCGTCGACACCGGTGTCCCCAAGCGCCTGCACGAGAACGAGCAGCCCCGTCGCGTCGAGCAGCGACAGCACACCGGCCAGACCCTCGGCCCGGTCGGTCAGCAGCGCGTTCAGTTCGGCCCGGTCGGTGCCGTCTGCCACGTGCAGTACGTCGACGTCGGCGCCGCCGCCGCGCAGTGCGACGCAAAGCCCTTCGGTGAGGCTTCCTTCGGTGTCGCCGCCTTCGGTGTCGATGCCTTCGGGCGCGACCACGAGCCAGCGTCCGTCCAGGCTGTTCCGGGCTCCGACGGCCAGGATCTGCCAGTCCACCCGGTAGCGCCAGCCCTCGACCACGGCCCCGTCCCGGCGGCCGCGCCGCCACGCCGAAAGTGCGGACACGACGGTTCCCAGACCGTGGGCGTCCTCGTCCGCGTCCAGGCGCAGCTCATCGGCCAGGACACCCAGATCCTCGTTCTCGACCGCGGCCCAGAACGAGGCCTCCGACGTACTCTCGCCCCCGACCGCGACGGACACCGCCGGATCGATCCAGTACCGCTCGCGCTGGAAGGCGTACGTGGGC
>KL569602.1:4949-5358 GCA_000715685.1 Streptomyces lilacinus
CGTACGTGGGCAGGGCGACCTTGCGTCCGCCGTACGGGGCGAAGAACGCGTCCCAGTCGACGGGGGTACCGTGCGCGTGCACGGTGGCGAGGGCGGTGAACAGGGCCTGCGTCTCGTCGTGGCCGCCGCGCAGGGCAGGCACGGCAACGAGGTCGGCGGTCTGCTGGGCCATGGCGGACAGCACACCGCCCGGACCGAGCTCCAGCAGACGGGTGACGCCCTGACTGTTCAAGTACTGGATGCCGTCCGCGAAACGCACCGTCTCGCGTACATGTCTCACCCAGTAGGCGGGGGTCTGGATCTCCTCCGGATCGGCAAGCTGCCCGCTCACGTTGGAAACGATCGGCAGCTGCGGTGCGCGGAAGGTCACCTCACCCGCAGCGGCAGCGAATTCCTCCAGCATCGCGTC
>JNXU01002788.1 GCA_000715685.1 Streptomyces lilacinus
CCACCGCCCCCGCCGACCTCCCCGGCTACGACCTCAAGCCCGACCCGTTGACCGCCCGTACCTTCGAGGAGCTGGAGGAGCGGTTGCGCGAGTACTGGCGGTGGGTCGACCGGCCGTCGACCCGCGCCGTCGCCGCCGCGTCCGGCAACGCCTTCTCGCACGCCACCGTCGCCAAGCTGCTGCGCGACAGCCGCGACAAGCCGCCGCTGCGGCTGAAGTACGTGCAGGGCCTGATCCGCGGCTGCGGCGGTGACGAGGAGGAGCAGCAGCGGTGGGTCACCGCGTGGCGGATCGTCGACCGGGGTGGGCGCGGCCACCTCCGGGTGCTGTCCGACCCGGATCCGGAGGCGCCGTCAGATGTGTATAAGAGACAGCACGCTTCCCGCCTCGCCTTCCGCCGCCCACGTGGTGGAAGGCGAGGTTCAGCACGACCGCGGTCAGGCAGCCGGCGCTGACGCCCGAGTCGAGGACGATCTTCAGGGTGCCGGGGATGGCCGCGTTGTCGTAGAAGGTCCGGGAGACCACGGGAATCAGGCCCACGCCGAGCGAGACAGCGGCTATGAGGAGGTTGTCGCCCTCGTCGAGGGCGGCCGTGCGCAGGACGTTGATGCCGCTGGCCGCGACCGTGCCGAAGAGGACGAGGCCGGCTCCGCCGAGGACGGGCTGGGGGACGAGGGCGATGAGCGAGGCGAAGGCCGGGCTGAGGCCGAGCAGGACGAAGAGGACCCCGCACGCGGCGACGGTGAAGCGGCTGCGGACGCGGGTGAGGGCGACGAGGCCGATGTTCTGCGCGAAGGCGCTGTTGGCGAAGCCGTTGAAGAGCGGACTGACGGCGCTGCCGAGGGTGTCGGCGCGCAGGCCCGCCGCGATGACCTTCTCGTCGGCCTCGCGGCCGACGATCTCGCCCAGCGCGATCATGTCGGCGGTGCTCTCGGTCATGCAGACCAGCATCAGGACGCACATGCTGACGACGGCCGGCAGGGTGAGGACGGGATGCCCGAAGTGGAAGGGCTCGGGGAAGCCGACGAGCGCCGCCTGCCGGGTGGCGGCGGTGTCGACCGCGCCGAACGGGACGGCCATGAGCGTGCCGGCGACCAGGCCGAGGAGGATCGCGATCTGCCGCGCGAAGCCGGTGAGCACGCGGCGCAGGACGAGCACGGTCACCAGCGTCGCGGCGGCCAGGCCCAGGTTCGTCAGGGACGCGGGCCGCTCGGGGTGTCCGCCCTGGATCCAGCGGAACGAGACGGGCAGGAGCGTGAGGCCGATGAGGGTGATGACGGTGCCGTTGACGACCGGTGGGAAGAAGCGGACCAGCCGGCAGAAGGACGGGGCGAGTGAGAAGCCCAATAAGCCGGCCACCACGACGCCCCCGTACACGGCGGGCAGCGCGTCGCGTTTGTCGGGCAGCCCGTCCGCGATGGCCAGCATCGGCGCGACGCCCGCGAAGGAGACGCCGTTGACGAACGGCAGTCTCGCCCCGACCTTCCAGAAGCCGATCGTCTGGAGCAGCGTCGCGAGGCCGGCCGTGAAGAGGCTCGCCCCGACGAGGAAGGTGATCTCGACCGATGACAGGCCGATGGCCGCACCCACGACGAGCGGCGGCGCGACGACCCCGGCGTAGCTGGCGGCGACGTGCTGCAGCCCACCGGCGAGCAGGTGTCCGGCCCGGGGTATTCGATCCACCGGGTGGGCGCCGACAGGCCGCCCACTGAACCCGGGCACTGCGACCACAGCGGTTCCTCCTGTCCTGTTTGTGGGCAATCGTTCCGCAGGGCTGGGGGCACCTCCCAGCGGTAGCTGGG
>KL569603.1:0-1794 GCA_000715685.1 Streptomyces lilacinus
CTCGCGCCATCAGAGATGTGTATAAGAGACAGGAGCAGACCGCTGCGCGACGACCCCACACCCACTCCGGGAGCGGACTCCGCGCCCCCGGCCCGCTTCACCACCAGGCCAGGACCGCCAACAGCCCGATGCCCGCCATCGTCCACGCCACGTAGTCGCCGACGTGGCCGGACTGCAGCCGGCGCAGTGGGGCGGTCCAGGCGCCGGAAGGAAGCGAGCGGCGTACGGCCAAGGTGGCGAGGGCAACCGCCAAGGCTGTGGACAGGAAGCCGAGCGCCGCTCCGGGCCAGGTCCACCACTCGGCCGGGGCCGCCGGTGCCGCCCCGCCGCGGCCGCCGTCGAGGACGGTGGTCGCGTACGCCGTGTGATCGCGGAACTCCTCCGCCGCGGCCGTCACGCCATCCGTCAGGGCCGGGACCGAGCCCACGGCGAGCGCGCCGGCCAGCAGCAGCGCGGCGACGGTCACCATCGGTGGGGGCAGGAGACGGATCCGGCGGCCGGTCTCCGGTTCCTCCTCGCCGCCGGTCGTCTCCGGCTCCTCCTCCCCTCCGGTGATCTCCGGGCCGGTCGTCTCCGGCCGGGCCCCGGCGCCCAGGAACACCCGCGCGGCCACGCGCAGCGCCGCGCCCCCGGTCACCGCCGACACGAGCACGAAGAGCACCGGCAGCGGGGCCTCCTGCTCCTCCACCAGCGCCTTGCCCAGGGCCGTGCCGAACGGCGGGAGCCCGGCGAGGGCGAGGGCTCCGGCGGTGAAGAGCAGGCCGATGCCCCGCATGTCCCGGCCCGCGCCGTGGAGTTCGCCTTCGTCCACGCTGCCGTGGCGGTCGAGGAGGATGCCGGCGCAGGCGAAGAGCGCGGCCTTGGCGCCCGCGTGCCCGAGGACGTACAGGCAGGTGCCGGCGAGGCCCTCGGGGGTGAGCAGGGCGACCCCGGTCAGGAAGAGTCCGGTGTGGGCGACGGTCGAGAAGGCCAGCAGGCGTTTGACGTGCCGCTGCTGCCAGCACATCACGGAACCCACGAGCGCGCCGAGCACGCCCAGGACGAGCAGGGCCCGGCGCGCGTCGTCCTCGGGGACGCCGCCGGGGCCGCCGAAGACGGTGGCCTGGACGCGCGCCACGCCGTACACGCCCATCTCGACCATGACGCCCGACAGCAGCATGCACACGGGTGTGGGGGCCACCGCGTGCGCGTCGGGCAGCCAGAAGTGGAAGGGGACGGCCGCCGCCTTGACCAGCAGGCCGGTCAGGACGAGGACGAACGCGGCGAAGACGAGGGCGTCCGGGTCGGGGACGGCGTCCAGGCGCCGGCCGATCCGGGCCATGCCCAGCTCGCCGGTGCGGGCGTAGAGCAGGCCGATGCCGAGCAGGGTGGCGTAGCCGCCGAGGGAGTTCACGAAGCCGAAGGTGAGCGCGCCCTGCACCGGGCGGGCCTCCTCGACGCGGTAGCCGGTGAGCGCGTAGCCGACGACGCCCATCAGCTCGAAGAAGACGAAGGCGTCGAAGAGGTCGCCCGTCAGCGCGAATCCGCACATGCCGGCCTGGAAGAGCAGGATGAGCGCGGGGAAGGCGCCGGCGTGCCCGTGCGGGGGTTCGTCGAAGTAGCGCCAGGAGTAGGCCAGGACGGCCACGACGAGCAGGGACGTCAGGGCGGCCAGGCCGAGTCCCACGCGGTCGCCCACCAGGACGATGCCGACGCTCGCGCCGTCGTGCGGCCGCCAGCCGCCGACCCACTCCACCGCCGGGCCGGCCCCGGACAGCAGCGCGGCCGTGGCCAGCCCTGTCTCTTATACACATC
>KL569603.1:2086-3136 GCA_000715685.1 Streptomyces lilacinus
CACCAGGGCCGCGGCCCCGAGCAGCGGCACCACGACGATCAGCGGGAGCAGCCGGTCCATGGTGGGCGCCCCCTCAACCGCGCAGCTCGGAGAGCTCGTCGGGGTCGACGGTCCCGTGCCGCTTGTCCGCCTGGACGACGAGGGCGAGGAGCAACGCCGTCACGGTGGCGCCGACGACGACGTCGGTGAGGGCGAGGGCCTGGACGACCGGGTCGACGACGGAGGTGCCGGGCGGTACGTCGGAGAAGACCGGTGCCGTGCCGCCGCGGCGGTAGCCGACGGCCACGAGCAGGACGTACGTCGAGGACTGGGTGACGGACAGGCAACCGACGGCGTGCACGAGATCGCGGCTGGTGGCCACTCCGTACACGCCGATCAGGAAGATCCACGCGGCGACGAGGTAGGGCAGGACCGTCATCGCGCTCCCTCGCGGGAAGCCTCGATCTCCAGGGCCTGGGCGAGGAAGTGGGCGAGGAGGACCACGACGCCGGAGGCGACCTCCATGCCGACGGCGGCGTTGAGCAGCGGGACCGTGCCGGCGGACGCCATCGTGTTGAACGTGCCGTGCGGGAGGGTGTTGGCCAGGTAGGCGGAGCCCGCGAGCAGTCCGGCCGCGCCCAGCACGACGTACGCCGCCTCGCCGGCGCCGTCGACGAGTTCGTGGAGGCCGAGGGGCCGGACGCGCTCGAGCGCCGGGTAGTCGACGCCGATGTAGAGCAGGTGGAGGGCGGTGGCGACGACGACCCCGCCCTGGAAGCCGCCGCCGGGGCTGAGCTGGCCGTGGGCGACGACGTAGAGGCCGATGAGCAGGGTGACGGGCAGCACGAGGGTGCCGTAGCGGCGCAGTGCGGGGGGTACGTCGGCGGGGCGGGGGGCGGTGCGGCGCTCGTCGGGGGTGCGGCGGAGCAGGACGACGCTGCCGAGGACGGCGGCGAAGAGGATGCTCTCCTCGCCGAGGGTGTCGAACGCGCGCTGGTCGAAGTTGACGGAGGAGACGGTGTTGGCGGTGCGCCGCAGCAAGGAGGCGGCGACGGCCCGGTCGCCGTACGG
>KL569604.1:0-252 GCA_000715685.1 Streptomyces lilacinus
AGCGTCGTACCGGTGCCGTGCGCCTCGACCACGTCCACGTCGGACGCCACGAGTCCGGCGTTGGCGAGGGCCTGGCGGATGACGCGCTGCTGGGAGGGGCCGTTCGGAGCGGTCAGGCCGTTGGAGGCACCGTCCTGGTTGACGGCGGAGCCCCGTACGACGGCAAGAACCTGATGACCGTTGCGGCGGGCGTCCGACAGGCGCTCCAGGAGCAGCAGGCCGACGCCCTCGCCCCAGCCGGTGCCGTCGGCG
>KL569604.1:528-2287 GCA_000715685.1 Streptomyces lilacinus
CCGTCGCCCGCGAGCCCGCCCTGTCGGCTGAACTCGGTGAAGGCGCCCGGCGTGGCCATCACGGCGACACCGCCGGCCAGTGCCATGGAGCACTCGCCGTTGCGCAGCGCCTGCGTGGCGAGGTGCAGGGCCACCAAGGAGGAGGAGCAGGCGGTGTCGACGGTGACGGCCGGGCCCTCGAGGCCGAAGGTGTACGCGACCCGGCCGGAGATCACGCTGTTGGCGGTGCCCGCGAGGGCGTGGCCGGTGACCTCCTCCGGCACCGGGATGCCCGCCCCGTATCCGGACGCGGAGGCTCCGACGAAGACGCCGGCGGGGATGCCGCGCAGCCCGTGCGGGTTGATGCCCGCGCGTTCGAACAGCTCCCAGGACGCTTCGAGGAGGAGGCGCTGCTGAGGGTCCATCGCGACGCTCTCGCGCGGGGAGATGCCGAAGAGGTCGGGGTCGAACTCGGTGGCGTCGTAGACGAATCCGCCCTTGCGCGCGTACGTCACGTCGGCGTCGTCGAGGTCCCAGCCGCGGTCGGCGGGGAAGTCGGACAGGGCGTCCGTGCCGGCGGCGACCAGGTTCCACAGCTGTTCGGGCGAGCGCACGTCGCCGGGGAAGCGGCAGCTCATCGACACGATCGCGATGGGGTCGTCGTCCTGGGCGACGGCAATGGCGGCAGCGGCGCCGGCGGCCGCGCCACTGTCCGTACCGGCGAGGCGGTCGGACAGGAAGCGGCTGACGGCGCGTGGGTTGGGCTGGTCGAAGAGCAGGGTGACGGGCAGGCTCAGTCCGGTGGCCCGGGCCAGCCGGTTGCGGACGCCGACCGCCGTGAGCGAGTCGATGCCGAGGTCCTTGAACGAGCGCTCCGCCTCGACGGCCCCCAGGTCCTGGTAGCCGAGCACGGAGGCCGTCTCGGCACGCACCAGTTCCAGGAGTACGTGGGGGTGCTCGTGCTCCGCGACACCGTCGAGCAGCGTGGGCAGGGCCGGGGTCCGGTCCGTGGCCTGTTCCGGTCCGGTGGCCGCCTCCGGGCGCAGCGCCTCGCGGACCTCGGGCAGCTCGCCGATGAGGGGGCTGGGGCGGGTGGCGGTGAACGTCTCGGCGAACCGCGCCCAGTCGACGTCGGCCACAGTGAGACAGGTCTCGCCCTGGTCGACGGCGGTGGCGAGCGCGGCGACGCACAGTTCGTGCGGCATCGGGGCGAGGCCGCGTCGGCGCAGGGTGTCCATGGCGCCGTCGCGGGTGGCCATGCCGCCTTCGGCCCAGGCGCCCCAGGCCACCGAGGTGGCGGGGAGCCCGGCGGCGCGGCGCTGTTCGGCGAGCGCGTCGAGGTAGGCGTTGGCGCCCGCGTAGACGGATTGGTGGCCGCTGCCCCAGACGGCGGCGATGGAGGAGAAGAGGACGAACGCGTCGAGCGGGGTGTCCGCGAGGAGCTCGTGGAGGTGGGCGGCGCCGGTGACCTTGGCGCGGAACTCCTCCGCGAGGTCCGCCGGTCCGGCTTCGGTCACGGGCACCGTACGGACGATGCCCGCGGCGTGCACGACGGCGGTGACCGGGTGGTCGCGGAGCACGGCGGCGAGCGCGTCGCGGTCGGCGACGTCGCAGGCGACGACCGTCGCCTCGGCTCCCAGCGCCCTGATCTCTTCGACGAGTTCGGACGCGCCGGGTGCGTCCGGGCCGCCGCGGCTGGTCAGGACGAGGTGCTCGGCGCCGCCTCCCGCCAGCCAGCGGGCCACTTCGGCGCCGAGGGCGCCGGTGCCGCCGGTGATCA
>KL569605.1:0-1169 GCA_000715685.1 Streptomyces lilacinus
GCCACCCCGCTGACCACACCGGCGCCCGACTCCCCCAGGTTCCGCAGGGCGTCGAGGAAGCCCTCGTGCGTTCCCGCGAGTACGACGGCGCGGTGTTCGAGCGCCGCGCGGGTCGTGGCGAGTGACAGGCCGATGTCCTGGGGGCGCAGCGCCGGGTCGGCGGCGACGAACGCCGCCAGTCGTTCGGCGCGGGCCCGGAGTGCGGCCTCGGAGTGGCCGGTGAGGACCCACGGCACCACGCTCGGCGGCGAGTCGAAGGTGTCCTGTGCCTCGACGGTCTCCGGCGTGGCCGGGGCCTGTTCCAGGATGGCGTGGGCGTTGGTGCCGCTCATCCCGAACGNCGCTGCGCCCCCTGCCCCGTGAACAGGAACGCCAGCCGCCCCTCGGAGGAGACGCCCCGTACGACACCGGCTCCGACCGACTCCCCGTCGGCCAGTTGCTCGAGGCCTCGAACCAGCTCGGCACGGTCACGGCCGAGGACGACCGCGCGGTGCTCGAGTGCCGTACGTGTCGCCACCAGCGACAACGCGACGTCAGAGAGACGCGGTTCGGGGTCGGACGTGGTGAAGGCCAGCAGCCGTTCGGCCTGCGCCCGCAGCGCCGGAGCGCTGTGGGCGGACAATATCCAGGGCGTCAGCGCCCCGTCGGGCGAGGACGAGTCGGTGCCGATCTCGGTCCCGATCTCCGTCTCGGGGGCCTGTTCCAGGATCGCGTGGGCGTTGGTGCCGCTCATCCCGAACGAGGACACACCGGCCCGCAGCGGCCGGTCCCCGACCGCCGGCCACGCCCGCTCCTCCGTCAGCAGCTCGACCGCACCCGCCGACCAGTCCACGTGCGGGGACGGCTCATCCACATGCAGCGTCCGAGGCAGCACCCCGTGCCGCATCGCCATGACCATCTTGATCACACCGGCGACCCCGGAAGCGGCCTGCGTGTGGCCGATGTTCGACTTGACCGAGCCGAGCCACAGGGGCCGGTCGGCCGGGCGGTCCTGACCGTACGTAGCAAGAAGCGCCTGCGCCTCGATCGGGTCNCCTCGATCGGGTCACCCAACTTCGTACCCGTACCATGCGCCTCGACCACGTCCACATCGGCCGTGGTCAGCCCCGCCTGCGCAAGGGCCTGGCGGATCACCCGCTGCTGCGACGGACCGTTCGGCGCCGTCAAAC
>KL569605.1:1480-1638 GCA_000715685.1 Streptomyces lilacinus
AGATGTGTATAAGAGACAGAGCCCGCGCTGGCGGCTGAACTCGATGAACGCACCCGGCGTCGCCATCACCGTCACGCCTCCGGCGAGCGCGAGCGCGCACTCGCCGTTGCGTAGTGCCTGCACCGCGAGGTGCAGCGCGACGAGCGAGGAGGAGCAGG
>KL569605.1:1990-2484 GCA_000715685.1 Streptomyces lilacinus
GGGCCCTCCAGGCCGAAGGAGTAGGCGAGGCGGCCGGACATGACGCTCGCCGCACTACCGGTGGCGAGATGGCCCTCGCTGGCGTCCGAGGCGAAGGCGGTGAGGCGGTTGTAGTCCTGGCCGTTGGTGCCCGCGAAGACACCGGTGCGGCTGCCGCGCAGCGAGCGCGGGTCGATGCCGGCCCGTTCGAAGACCTCCCAGCCGGTCTCCAGGAGCAGCCGCTGCTGCGGGTCCATCGCGACGGCCTCGCGCGGCGAGATGCCGAACAGGGCCGCGTCGAAGTCGGCGGCGTCCGTCAGGAATCCGCCCTCGCGGACGTAGGAGGTGCCGACCTTGTCCGGGTCGTCGTCGGTGTCGAAGAGCGTGGCCAGGTCCCAGCCGCGGTCGGTCGGGAAGCCGCCGAGGGCGTCCGTGCCGGAGTCGAGCAGCCGCCACAGGTCCTCCGGCGAGGCGACCCCGCCGGGGAAGCGGCAGCTCATGCCGATGATGGCGAT
>KL569605.1:2804-3008 GCA_000715685.1 Streptomyces lilacinus
TGTGTATAAGAGACAGGAGCCGGAGTCCTCGGCCAGCTGCCCGGCCAGGTGCGCGGCGAGTGCGGCGGCGGTCGGGTAGTCGAAGACGAGGCTCGCGGCCAGTCGCAGGCCGGTCGCGGCGGTCAGCCGGTCGCGGAGTTCGACGGCGGTCAGCGAGTCGAAGCCGAGGTCCTTGAAGGGGCGTTCGGCGTCCACTGCGCCGGG
>KL569605.1:3263-4996 GCA_000715685.1 Streptomyces lilacinus
AAGGGGCGTTCGGCGTCCACTGCGCCGGGGTCGGTGTGCCGCAGCACCGCCATGGTCTCGGCCCGCACGAGCGCGGACGTCTCGTGCAGCCGCTCGGCCGGGGAGAGCCGGGCGAGGCGGCGTACGAACTCGGAGTCCGGCTCCTGCCCCGGGCCGTCCTGGGCGGCGGTGTGCGCGGCCGCTTCGGGGAGGGCCGCGAGGAAGGAGCTGGGGCGGGCGGAGGTGTAGGCGGGGGCGAAGCGGGCCCAGTCGACCCCGGCCACGGTGAGCGTGGTCTCGTCGTCGGCCAGGGCCCGGGCGAGTGCGGACACGGCCAGTTCGGGGCGCATGGGGAGCAGGCCGCGGCGGGTGAGGTAGTCCTCGGCCTCGGCGGTGTCGGCCAGCATGCCGGCCTCCGCCCAGGGGCCCCAGGCCACGGAGGTGGCGGTGAGACCACGGGCGCGGCGGGCCTGTGCCAGCGCGTCGAGGGCGGCGTTGGCGGCGGCGTAGGCGGCCTGCCCGGCGCTGCCCCAGATGCCGGAGATGGAGGCGAACAGCACGAACGCGTCCAGCTCGGTGTCGGCCAGCAGCTCGTCCAGGTGTACGGCTCCGGCCGCCTTCGCCCGTACCACTTCGGCGAACTGCTCGGGCGTGGTCTGCGCGAGCGGCCGGGTGTCGACGACACCGGCGGCGTGCACCACGGCGGTGACCGGGTGCTGCCGGAGCAGGGCGGCGAGCGCTTCGCGGTCGGACACGTCACAAGCCACCGCGAAGGCCTCGGTACCGGCCTCGGCCAGCTCCGCCACCAGCTCGGCGGCGCCCGGCGCGGCGGGGCCGCGGCGGCTGGTGAGCAGCAGTCGGCGCACGCCCTGTCCGGCGAGCCAGCGGGCCACGTGGCCGCCCAGCGCACCGGTGCCACCGGTGATGAGTACGGTGCCGTCGGCCCGCCAGACCGGCTGCGCGGCCTTCGTGCGGCCCGAGGCGCCGGGCACGGCGCGGCGCAGCCTGCGGCCGAAACTGCCGGAGCCGCGGATCGCGACCTGGTCCTCGACGGCGTCGGTGGCCAGCGCGGCCACGAACCTGGGAGCGGTGCGGTCGTCCAGCAGTGCGGGCAGGTCGGTCAGTCCGCCCCAGCGCTGCGGGTACTCCAGCGCGGCCACCCGGCCGAGACCCCATACCTGGGCGCCTGCGGGGTGCGTCAGCCGGTCGGAGCGACCGACGGACACCGCGCCCCGGGTGAGGCCCCGGACGGGGGCGTCGATCCCGGCGTCCTCCAGGGCCTGGAGGAGCACGAGCAGGTCGGCGGCGCCCAGGAGTGAAAGCACTCCGGTCGGGTCTGCTCCGGGCCGCTCGCCCACGATGCCGGCCAGTGCATCCCGGCCGATGCCTTCCGGCACGGTCAGGACCTCGGCCCCGGCCCCGCCCTCGCGCAACGCCTCGACGACGTCCGCCGCGTCGGCCCCTTCCGGAACCACGATCAGCCAGTGGCCGTCCACAGTTGCCCGGCCGTGGGCGGGCAGCGCCTGCCAGCCCACCCGGTAGGTCCAGCCGTCCACGGCCGCCTCGTCGCGGCGGCCGCGCCGCCACGCGGACAGCGCGGGCAGCAGGGCGCCGAGTCCGTTGCCGGCCTCGTTCGCGTCGAGCCGCAGTTCCGCTGCGAGTGCCGTCAGGTCCTCGTTCTCGACCGCGGCCCAGAACCCTTCCTCGGATTCGTGGGCGCTGCTCTCCGCCCCTGCTGTCTCTTATACACATCT
>KL569605.1:5292-5432 GCA_000715685.1 Streptomyces lilacinus
TCCTGCGTCCCTGCCAGTCCGCGAACACCGCCTTCCACTCCACCGGCACACCACGCACGTGTGCCCCGCCGACCGCCTCGACGAGCGCACGCACCTCGTCGCGGTCGCCGCGCAGCACGGGAAGCGCTGCGGTGTCGACG
>KL569605.1:5723-5937 GCA_000715685.1 Streptomyces lilacinus
TCACGCCCTGATCGGTCAGGTACTGGACGCCATCGGCGAAGCGGACGGCCTCGCGGACGTGACGCACCCAGTAGTCCGGGGTGCGGATCTCGCCGGGGTCGGCAAGCTGCCCGCTCACGTTGGAGACGATCGGGATCCGCGGGGCATGGAAGACCAGCTCTTCCGCCACGGCAGCGAATTCGTCGAGCATCGCGTCCATACGCGGCGAGTGGAA
>KL569605.1:6263-6501 GCA_000715685.1 Streptomyces lilacinus
CCGCCGGCCCTGCTCACGCCACATCGCCTCCAGCTCCGAGACAGCATCCGCGTCACCGGACACCACCACCGAGGTGGGCCCGTTGACCGCAGCAATGCTGAGGCGGTTCTCGTACGGGAAGAGGGCCGCGGCAATCTCCGCCTCGTCCCCCTCCACCGCGAGCATCGCCCCACCGGCAGGCAGCGCCTGCATCAGACGACCCCGAGCCGCCACCAGCGTGCACGCGTCGTCCAACGAC
>JNXU01002802.1 GCA_000715685.1 Streptomyces lilacinus
TGTGTATAAGAGACAGCTGCAAGACGGCCACGAGCGGTGCGTACGAGGCACTGGCGACCATGCCCTTGGGATCCTCACCGGGCTGCAGGAAAACGGGCACAATGATCCGCGCGACCTTCGCGGTGCCATCCGAGCTCGGGCGGAGCGCCCTGCCGATGTTCTGGACGACCTCCACCTGGGAGCCGCGCGTATCAGCGAAACAGACGGCTTCGACGCCGCGCTCACCGGTGATGTCGACGCCTTCGCCGAGAACGCGTACGGAAGCAAGGAAAGCGCGGTGCACACGCTTGCCGCCCGCATCGATACCATTGGCGAACTGCCGAATGATCTCGCGGCGCTCGGCCACGAGGTGATCGCCGCACAACCACGCGGCCCAGACACGATCCGGAGGGACGTGGCGGCCCGGCTCGAGCTCGTAGAACTCGGCGTCGATCGACGACACCGGGAGCGCCTCGGCAGCTACCAGAGCCGCGCCCGAAGCCTCGGTGGCGTACAACTCCGCGGCCGTCTCCGGAAGCCTCTCCGCAAAGACAGCGGCCTCCTCGACCCGCTGATGGAAGGTCATGACGGTCTTGAGGTTGTGCCGGGCCGCGTGTTCCAGGAGCGCGGCCTGCAGCAGCGCGAGACGCCGGCCCCGCAACGCCTCCTCGGACAGGCCGAGGATCGGCTCTGGATCGCGGATCTCCAGGACATCGATCTCGAACCCGGCGAGGATTCCCCGCTCGATGGCCTCGGCCAGCCCGAGCTCGTAGAGCCACTCGCCGTACGGCCCCTCCGGGTCAGACACCATGGAGGCGAGCTCCAACTCCTGGCCGTCCTTGCCCCTGACCGGCCGGGGCGAGGCCAGAATACGGGGAGTGGCGGTCATGTAGAGCCGGAAGTCGATCGGGATACGGGCCTGATCGTGGATCGCGGCCCAAGGACGCCCGAGATCACCAGCGGTCCCATGAGCCTCATCCACAACGGCGAGATCGAACGGCTCCATACGCTGCCCGTACAACCCAGGTCCGCCGGCCAGGGCAGCCTCCAGCGGCCCGCGCACGCGCCCCAGGCCCGTCGGATCCTCCGGGCCCTCGCGGTCGACGAGGGAGGCGTAGGTGGCCAAGACGACCACCGGCCCCGAACCCACCCACATCGCCAACCGGATCGGATTCGTGGTCGCCCGCACGCCGAGCTGCTCCAGGACCTCGTCCTTCTCGAGCGAGCACACCGCGACCATGGGCCCCCTGTGACCGACCCCGCGCCACGCCTGCGCGGTCTGCACAAGCAAGTCGAGCGTGGGCACCATGACGAGGACCCGCCCACCCCGGAAGCAGTCCAGCGCAGCCGAGGCAGCCATGATCGTTTTTCCGGAACCCGTAGCGGACACAACTGTGCCACGCGCCCCCTCGACAGGCACAGACACCCTTGCAGGGAATCCCACCCATTTACGGATACGCGAATTCGCCTCTACCTGATGTTCCCGAAGCTGAACACCCCGCATCAAAGAACACTCCATGGCTCGCCTTCCGACCGCCTTCGAGACTTCACCTTGACGGCATGAAGGACCGGACCAACACCGTACCGCCCTCATAGACCGCGACCCGCTCGACGAGCTGCGCCAGCCCCCCTGCGGCCTGAGCCCGGACCAGCCGGCCTGGCCCCGCGGACAGCCACACCTCCGCCTCCCAGCCGGAGCCGCCCAACAAGGCCGC
>JNXU01002803.1 GCA_000715685.1 Streptomyces lilacinus
AGAGATGTGTATAAGAGACAGCACCGGAGGCGTCGGCTGGGCGGTGGCCCAGGCACTGCGCGACGCCGACGTCGACCTGCCCGTACGGACCTTCGGCATCCCCGAGCAGTTCCTCGCGCACGCCAAGCGGGCGGAGGTGCTGGCGGACCTGGGCCTGACACCGGCCGAGATCGCCGGACGGATCAGCGCGGCGCTGACCCGGAAGGAGACGAGCGAGGCATGACCGCCGACGGCACCAAGGGATTCGACCTGGCCCGGCTGCTGGCCGAGCGCGGCGGCGAACGGTACGAGCTGCACGCCCGCCACCTCAACCACCAACTGCCGCGCATGCTGCGCACCATCGGCTTCGACAAGGTCTACGAACGGGCCGAGGGCGCCTACTTCTGGGACGCCGAGGGGCGGGACTACCTCGACATGCTCGCCGGCTTCGGCGTGATGGGCCTGGGCCGGCACCACCCGGTCGTCCGCAAGGCCCTGCACGACGTCCTCGACGCCTCGCTCGCCGACCTCACCCGCTTCGACTGCCCGCCCCTGCCCGGGCTGCTCGCCGAGCGACTGCTGGCCCACGCCCCCCACCTGGACCGGGTCTTCTTCGGCAACAGCGGCACCGAGGCGGTGGAGACCGCCCTGAAGTTCGCCCGCTACGCCACCGGGAAACCGCGGATCCTGTACTGCGCCCACGCCTTCCACGGCCTGACCGCCGGCTCGCTGTCCGTCAACGGCGAGGCCGGCTTCCGGGACGGCTTCGCGCCGCTGCTGCCGGACACCGCCGTCCCGCTCGGCGACCTCGACGCCCTCGAGCGCGAGCTGGCCCGCGGCGACGTCGCGGGCTTCGTCCTCGAGCCCGTCCAGGGCAAGGGCGTCCACCTGGCGCCGCCCGGCTACCTGCGGGCGGCGCAGGAGCTGCTGCACCGGCACAAGGCGCTGCTCATCGCCGACGAGGTGCAGACCGGCGTCGGGCGGACGGGCGAGTTCTTCGCCTACCAGCACGAGAGCGGCGTCGAGCCGGACCTGGTGTGCGTGGCCAAGGCGCTCTCGGGCGGCTACGTGCCGGTGGGCGCCACCCTCGGCAAGGACTGGATCTTCAAGAAGGTCTACTCCTCCATGGACCGGGTGCTGGTCCACTCGGCCAGCTTCGGCTCCAACGCCCAGGCGATGGCGGCCGGCCTGGCCGTGCTCGCCGTCATGGAGGACGAGCGCGTCGTCGCGAACGCCCGCGCCACCGGCGACCTGCTGCTGTCCCGGCTCGTGGCGCTCGTCGGGAAGTACGAGCTGCTGCACGAGGTGCGCGGCCGGGGCCTGATGATCGGCATCGAGTTCGGCAAACCCAAGTCGTTGGGCCTGCGCAGCCGTTGGACGATGCTCCAGGCGGCCCGCAAGGGACTCTTCGCGCAGATGGTCGTGGTGCCGTTGCTGCAGAAGCACCGCATCCTCACCCAGGTCTCGGGCGACCACCTGGAGGTCATCAAGCTGATCCCACCCCTGATCATCGGCGAGCCGGAGGTGGACCGCTTCGTGGCCGCCTTCACGGCGGTGATGGACGAGGCGCACTCGGGCGGCGGCTTGATGTGGGACTTCGGAAAGACTTTGATGAAGCAGGCGGTGAGGTAGGGGGTCGTGGG
>KL569606.1:0-1125 GCA_000715685.1 Streptomyces lilacinus
CTTACGGAGAGGCATGCACAACGACCGCGCCATCACCGAAGCCCGTCTCAGGCGGGTGCTGGACGAGCGGATCCGCCCGGCCGTGTACCCGGAGTCGGTGCCGCTGAGCGTCTCCGTGTGGCACGCCCCGGGCGAGCCGGTGTCCGTCGCCGAGGGCCTGGCGGCCCCGCGCACGGCCGTCGAGGTGGGTGCCGCGTGGGGGCCGGCCTGGGGCACCAGCTGGTTCACCGTGGCGGGGGCGGTGCCCGAGCGGTGGGCGGGCCGTACGGTCGAGGCGCTGCTGGACCTGGGGTTCGACGAGAACATGCCGGGTTTCCAGTGCGAGGGGCTGGTCTACCGCCCGGACGGGTCGCCGGTGAAGGGCCTCAACCCCCGCAACCAGTGGGTGCGGATCGCCGACCGGGCCGTGGGCGGCGAGCCGGTCCTGCTGCACGTGGAGGCCGCCGCCAATCCCGTGATCCTCGACTACCGCCCCTTCGTACCCACCGAGCTGGGCGACCGGGAGACGGCCGACGACAGCCCCCGCTACCGGCTGGCGCGGATGGACCTGGCGGTCCTGGACCGGACGGTGTGGGAGCTGGCGCAGGACCTGGAGGTGCTGGGTCAGCTGATGGCCGAGGTGACGGAGGAGTCGCCGCGCCGCTGGGAGATCCTGCGGGCCGTCGAGCGGGCGCTGGACGCCGTCGACCTGCAGGACGTGGGCGGTACGGCCGGGCGGGCGCGGGAGGAGCTCGCGGGTGTGCTGTCCGCGCCGGCGCACGCCTCCGCGCACCGGATCAGCGCGGTGGGGCACGCCCACATCTGTCTCTATGTGTATAAGAGACAGGCGCAAGGTGGCCCGTACGACCGCCAACATGACCGCGCTGCTGGAGGACGAGCCGGGCTTCGTCTACGCCATGTCGCAGGCGCAGCAGTTCGCCTGGATCAAGGAGCACCGGCCGGAGGTCTACGCGCGGGTGAAGAAGGCCGTGGCGGAGGGCCGTTTCGTGCCGGTGGGCGGCATGTGGGTGGAGTCCGACACCAACATGCCGGGGTCCGAGGCGCTGGCCCGGCAGTTCGTGCACGGCAAGAGGTTTTTCCTGGAGGAGTTCGGGATCGAGACCGAGGAGGTGTCTCTTATACACA
>KL569606.1:1388-2995 GCA_000715685.1 Streptomyces lilacinus
CCCCTGCCGCAGCTGGTGCGGCTGGCGGGGGCGAAGTGGTTCCTGACGCAGAAGATCTCCTGGAGTCAGACGAACACGTTCCCGCACCACACCTTCTGGTGGGAGGGGCTCGACGGCACCCGGGTCTTCACCCACTTCCCGCCGATCGACACCTACAACGCCCAGTTGTCGGGCCAGGAGCTGGCGCATGCGGTCCGCAACTTCCGGGAGAAGGGCGGCGCGACGCGCTCGCTGGCCCCGACGGGCTGGGGCGACGGCGGCGGGGGCACGACGCGGGAGATGCTGGCGAGGGCGCGGCGGCTGACGGACCTGGAAGGTTCGGCGCGGGTCGTCTTCGAGAAGCCGTCGGCGTTCTTCGAGAAGGCCCACGCCGAGTACGCGCAGGCGCCGGTGTGGGTGGGCGAGCTGTATCTGGAACTGCACCGGGCGACGCTGACCAGCCAGGCGCGGACCAAGCAGGGCAACCGCCGCGGCGAGCACCTGCTGCACGAGGCGGAGCTGTGGGCGGCGACGGCGGCGGTGCGCACCGGCTTCCCGTATCCGTACGAGGCGCTGGACCGGCTGTGGAAGACGGTGCTGCTGCACCAGTTCCATGACATCCTGCCCGGGACGTCGATCGCGTGGGTGCACCGGGAGGCGGCGCGGACGTACGCGGAGGTGGCGGCCGAGCTGGAGGGGATCGTCGGGGACGCGTTGGCGGCGCTCGCCGGGAGCGGGCCGGGCACGGTGGTGTTCAACGCGGCCCCGCACGGGCGCGACGGCGTGCCGGCGTTCGGCGCGGCCCCGGCGGAGGCCCTCGGCGGCGCACCCGCCCCCACGGTCCGGCCGCGGGACGGCGGCGGTTTCGTCCTGGACAACGGGCTGCTGCGGGTCGGCGTCGACGGGCGCGGGCTGCTGGTCTCCGTGTACGACCCGGAGGCCGGCCGGGAGGCGATCGCGCCGGGCGCCGCGGCGAACCTGCTGCAGCTGCACCAGGACTTCCCCAACATGTGGGACGCCTGGGACGTGGATCGCTTCTACCGCAACACGGTGACCGATCTGACGGACGTCGAGGCCCTGGAAGCGACGGAGGACGGGGCGGCGGTGCGGGTCGTCCGTGTCTTCGGTTCCTCGCGGGTCGAGCAGCGGATCGCGCTGCCGGTGGGGGCGCGTCGGGTGGAGGTGGAGACGGAGGTCGACTGGCACGAGACGGAGAAGTTCCTCAAGGCCGCGTTCCCGTTGGACGTGCACGCCGACCGGGTGGCGGCCGAGACGCAGTTCGGCCACCTCTACCGGCCCACGCACACGAACACGAGCTGGGACGCCGCCAAGTTCGAGGCGTGCGCGCACCGATTCGTACACCTGGAGGAGCCGGGGTGGGGCGTGGCGCTGGTCAACGACTCGACGTACGGCTACGACGTGACGCGTGAGGCTCACGAGGCGGCCACCGGGACGACCACGACCGTACGGCTGTCGCTGCTGCGGGCGCCGCGCTTCCCGGACCCGCGGACCGACCAGGGCGCCCACCGCTTCCGCTACGCGCTGGTGCCGGGGGCGTCGGTGGGGGACGCGGTGCGCGAGGGATACCGGATCAACCTGCCGGAGCGGCGGGTTCCGGGGGCCGACGG
>KL569606.1:3235-4189 GCA_000715685.1 Streptomyces lilacinus
GTGGAGCCGCTGGTGGCGGTGGACGGTGACGCGGTGGTCGTCTCGGCGGTGAAGCTGGCGGACGACGGCAGCGGCGATGTCGTCGTGCGCGTGTACGAGTCGCTGGGCGGGCGCGCCCGCGCGCGTCTCGCGGCGGGCTTCGCGGTGGCGTCGGCGTCGGTCTGCGACCTGCTGGAGCGGCCGCGGGAGCCGGCGGCGGTCGACGGCGACGGCGTCCTTCTGGAGCTGCGGCCCTTCCAGATCGTGACGCTGCGCCTGGCGAGGGCCTGACGCCGGGGGCCACTGTCAGTGGCCCCCACTAGGGTGCCGGTGTGACGACATATGTGGCGCTGTTGCGCGGGATCAACGTGGGCGGCAAGAAGCGCGTGCCCATGCAGACCCTCCGGGATCTGCTGACCGGTATGGGGTGCGAGTCCGTGCGGACCCATCTCAACAGCGGCAACGCCGTCTTCACCCACCCGAAGGCCGACGCCGACGGCCTGGCCGCGGAGCTGGAGCGGGCCATCGAGCGGGAGCTCGGGTTCCAGGTGACCTGTCTGGTGCGCGAAGCGGGTGACATACGCCGTGTCGTCGACGCCAATCCGTTCGCGGGGCGGGACATCGCGAACCCGCGCTTCCTGGTCACCTTCCTCGACCGCCCGGCCGACCCGGCCGCCGTGGCCGACATCGACCCGGCGGCCTACGCGCCCGAGGAGTTCGTCCTCCGCGAGCGCGAGCTGTACGTGTACTACGCGAACGGCATCCGGGACTCGAAGCTGGCGAAGGTGCTGACCGAGCGGCGCCTGGGGGTGGTGGGAACGGCGCGCAACTGGAACACCGTCACCAAACTCGTCGACATGGCGGGCGCGTGACCGCACGTCGGGTGCCTCGCCCGCAATGGGAAGCACGCTCCGCTTAGCATTCGAACATGAAGCTGCGTTTCCCCCGCCCGCGCTGTCTCTTATACACATCTCT
>KL569606.1:4456-4801 GCA_000715685.1 Streptomyces lilacinus
CCTCGCGCCATCAGAGATGTGTATAAGAGACAGCACCCGTGCGCCGCGAGGACCGGCTGATCGACGCCCCCGAGGCGCCGGGCGCCACGAGGACCGTGCGCATCGACACGTCCTTCTTCACCTCCGGGCCGGTCGATCGGCGCCGGCCGGCCGTGCTGCTCGCGCACGGCTTCGGCGGCAGCAAGGACGACCTGCGCGAGGAGGCCGAGGAGCTGGCCCGGTCCGGCTACGCGGTGCTGACCTGGTCCGCGCGCGGCTTCGGCCGCTCCACGGGCCGCATCGGCCTCAACGACCCGGACCACGAGGTCGCCGACGTCAGCCGGCTCCTCGACTGGCTGGGCCCCC
>KL569606.1:5063-5392 GCA_000715685.1 Streptomyces lilacinus
GCCGGCGACCCCAGGGTCGGCATCGCGGGCGGCTCCTACGGCGGCGCGATCGCCCTGCTGGCCGCCGGCCACGACAAGCGCGTCGACGCCATCGCCCCACAGATCACCTACTGGAACCTCGCCGACTCCCTCTTCCCCGGCGACGTCTTCAAGAAGCTCTGGGCCGGCATCTTCTTCACCACCGGCTCGACCACCACCGGCTCGACCACCACCGGATCCCCCAACGCCGGCGCCGGCGGCAAGGGCGGCCCGCCGGAGACCCGTACGACGGCGTCCCCGAGCACCACCGGCTGCGGCCGTTTCGAGCCGGCCCTGTGCGCGATGTACGA
>KL569606.1:5610-5960 GCA_000715685.1 Streptomyces lilacinus
GCCCTGTGCGCGATGTACGAGCGCGTGGCCGTCGCCGGCCGGCCGGACGCGGCGGCGCGGGACCTGCTCGAGCGCCGCAGCCCCTCGGCCGTCGCGGACCGCGTCAAGGTGCCCACCCTCCTGATCCAGGGTCAGAGCGACTCCCTCTTCCCCCTCGACCAGGCCGACGCCGCGGCCGCCGCCATCCGTCGCAACGGCGCCCCGGTCGCCGTGGACTGGATCGCCGGCGGGCACGACGCCGGGACCGCCGAGGAGAAGGACCGCGTCGAGCAGCGCACGCAGGCGTGGTTCGACCACTACCTCAAGGGCGACGACGGCGTCGGGACCGGCCCGGCGTCTGTCTCTTATAC
>KL569606.1:6222-7104 GCA_000715685.1 Streptomyces lilacinus
CATCGACACCACCGACGGCAGGGCGCGGCTGCGCGCCGCGACCGCCGCCCGCTACCCCGGGCTGCGCGGCGACACCCGTACGATCGCGCTGACCGGCGGCGCGCAGTCCTTCGGCAATCCCGCCGGGGCGGCGCCCTCGGCCGTCTCCGCCGTGCCCGGCATCGGCGCGGTCTCGCAGCTGTCGGGGCTCGGGCTGGGCGTGTCCCTCGACTTCCCCGGCCAGCACGCCCGCTTCGACTCCGCCCCGCTCGACGAGGGCGTGCGCGTGACCGGCACGCCGACCGCGAGGGTGCGGATCGCCTCGGACACCGGCGAGGCGGTGGTCTTCGCCAAGGTCTACGACGTCGGGCCGAACGGGCAGCAGGTCCTGCCCGGGCAGCTCGTGACGCCCGTGCGGGTCGAGGGCGCCGAGAAGGGACGGACGGTCGAGCTGCGGCTGCCCGCCGTCGACCACACCTTCGAGGCCGGGCACCGGATGCGGCTCGTCCTCGCCGCCACCGACCTCGGCTACGCCTCGCCGGCCCGCCCTGCCACTGTCTCTTATACACATCTAGAGACAGACCCGGCCCTGGCCGACGTGCCCCTGCAGATCACGGGGTTGAACAAGCGGTACGCGGGCTCCGCCGACCGGTACGCCGTGCGGGAGCTGTCCTTCCGCGTCGAGCGCGGCCAGGTGCTGGGGCTGCTGGGGCCGAACGGGGCCGGCAAGACCACGACGCTGCGCATGCTCATGGGCCTGATCGGGCCCGACGCGGGGGAGGTCCGGGTGTTCGGGCACGCGATCCGGCCCGGGGCGCCCGTGCTGTCGCGGGTCGGCGCGTTCGTGGAGGGCGCGGGCTTCCTGCCGCACCTGTCGGGGCGGGCCAACCTGGACCTGTACTG
>KL569606.1:7399-8085 GCA_000715685.1 Streptomyces lilacinus
GATGTGTATAAGAGACAGGAGGACGCGCACCTCGACGAGGCGCTGGAGATCGCGGGCCTCGGCCCGGCGCTGGAGCGGGCCGTGCGGACGTACTCGCAGGGCATGCGGCAGCGTCTGGCGATCGCCCAGGCCATGCTCGGCCTGCCTGACCTGCTGATCCTGGACGAGCCGACGAACGGTCTGGACCCGCCGCAGATCCGGGAGATGCGCGAGGTGATGATCCGGTACGCGGCGGCCGGCCGCACCGTCATCGTCTCCAGCCACCTCCTCGCCGAGGTGGAGCAGTCCTGCACCCACCTGGTCGTGATGGACCGGGGCCGGCTGGTCGGCGCGGGGCCGGTCGCGGACATCGTCGGCTCGGGCGACACGCTGCTGGTGGGCGTCGAGGGCCGGCTGTCGGAGGTCGTGACGGAGAAGGTCGCCGCCCTGCCCGGGGTGGCGTCGGCCGTCCGGACCGACGAGGGGCTGCTGGTGCGGCTCGACGGCGCGAGCGCGCCGGAACTGCTGGCGGAACTCGTCCGGCTGGAGGTCCCCGTGGCGAGCGTCGGCCCGCACCGGCGGCTGGAGGACGCGTTCCTGACCCTGATCGGAGGTTCCGCATGAGCACGGCAACGGAGAGCACGGCGACGGAGAGCACGGCGACGGAGTCCGCGCCCGGCTACCGCGCCGGGCGCACCCTGCCGCTG
>KL569606.1:8359-9531 GCA_000715685.1 Streptomyces lilacinus
CCGCCCCCTGCCGCTGCGGGTGGAGGCGGCGCGCCAGCTGCGGCGCCGGCGCACGCTCGTGATGGGCGCGGTGCTGGCGGTGCTGCCGTTCGTCCTGATCGCGGCCTTCGCGATCGGCGGGGACCCGAAGGGGCGCAACGGCCGGGTCACCCTCATGGACACGGCCACCTCCTCCGGGGTGAACTTCGCGGCCACCGCGCTGTTCGTGTCGGCGGGTTTCCTGCTGGTGGTGCCGGTGGCGCTGTTCTGCGGGGACGCCGTGGCCTCGGAGGCGAGCTGGTCGTCGCTGCGCTATCTGCTGGCGGCGCCGGTGCCGCGGGCGCGGCTGCTGCTGAGCAAGCTCGCGGTCGCCCTCGGGTTCAGCGCGGCCGCGATCGTGCTGCTGCCGCTGGTCGCCTTGGCGGCGGGCACGGCCGCGTACGGCTGGGGGCCGCTGCGCATCCCCACCGGCGGTTCCCTGGACGCGGGCACGGCCACCGGGCGGCTCGCCCTCGCGGTGGCGTTCGTCTTCGTGAGCCAGCTGGTCACGGCGGCGCTGGCGTTCTGGCTGTCCACGGTGACGGACGCGCCGCTGGGCGCGGTGGGCGGCGCGCTGGGGCTGACGATCGTCGGCAACGTCCTGGACGCGGTGACCGCGCTGGGCGCCTGGCGGGACGTGCTGCCGGCGCACTGGCAGTACGCGTGGGCGGACGTGCTGCAGCCGCGGCTGGAGTGGAGCGGGATGGTGAAGGGGACGTCGGTGTCGGTGGCGTACGCGGTGGTGCTCGTCGCCCTCGCCTTCCGGCACTTCCGCGGCAAGGACGTGGTGTCCTGAGGCGGCTTCAGCCGGCGCCGTACACCGGGCGCGGCACCCGGGCCCCCAGCAGCAGGTCGCGTACCGCCTCCCCCGCCTCGGCGGGGGTCCAGCGGTCGCCCTTGTCCGCGGTGGGGCCGGGGTGCCAGCCCTCCATGACCGTGATGCGGCCGGCCTCGGCCTCGAAGACCTGGCCGGTCACGGCGTCGGAGGCGGCCGAGGCCAGCCACACCACGAGCGGGGAGACGTTGGCGGGGGCCATCGCGTCGAAGCCGCCGTCGGCCGGTGCGGCCATGGCCGCGCCGAAAGGTCCCTCGGTCATCCGGGTGCGGGCCGCGGGGGCGACGGCGTTGACCCGTACGCCTGTCTCTTATACACA
>KL569606.1:9770-10071 GCA_000715685.1 Streptomyces lilacinus
TGTGTATAAGAGACAGTAGTTGGCCTGCCCCACGCTGCCCAGCAGGCCGGCGCCGGAGGTGGTGTTGACGACGCGGGCGGCCGGCGTGCGGCCGGCCTTGGCCTCCGTCCGCCAGTGGGCGGCGGCGTGCCGGAGGACGAGGAAGTGGCCCTTGAGGTGGACGCGGACGACCGCGTCCCAGTCGTCCTCGCCGAGGTTGACGAGCATGCGGTCGCGCAGGAAGCCCGCGTTGTTGACGACGGCGTCCAGCCGTCCGTAGACCTCGAGCGCGGTGGCGACGAGGGAGGCCGCTCCTGTGGCG
>KL569606.1:10330-10633 GCA_000715685.1 Streptomyces lilacinus
GAGATGTGTATAAGAGACAGGCGGTGGCGATGTCGCCACTGTGGGCGACCGCGTGGCCGCCCCGGGCGCGGATCTCCTCTGCGACCTCGTGGGCGGGACCGCCGGAGACGCCCTGCCCCGCGGTGTTCGTGCCGAGGTCGTTGACCACGACGCGCGCGCCCTCGGCGGCGAGGGCCAGCGCGTGGGCGCGGCCGAGGCCGCGTCCGGCACCGGTGACGACGGCGACGCGATCGGCGCAGATTCCGGTCATGGGTGAGGGCTCCTCCCCTGTCGGCGCTGTTCCTGTCTCTTATACACATCTCT
>KL569606.1:10859-11110 GCA_000715685.1 Streptomyces lilacinus
CATCGGGCTCGGCGAGCCGGCCCGCCGGCACGGTCCGGGCGACGGCGGCGAGGCCGTGCTCGTCGCCGTAGTGCGAGTGGGCGGACTCGGTGCGCACCATGCCGAGGACGAGGGTGTTGACGCGGACGGCGGGGGCCCATTCGACGGCCATGGTGCGGGCGAGGTTCTCCAGCGCCGCCTTGGCCGCGCCGTAGGCGGCGGTGCCGGGAGAGGGGCGGGTGCCGCTGACGCTGCCGATCATCACAATGGAG
>KL569606.1:11373-12401 GCA_000715685.1 Streptomyces lilacinus
GATCATCACAATGGAGCCGCCGGTCGGCTGCTCGCGCATGAGGCGGCGGGCGGCCAGGGAGGCGGTGAGGGGGGCGAGGAGGTTGAGCTCGACGACGCGGGCGTGGCGGGCCGCGTCCGCGTCGTCCAGGTGCCGGACCGGGGTGCCGCCCGCGTTGTTGACCAGCACGTCCAGCCGGCCGTGGGCGTCGGCGACGCGGGCGAACAACGCGTGCGCGGCCGCCGGTTCGCGCAGGTCGGCGGGGAGGTAGCGGGCCGTTCTGCCGTCCGCCCCGATCGGTGCGTCCGGCGGACGGCGGGCGCAGACGACGACGTGGGCGCCGGCGCGCAGGAACGCCCGGGCGATACCGGCGCCGACGCCGCGCGTGCCGCCGGTGACGACGGCGACGCGGCCGTGCAGCGCGGGAGTTGTGCTCATTCCGACGCCTCCCCCAGCGGCCGGTCCGCTGCTACCGTCGAACGGACCGGTACCTAACAAACGTTTGGTGGAAAGGTAGCCGATGGGCATCTCCACCGCACGCCCCGAACCGGGCATCGCCGTCGTCACCGTCGACTTCCCGCCCGTCAACGCCCTGCCCGTACGCGGCTGGTACGCGCTGGCGGAGACCGTCCGCGCGGCGGGCCGCGACCCGGCGGCCGACTGTGTCGTCCTCGCCGCCACCGGCCGCGGCTTCAACGCCGGCGTGGACATCAAGGAGCTGCGCCGCTCCCCCGGCGAGGGGCACCACCGGGCCCTCGTCGACGTCAACCACGCCTGCGCGGAGGCCTTTTCCGCCGTCTACGACTGTCCCGTACCCGTCGTCGCCGCCGTGCACGGCTTCTGCCTCGGCGGCGGCATCGGGCTCGTCGGCAACGCCGACGCCGTCGTCGCCTCCGACGACGCCACGTTCGGCCTGCCCGAGCTCGACCGGGGCGCCCTCGGCGCCGCCACCCACCTCGCCCGGCTGGTGCCCCAGCATCTGATGCGCACCCTCTACTACACCTCGCGCACGGTCACCGCGCGGGAGCTGCACCGGCACGGCTCGGTGT
>KL569606.1:12655-14052 GCA_000715685.1 Streptomyces lilacinus
CTCGCGCCATCAGAGATGTGTATAAGAGACAGCTGGCGGCCGCCGCGCTGGAGCTGGCGCGGGAGATCGCGGCCAAGGACAGCGCGCTGCTGCGCATGGCGAAGGCCGCGCTCAACGGCATCGACCCCGTCGACGTCCGCCGCAGCTACCGCTACGAGCAGGGCTTCACCTTCGAGGCCACCCTCCGCGGCGTCGCCGACCGCCACCGCGACGCGTTCGCCGCCCGGAGCCGGGGGAAGGAGCGGCCGTGACGGCCGACAGGACGACGACCGCCGAGCAAACGATGCCCGCCGAGCAAACGATGTCTGCCGACAAGACGATGACAGCCGACGAGGCCGTCGGCCGCCTCGCCGACGGCATGACGATCGGCACCTGTCCTGCGCGCGGGGCTGACGGACCTGACCGTGGTGTCCTACGGAGGCCCGGACGTGGGCCTGCTGGTGGCCGCGGGGAGGGTGCGCCGGCTCGTCGCGGCGTTCGTCACGCTCGACTCGATCCCCCTCGAGCCGCACTTCCGCGCCGCCCGGGAGCGCGGCGAGCTGGAGCTGGTGGAGCTGGACGAGGCGATGTTCATGTGGGGGCTGACGGCCGCGGCGAACAGGCTGCCCTTCCTGCCCGTGCGCTCGGGCCCGGGCTCCGACCTGCTGAGGGTCAACCCCGGCCTGCGAACGGTCACCTCGCCGTACGAGGACGGGGAGGAGCTGGTCGCCGTGCCCGCGCTGACGCTCGACGCGGCCCTCGTCCACCTCAACCGCGCCGACGCCCGGGGCAACGCGCAGTACCTGGGCCCGGACCCGTACTTCGACGACCTCTTCTGCGAGGCCGCCCGGGAGGCGTACGTCTCGTGCGAACGCCTCGTCGGCAGGGGGGAATTCGCCGCCGAGGGAGCGCCGCAGACGCTGCTGGTGCAGCGCCACTGCGTCACCGGCGTGATCGAGGCGCCGGGCGGGGCGCACTTCACCTCCTGCGTCCCGGACTACGAGCGGGACGAGGCCTTCCAGGCAGCGTACGCCCGGGCGGCCGCCGACCCGGAGCGGTGGCGGGACTTCACGGCGCGCTTCCTGTCCGGGGACGAGGACGACTACCGGGCCGCCGTGGCGGCCTTCACCGAGGAGGCCGGGTGAACGCCGACGACGGTACCGGCGGCACTGGCACCGGTGCCGATCGGGCGGAGGTGTGCGTCGTGGCGTGCGCCGAGGCGTGGCGCGGCAGCGGCGAGGTGCTGGCGAGTCCCATGGGCGTGGTGTCCAGGATCGGGGCCGGGCTGGCGCGCATCACCTTCGCGCCGGATCTGCTGCTCACGGACGGCGAGGCCATGCTGCTCGCCGACGTTCCGACACCGGGGGCGCCGCGCGGGGCGATCGAGGGCTGGCTGCCGTACCGGCGGCACCTGACGT
>KL569606.1:14345-15836 GCA_000715685.1 Streptomyces lilacinus
GTGTATAAGAGCCAGCTCGACCGGTACGGCAACTCGAACATCAGCTGCATCGGGGACTGGAAGCGCCCGCACCGGCAGCTGATCGGGGTGCGGGGCGCGCCCGTCAGCACCCTCAACCACCCCGTCAGCTACTGGATCCCCCGGCACTCCCCCCGCGTCCTCGTCGAGCGCGTCGACATGGTCAGCGGCGTCGGCAACGACCGCGCCGCCGGCGCCGGGCCGGCCGCGCGCTTCCACCGCGTCGTGCGCGTCGTCACCGACCTCGCCGTGCTGGACTTCGAGACCCCCGACCGCACGATGCGCGTGCGCTCGCTGCATCCCGGGGTGACGGCGGACGACGTGCGGGCCGCCACCGGCTTCCCGCTCGACGTACCGGTCGACGTGCCGCGCACCCGTACGCCGACGGACGCCGAGCTGCGCCTGATCCGCGAGGTCCTCGACCCGGCCGGCCTGCGCCACCGCGAGGTGGCCCCTTGAGAACCGCTCTGACCGAGCTGGTGGGCGTGCGGCACCCCGTCGTGCAGAGCGGAATGGGCTGGGTCGCCGGGCCCCGCCTGGTGACCGCGGTGGCGGAGGCCGGGGCGCTCGGCATCCTGGGCTCCGCGACGATGACGCCGGAACGGCTGCGGGCCGCGATACGCGAGGTGAAGTCCCGTACGGACCAGCCCTTCGGCGTCAACCTGCGGGCGGACGCGGGGGACGCGGCCGAGCGCGTGGCGATCCTCGTGGCGGAGGGGGTGCGCGTGGCCTCCTTCGCGCTGGCCCCCTCGCGCGAGCTCGTCGCCCGCCTGAAGGACGCCGGTGTCGTCGTCATGCCCTCCGTCGGCGCCCGGCGCCACGCCGAGAAGGTCGCGGCGTGGGGCGCGGACGCGATCGTCGTGCAGGGCGGCGAGGGCGGCGGGCACACCGGGCCGGTCGCGACGTCGGTGCTGTATAAGAGACAGCTCGCGTACGGGGCGGCGGGCATCGCCATGGGGACGCGCTTCCTGCTGACCTCCGAGAGCACGGTGCCGGCGGCGGTGAAGGCCGCGTACCTGGCGGCGTCGGTGCACGACGTCGTGGTGACGGACCGGGTCGACGGCCTGCCCCATCGAATGCTGCGCACGCCGTTCGTCGCCGGCCTGGAAGGGGCGGGGCGCGGCGGGGCGTTGGTGCGGGCGGTGCGGCATGCGGCGGCGTTTCGGAGGCTTTCGGGCCTGAGCTGGGCGCGGCTCGTGCGGGACGGGCTCGCCATGCGGCGGGGGCGGGACCTGAGGTGGAGTCAGGTGTTGCTGGCGGCGAACACGCCGATGCTGTTGCGGGCGGCGATGGTGGAGGGGCGTACGGATGTGGGGGTGATGGCGGCGGGGCAGGTGGCGGGGGTGATTTCGGACCTGCCGTCTTGTGGGGCGCTGGTCGGGAGGATCATGGCGGAGGCCGAGGCGACGCTGCGGCGCTTGCCGGGGGTGTGAGGTGGGGTTGGGGCCCCGGTCCCGCCCTTTCACCGTTTCC
>KL569606.1:16136-17242 GCA_000715685.1 Streptomyces lilacinus
CGGTCCTCAAGCGCCGGACGGGCTGATTCAAGCCAGCCGCTCAATGATCGTCACGTTCGCCTGCCCGCCCCCCTCGCACATCACCTGTAGCCCGTACCGTCCACCCGTCCGCTCCAGCTCGTGCAGCAGCGTCGTCATCAGCTTCGCGCCCGTCGCGCCGAGCGGATGGCCCAGGGCGATCGCGCCGCCGTTGACGTTGACGCGCTCGGGGTCGGCACCCGTTTCGGTCAGCCAGGCCAGGACGACCGGGGCGAAGGCCTCGTTGATCTCGACGAGGTCGATGTCGCCGATGGCGAGCCCGGTGCCGTGGAGGGCGTGGGCGGTGGCGGGGAGGGGGGCGGTCAGCATGCGGATCGGGTCCTCGCCCCGTACGGAGAGGTGGTGGACGCGGGCGCGCGGGGTCAACCCGTGCTCGCGCACGGCGCGTTCGCTCGCGACGAGCAGCGCCGCGGCGCCGTCCGAGACCTGCGAGGAGACCGCGGCGGTGAGGCGCCCGCCCGGCACGACCGTGCGGAGGGCGGCCATCGCGGCCAGCGAGGTGTCCCGGCGCGGCCCCTCGTCCGCCGTCACGTCGCCGTAGGGGACGAGCTCGCGGTCGAAGCGGCCCTCGTCGGCGGCGCGGACCGCGCGCCGGTGGGAGAGCAGGGCGTACTCCTCCATCCGCTCCCGGCTGATGCCCCACTGGCCGGCGATCAGCTCCGCGCCGTGGAACTGGTTGACGGGCCGGTCCCCGTAGCGGGCGCGCCAGCCGTCCGAGCCGGCGAACGGCCCCTCGTCCAGGCCCAGCGGTTGGGCGGCGCGGTGGAAGGCGTAGCCGATGGGGACCTGCGACATGCTCTGCGTGCCGCCCGCGACGACGAGGTCCTGGGTGCCGGAGAGGACGGCCTGGGCCGCGAAGTGGACGGCCTGCTGGCCGGAGCCGCACTGCCGGTCGACGGTGACGCCGGGCACCTCCTCGGGGAGGCCCGCGGCGAGCCAGCTGGTGCGGGCGATGTCGCCGGCCTGCGGGCCGACGGTGTCCAGGCAGCCCAGGACGACGTCGTCCACGGCCGCCGGGTCCACGCCCGTGCGCCGTACGAGCTCGGCGATGACGTGCGCGCCCAGGT
>KL569606.1:17558-18989 GCA_000715685.1 Streptomyces lilacinus
GTGCGCACCGCGCCGACGATGTATGCCTCGGCCATGGCGGTTGCTCCTCGCTCGGGTCAGTCCCGTACGGCGATCCCGTCCAGGACCATGGACAGATACTGCCGGGCGATGTCCTCCGGGCCGTGCGCCCCGTCCGGCCGGTACCAGGAGGCCGCGACCCACACCGTGTCGCGCAGGAAGCGGTAGGCCAGCCGGATGTCGAGGTCGGCGCGGAAGACGCGCTCGGCGACGCCCCGCCGCAGGATGCCGAGCCACATGTCCTCGAACTTCTCCTGGGACTCGGCGAGATAGGCGAAGCGGGGGTGGTCGACGAGGTGGCGCGACTCCTTCTGGTAGACGGCGACGGCCGCGCGGTGCCGGTCGATCTCGCGGAAGGACTCGGTGACGAGGGCCTCGACGGTCTCGCGGGGGCCGAGGCCGGCGGCGAGCACGGCGTCGTAGCCGGACCACAGCTCGGTCAGGAAGCCGGCGAGGATCTCGTCGAGCATCGACTCCTTGGAGTCGAAGTGGTAATAGAGGCTGCCCGCGAGCATGCCCGCCTCGTCGGCGATGCGGCGCACGGTGGTGGCGCTGTAGCCCTGCTCGGCGAACACCTCGGCGGCGGTCGCGAGCAGTTCGGCGCGGCGGGCCGGGGCCGGCCTGTCGGGGGTGGTCTTCTTGCTGATCGGCACGGTGCCATTCTCGTTCACGGGATCGGTCACGGGATCCGTCCCAGGCTCTGTCACGGGTGCTGGCTGCTGACGGCGACGGTTTCGCCGGTCATGTACGAGGAGTAGTCGCCGGCGAGGAAGACGATGACGTTGGCGACCTCCCAGGGCTCGGCGGCCCGCCCGAAGGCCTCGCGCCCGGCGAGCTCCTCGAGCAGGGCGGGCGTGGTGACCTTGGCCAGGTGCGGGTGCGCGGCGAGGCTGGGCGCGACGGCGTTGACGCGCACGCCGTAGTCGGCCGCCTCGAGGGCCGCGCAGCGGGTCAGGGCCATGACGCCGGCCTTGGCGGCGGCGTAGTGGGCCTGCCCGCGCTGGGCGCGCCAGCCGAGGACGGAGGCGTTGTTGACCACGACGCCGCCGGTGCCGCTCGCCCGCATGCGGCGCAGGGCGGCGCGGGTGCAGCGGAAGGTGCCGGTCAGGGTGGTGTCGAGGACCGCGTGCCACTGGGCGTCGGTCGTGTCGGCGAGGTCGGCGGTGCCGCCGAGGCCCGCGTTGTTGACGAGGATGTCGAGCCGGCCGTGGCGGTCCTCGGCGAGGTCGAACAGGGCGGCGATCCGTGCCTCGTCAGTGACGTCGCAGGGCGTCCCCCCGACCCGGTCGGCGCCGAACTCGCGGGCCAGCGCGTCGACGGCGGCGGCGAGGCGGGGCGCGTGGGCGTCGCCGAGGACGACGCTCGCGCCTTCCTCGAGGAATCGCCGGGCCGTCGCCCCTGTCTCTTATACAC
>KL569606.1:19212-20555 GCA_000715685.1 Streptomyces lilacinus
GCGGTCTGCCTTGCCAGCCCGCTCAGAGATGTGTATAAGAGACAGTCCGTGAGCGGGGACGTACGACGGTGGGCCGGAGCCCTCGACGCTGCTCATGACGGCACGCTAACCTACCAAACACTTGTTAGGGAAGGATGCCGGGATGGCCCCTGACACCACGGTGTTGTACGACCGGCGCGGCCCCGTCGCGCAGGTCACCATGAATCGCCCGGAATACCGCAACGCCCAGAACTCCGCCATGACGTACGCCCTGGACGAGGCCTTCTACCGGGCCGCGGCCGACGACGACGTCGGGGTGGTCGTCCTCGCCGGAGCGGGCGAGCACTTCTCCGCCGGCCACGACATCGGCACCCCGGAGCGCGACGCCCATCTCTCCTTCGAGCGCCGGGCCGGGCTGTGGTGGGACCACGCGGACAAGGCGGGCGCGGAGCGGCGGTTCGCCCGGGAGTCGGAGGTCTATCTGGGCATGTGCCGGCGCTGGCGCGAGCTGCCCAAGCCGCTGGTGGCGAGCATCCAGGGGGCGTGCGTGGCGGGCGGGTTGACGCTGGCGTGGGTGTGCGACCTGATCGTGGCGAGCGACGACGCCTTCTTCTCCGACCCCGTCGTCCGGATGGGCATCCCCGGCGTCGAGTACTTCGCGCACCCGTGGGTGATGCCGCCGCGCGTGGCCAAGGAGCTGCTCTTCACCGGCGACCGGATGAGCGCGCGCCGGGCGTACGAGGTGGGGATGGTCAACCGCGTCGTGCCGCGCGCCGAACTCGCCGACGCCACCCGCGACATGGCGGAGCGCGTCGCCCGCATGCCCCGCCTCGGGCTCGCGCTCGCCAAGCGCGCGGTCAATCAGGCGGAGGACCTGCAGGGGCTGCACGCGGGCCTGGACTCCGTCTTCGGCCTGCACCACCTGGCCCACGCGCACAACGCGGAGACGACCGCCGACCCCCTCGGCGGCATGGACGTCCGCCGCATGAAGGAAAGCTGAAAGAAGACTGAAGGAAGGCCGATGGACCTCGACTTCACCCCGCGCGAGACCGCGTTCCGGGCGGAGGCCCGCGCGTGGCTGGCCGCGCACGTACCGGCGGTGCCGCTCGCCTCGCTGGAGACCGAGCGGGGCTTCGAGGAGCACCGGGCGTGGGAGCGGACGCTGCACGCGGGCGGTTGGTCGGTCGTGTCCTGGCCCGAGGAGTACGGCGGGCGCGGGTGTTCGCTGCTGGAGTGGCTGGTCTTCGAGGAGGAGTACCACGCGGCCGGCGCGCCCGCCCGCGTCTCGCAGAACGGCATCGGCCTGCTGGCCCCCACGCTCCTCGAGCACGGCACGGCCGCGCAGCGGGCCGGGATCTGTCTCT
>KL569606.1:20845-21274 GCA_000715685.1 Streptomyces lilacinus
TGTGTATAAGAGACAGGGTCTGGGCGCAGGCGTGGTCCGAACCGGAGGCGGGCTCGGACCTGGCCTCGCTCAGGTCCGTCGCGGTCCGCGCCGAGGGCGGCTGGCTGCTGCGCGGGCACAAGACGTGGTCCTCGCGCGCGGCGTTCGCGGACCGCGCCTTCGGGCTGTTCCGCAGCCACCCCGGCGCGGACCGGCCTCACAAGGGGTTGACGTACGCGCTGTTCCCGCTGGACGCCGACGGGGTGACCGTGCGGCCCATCGGCCGTCTCGACGGCAAGCCGGCCTTCGCCGAGATCTTCCTCGACGACGTCTTCGTGCCCGACGAGGACGTCGTCGGCGCGCCGGGGGACGGCTGGCGCGTCGCCATGAGCACGGCGGGCAGCGAGCGCGGGCTGACGCTGCGCAGCCCGGGCCGCTTCACGGCGGGGG
>KL569606.1:21500-22195 GCA_000715685.1 Streptomyces lilacinus
GCGCTCTGGCGCTCGGCCGCCGACGGCGACCCGGCGACGCGCGACCGGGTCGCCGACGCCGTGATCCGGGCCCGCGCCTACCAGCTCCACGGCTACGCGCAGGCCTCCCTCGTCGACACCGCCGACGGGCGGGGCACTCCGGGCGCGGACGCCAGCCTCACCAAGGTCTTCTGGTCCGAGCTGGACCTCGCCCTGCACGAGACCGCCCTCGACCTGCTCGGCCCGCACGGCGAGGCCGCCGACGGCCGCTGGGCGGAGGGCTGGACGTTCGCCCTGGCCGGACCGGTCTACGCGGGCACGAACGAGATCCAGCGCGACATCATCGCGGAGCGGCTGCTCGGCCTGCCGAAGGGACGCCGGGGATGAGGTTCCTGCCGGACGCCGAGCAGACGGCCTTCGGCCGGACGCTGGACCGCCTCTTCGCGGCGGCCGACACCCCGGCGGCGGTACGGGCGTGGGCGCGCGGCGACCATGGGCCGGTGCTGGCCCTGTGGCGGCGGGCGGCGGACGCGGGCGTCTTCACGCTCGCGACGCCGGAGACGTACGGCGGGGCGGGGTCGCTGCCGGTGGAACTGGGCCTCGCCTTCGTCGCGTTGGGCCGCCACTGCGTGCCGGGCCCGCTGGCGGAGACGGCGGCGGCGACGGTGCTGCTGGCGCGGCTCGCGGAGGCGGGCGAGCCGGCGCCGGCCCGGGAG
>KL569607.1:0-1601 GCA_000715685.1 Streptomyces lilacinus
GCCGGTGGAGAGGCCGGTGGAGAGGCCGGTGGAGAGGCCGGCGTCGAGGCCGGTGGAGAGTTCGGCGGACGCCGGACCGGGTACGCCGGCGACGGCACCGGCACCGGCAGAGGAGCCCGCACCCGTGGAAGGGCAGGCAGGAAGAGAGGAGTTGTGCATGACTGTTCTCCCGCAGAGGACATGAGTGATGGCGTACTCCGTCCGCGGGCAGCGCCGACCGGCCCGGGACCCCGTCCCGGGCTGACAAGTGGGGAGCGACCGCCCGCGCTACGCGGCGGGAGGCGGCAGAACAGTCATCGGCATGATCGGCAGCCTAGGCCGACCGGCCTGCGCCGAACAACTCGAATTGTTCGACGACCGCCGCGAGATGCGGAAGGGCCGGGGGCGGTCATGTGGCCTGGTGCGAGGCGCCTTCGTGGTCGACGAGGCCCTCCAGGCACGCGGCGAGCAGCGTGGTGTCGACACCCGCGCGGTGCAGCACGTCGACCGCGCGGCAGCGGGGGTCGTGCACGAGGGCGACGAGCAGGTCGGTCCCCGCCACCGCGGCGGCGTCGCGGGACCGGGCGCGTACGTGGGCCGCGCGCATGGCGCCGGCCGCGGCGGGCGACCAGCCGGCGACCGTGCCGGCCGCGAGGACGGGCAGGGCGCCGGAGTCCTCCACCGTGCCGCTCCAGCGCAGGCCGTAGCCGATGGTGCGCTGGACGAGATAGCCGAGCAGCCGGGCGACCTGGGCCGGACCGCCCGGCAGGGCGCGGCGGGCCGCCGGGTCGGCCTCGAGCAGGGTGTGCAGCAGATGCGCGGTGTCGATCTGCCGGTCGCCGTCGCGCGCCGCGCGCCTGCGCGCGCCCGCGACGGCCGACGCCAACTCCGGGCTCAACGGAGTCCCGGCCGCGGCGCCGGCCCATCCGGTGTCAGGTGTACCGCTTCGCACCCTCCCACCCCATCAGTCCCGTGTGATGAGAGCATCCCCGGAGAGTCGCATTCGCGCATCCGACGCGAGTCGGGTATGCGCACCCGGCCGCTCCTCCTTGAGAAGGACGGCGGCCGGATTCCGTCTCAGGGGCGCGCGGCCTCCGGCGCACGCGCCCCCGTGCCGGCCCGCCTCAGCTCTCGCCGGCGAGGATCAGATACAGCTTCTTGCGGGCGTCGTTGATGACGGCGACCGCCTTCTCCCGCTGTTCTGCGCTGCCGGTCTTCCAAACCTGCCCGAAGGCTTCCATCAGCCCGAAGCCGGCCTGCCGGATCTCCTGCGCGGCCTCCCAGTCGACGCCGCGCCCGACGGCCTCCCAGGGGGTCTCCGGGCCCCCTTCGGCCTCGGCGCGGCCGGCGTCCGTGAGCGTGAACAGCTTCTTGCCGCCCTCGCTGGCACTGGTGATCAGCCCCTCGTCCTCCAGCAGCTGAAGGGTCGGGTAGACCGAGCCGGGGCTCGGCTTCCAGGCGCCGCCACTGCGTTCGGCGATCTCCTGGATCATCTCGTAGCCGTGCATGGGGCGGTCCTTCAGCAGCGCCAGGATCGAGGCCCGCACGTCGCCGCGCCGCGCCCGGCCGCCGGGCCCGCCCCGACCCCGCCCACCGTAGGGCCTGTCTCTTATACACATCTC
>KL569607.1:1861-3152 GCA_000715685.1 Streptomyces lilacinus
GTCCGGGGCCGTGGTGCTCATGACCGTGTTCACGGAAACGCATGGTGTCGTCCTCCACTCATCGAACTGTCACGATGCTTCGACGATATATCGGAATCGATCGGGAGGCAAGGCCGGCCGGAGGAGCATCGACTGTCCTGTCTCACTCAATCGAGTCGTTCGGGCTTCTGTCTCAGCGAACCCAGTCGCGCGACTGAGGGCGCTGGGGGTGCTGGATGGCTGTACCGGCTGGGGTGGATCAGGCAGGCCGTGGGTCGAGTTGTCGTACGTCGACGCGGTACACGGGCGTCGTCGGCGTCCGCTGAGGGACTGTGTGACGAGCCGGTTCGAGGATGTCGATCCGGTGCGTACGTTCCGCTGGTCGCGCGGTGAGCGTCACTTCCCGGGCTGGTACTGGGCGGCGACGACCTGGCGGCACGTCGGCTTCGAGTCGTGGCTGGAGCGGGACCGGCTACTGCTGATGGACTTCGATCCCAAGGTGGTCGGGATCGGCTCGCAGCCGTTTGGCTGCACTGGCATGACGGTGAGCGGGAGCGTCGGCATGCCCCGGACCACTTCGTGCGCCGCGTGGACGGCTCAGCGGTGGTAGTCGATGTCCGTGCGGACGAGCGGATCGAGCCGAAGGACTCCGAAGCGTTCGAGGTGACACGCCTGCTCTGCGCTCAGGCCGGGTGGAGGTTCGAGCACCTGGGGACACCAGACGCGGTACTGCTGGCGAACGCCCATCGCGCCTATGGCCGTGACCTGCGACGACCAGATTGGTTGAGAAGCCGGGACGCAGGTTTTCTCCGTTGATCTGGTCTCTCCAGCGCAGATATCGGTCGTTGTCTCAGCTTGTTCTTTAACCTCACGTCGCTGCGGAGTGCTTGCCGGTGGGGAAAATGCGGTGCGTGCCGGCACCACGCTGGTCAGACTCGCTGACATGACTGAGAAGATCACCCGCATCAACCCCGAGCAGCTGCATGAGACACCCGGCTACCACCACATCACCGTGGTGGAGGCAGGCCGTACCGCCTATCTGGCGGGGCAGTGCCCGCTTGGTCGGAATGGTGACCTCGTCGGTTCCGGTTCCCTCGAGACGCAGGTCGACCAGGTTGTCGCGAACGTGCTCACTGCCCTGGCAGCGGTGAGTGCCCAGCCTGAACATGTGGTGCGGTCAGTGATCTACGTGCGAAGCAATGAGAGGGACATTCTCGGAGCCGCATGGCGTCGGCTCACCGAGTCTGCCCTGGGTCCGGCATTCACCACCGCCAGCACGCTCTTGGGCGTCGCCCAGCTGGGCTTCACCGGA
>KL569607.1:3326-3431 GCA_000715685.1 Streptomyces lilacinus
CCGCCAGCACGCTCTTGGGCGTCGCCCAGCTGGGCTTCACGGGACAGCTCGTCGAGGTGGATCTCACCGTGGCACTGCCTGACTGACTTCGAACGGCGTATCGAA
>KL569608.1:0-130 GCA_000715685.1 Streptomyces lilacinus
CACCTCACCGGGCGCCAACGCCGAAGACACCACCAGAGCCGGTACCAGATCCTCCAGCGCGCCCCGCTCGGAACCCTCCAAACGCCACTGCTGCTCGCCGTTCGGAAGAGCCAGCACCGGAAGCGATGAC
>KL569608.1:453-618 GCA_000715685.1 Streptomyces lilacinus
GCCAGCACCGGAAGCGATGACGCCCTCACCAAACGCGGCGCCCACACCTCACCACCGCGCAGCGCAAGCTGAGGCTCACCCGTCGCCAACAGTCCGGCAAGCAACTCCGCCGAAGGCTCCGCACCGTCCACGTCCACCAGCACCAGACGCCCGGGATGCTCCGAC
>KL569608.1:742-1135 GCA_000715685.1 Streptomyces lilacinus
TCCTCCAAAGCGCCCCGCTCGGAACCCTCCAGGCGCCACACCTGCTCCTCGTCCGGAAGATCCAGCACCGGAAGCGATGACGCCCTCACCAAACGCGGCGCCCACAACACACCATCACGCAGCGCAAGCTGAGGCTCATCCACACTCAGTACAGCGGCAAGCTGCTCCGCCGAAGGCTCCGCCCCATCCACGTCCACCAGCACCAGACGCCCGGGATGCTCCGACTGCGCCGAACGCACCAGCCCCCACACACCAGCAGCAGCCACATCCGTCACCGCACGGCCATCACCCACATCCACCGCACCACGCGACAACAACACCAACCGCGAGCCCTCAAAACCCTCCTGACCCAACCACCACTGAACAACCCCAAGAACACGACCCACACACTCA
>KL569608.1:1428-2959 GCA_000715685.1 Streptomyces lilacinus
CACACTCAGCAAGCCCACCGGACGACGGCAACCACACCGCCGCATCCCCACCCGGCGCACCTTCCAACTCACCCAGCGTGCACAGTCCAACAGGCCCAGCAACATCAGCACTCTCGGGCAGTACAACCCGAGCCCACTTCACCCCATACAGCCCGTCCAGTGCGGCCGCCGAGGCACCGTTGTCCCAGCCGGAAGTCGAGCGCAGCATCAGCGAGTCCACTCGCGCGACCGGCGTGCCCGTGCCGTCGGCCAGCAGCAGCGAGAAGCCGTCCTGGCCCGTATCCGAGGAACGCGACAGCCGCACCCGCAGTGCGGTAGCCCCCACCGCGTACAGGGAGACTCCCTGCCACGCGAACGGCACTCCCGCCCGGCCCAGCAGCCCCGTCAGGTGCAGGGCAGTGTCCAGCAGAGCGGGGTGCAGTCCGTACTGGGCGGCGTCGCGCCGTGCGCTCTCGGGGAGTTCGACCTCTGCGTACAGCTCGTCACCTGCCCGCCAGGCGGCACGGAGCCCCTGGAACACCGGGCCGTACCCGAAGCCCGCCTCCGCGGCTCGGGGGTAGAAGTCGGTGAGGTCGACGGGCTCGCCGCCGGCGGGCGGCCAGGCGGTCAGGTCGTCCGGTGCCCCGGCCGGGGCGGTGGTGTCGGAGGTCAGGAGGCCGGTGGCGTGTCGTACCCAGGTCTCGTCGTCGCCTTCCGTTCGGGATTCGGGGCGGGAGTAGATCTCGACCGTGCGGGTGCCGTCGTGCTGCGGTGCGCCGACGCCGACCTGGAGGTGCACAGCGCCGTTGCCGGGCAGGACCAGGGGGGCTTCGAGGGTCAGTTCGTCGAGCCGGAGGCAACCGGCCTGCTCGCCCGCGTGCAGCGCGAGCTCGACGAACGCGGTGCCCGGGAAGACGACCTGGCCGTGCACGGTGTGGTCGGCCAGCCAGGGGTGCGTGCTCGTGGCGAGGCGGCCGGTGAGCAGTACGCCTAGAAGATGTGTATAAGAGACAGGTGGATGGTCGGCGGCGCCGAGACCCGCGGCGGTGACGTCGCCGGTCGTGGGAAGGGCGTCGGGCCAATACGTCCGAAGGTCGAAGGCGTAGGTGGGGAGGTCCACTCGCTTGCCGCCGTACGGCTGCAGCAGCGCGGCCCAGTCGATCCGCGCACCGTGCGCGTGCAGTTGGGCGAGGGCGGTGAACAGTGCTTCGGTCTCGTCGCGGTCGCCCCGCAGGGCGGGAACGGCGACGGCCGCGTCGGTGGCGGTCTGCTGAGCCATGGCGGACAGCACACCGTCCGGGCCCAGCTCCAGGAAGCGGCTGACGCCCTTGGCACGCAGGGTGGCCACGCCGTCGGCGAAGCGGACGGCGTGGCGGACGTGGCGCACCCAGTAGCCGGGGGTACGGATCTCCTTCGGGTCGGCGAGTCTGCCCGTGACGTTGGAGACGATCGGCAGGTGCGGGGCATGGAAGGTCACCCCACCTGCTGCCGCAGCGAATTCATCGAGCATGGCGTCCATACGCGGCGAGTGGAAAGCGTGCGAAACCGTCAG
>KL569609.1:0-192 GCA_000715685.1 Streptomyces lilacinus
CAGCCGCAGGCCGGTCGCGGTGGCGATCCGGTTGCGCACCTGGACCGCGGTGAGCGAGTCGATGCCGAAGTCCTTGAAGGGACGGTCGGCCTCGACGGCGTCCGCGTTGTCGTACCCGAGGACGTCGGCCGTCTCCCGGCGGACGAGTGCGAGCACGGTGTGCGGCCTGTCTCTTATACACATCTCTGAGCG
>KL569609.1:454-1057 GCA_000715685.1 Streptomyces lilacinus
ATGTGTATAAGAGACAGGCCTGTCCCCGCTCATCGGCGGCGGTGCCGGTGTCGCCCGCCGCGAGGGCGGTACGGACCTCGGGCAGGTCACCGATGAGCGGGCTGGGCCGCGTCGAGGTGAACGCGGGGGCGAACGTCTCCCAGTCCATGTCCGCGACGGTCACGGCGGCGAGCCCCGCGTCCCGTGCGTCCGCGAGCGCCGACAGGCACGCGTCGGGCGTCATCTGCCGGATGCCGCGCCGGGCCAGGAACTCTCCGGCTCCGTCGCGGGTCGCCATGCCCGCCTCGGCCCAGGCGCCCCAGGCCACCGAGATGGCGGGCAGGCCGTCCGCCCGGCGCCGCTGGGCCAGGGCGTCGAGGTAGGCGTTGGCCGCCGCGTATCCGGACTGGCCGGCTCCGCCCCAGACGCCGGCAATCGAGGAGAACAGGACGAACAGTTCCAGTGGCCTGTCCGCGAGCAGTTCGTGCAGGTGGGCGGCGCCGGTCACCTTGGCGCGCAGCTCCTGGGCGAGGCCGGGGCCGTCCAGCTCGGACACCGCCGCCGTGCGGGCGACACCCGCGGTGTGCACCACACCGGTGACCGGGTGCGCTTCGAGTACGGCGG
>KL569609.1:1336-2835 GCA_000715685.1 Streptomyces lilacinus
GGTGAGGACCAGCCGCTCGGTGCCGTGCGCGGCGAGCCAGGTGGCGACCTCGGCACCGAGCGCTCCGGTACCGCCGGTGACCAGGACGGGGCCGGCGACGGCCGGCGTCTCGCGGCGGGCGTGCGGTGCCGCGCCGATTCGGGCGGTGCGCCGCAGCCTGCGGGCGAACACCCCGCCCGCGCGGACCGCGACCTGGTCCTCCGCCGCCTGCGCCAGCGTCGCGACGACCCGCTCGCCGGTACGGGGGCCGAAGGCGTCGGGCAGGTCGATCAGGCCGCCCCAGCGCTGCGGGAACTCCAGCGCGGCCGACCGGCCGAAGCCCCAGACCAGGGCCTGGGACGGGTCGGTGAGCGGGTCGGAGGGGCCGACGGAGACGGCGCCCCGGGTGGCGCACCACAGCGGTGCGGGGCAGTCCAGGTCCCCGAGGGCCTGGGTCAGGGCCACCGTGGCGGCCAGTGCGGTGGCGAGCCCGTCCGCCGTCGTGCCCTCGTCGAGGGCGAGCAGCGACAGGACTCCGGCGGCCTGTCCGGCGCCGGCAGCGAGCAGCCGCTCCGCGAGGTCCCGGCGGTCGGCCTCGCCGTCGGCGGCGACGACCTCGGTGACCCGGACACCGGCCCGGGTGAGCGCCGCGACGACCGGGTGGTCCGCGTGTGCGGCCGAGCGCACGAGGATCCAGGTGCCGGCGGGGCGGACGGAGCCGAGTGCGCCGACCGGCTGCCAGACGACCTCGTAGCCCAGCGCGGCGTCCGGTGCCGCGGTCGGGGAGACGGCCGCGGGGAGCACCGGCTCGGGCCAGTAGTGGCGGCGCTGGAAGGCGTACGTGGGCAGCGCCACCCGGCGTCCGCCGGCGGGCGCGAGCACCGCTCGCCAGTCCACGGGAAGGCCCTGGACGTACGCCTGGGCGAGTGCGGTCAGCCAGCGTTCGCCGCTGTCCTCGCCGCGACGCAGGGTGGCGAGGACGGCGGCGCGGGCGGCGGCGTCCGAGACGGTCTCCTCGATCCCGACGGTCAGTACGGGATGCGGGCTGACCTCGACGAACACCGAGCGACCGGAGTCCAGCAGGCCGCGCGTGGCGCGCTCGAACTCGACGGTGCGGCGCAGGTTCTCGTACCAGTACTCGGCGTCGAGCCCGGCCGTGTCCAGCTCCTGCCCGGTCACCGCCGAGTGGAACGGCACCCGGGCGGTGCGGGGGCGCAGCTCCGCGAGTTCGGCGAGAAGCCGCTCCCGGATCTGCTCGACCTGCGCCGAGTGCGAGGCGTAGTCCACCGGGATCCGGCGGGCCCGCAGTTCGCGCCGCGCGCACTCCTCCAGGAGCTCGTCCACGGCGTGGGCGGCGCCCGAGATCACCGTGGAGGAGGGGCCGTTGGCGGCGGCGACGGAGAGGGCCTCGCCCCAGGGGGCGATCAGTGCGGCGGCGGCGTCGCGGGCGAGGCCCACGGAGACCATGCCGCCCTGCCCGGCCAGTATCTCGGCGATGGCGCGGCTGCGCAGGGCGACGA
>KL569610.1:0-960 GCA_000715685.1 Streptomyces lilacinus
GAGCCGGTCGCCACGGCGGACCCGGCCGAGGCGCGGTTCTGGGCAGCCGTCGAGCGCGAGGACCTGGACGAGGTCGCCGGGACGCTGCGCCTGGACAGCGTGGAGGAGCTCGAAGCCGTACTGCCCGCCCTGTCCACCTGGCACCGGCGGCGACGCGACCTGTCCGCCGTGGACTCCCTGCGCTACCGGGTCGCCTGGAAGCCGGTCGAGGAGGCCTCCGCCGTCGCGCAGAGCGGCACGTGGCTGGCCGTCCTGCCGCAGAGCCACGCGGACAGCGAACTGGTGGAGCGGAGCCTACGGGCGCTGCGCGCGCTCGGCGCCGAGGTGGCCGTGATCGAGGTGGCCGACGACGAGGCGGACCGCTGGGCACTGTCCCAGCACCTCGACGACGCCCTGGCGGCCGAGGGCGCCGTGACGGGTGTGCTGTCGTTCCTGGCGCTTGCCGAGGGGCCGCACTTCGACGACCCCGACGTGCCCCTGGGCGTCGGTGCCACCGTGGCACTGCTCCAGGCTGCGGCCGACGCCGAACTCGACGCCCCGCTGTGGTGCGTGACGACCGGGGCCGTCTCGGTCGGCCGGTCCGATGTGCTGCGCAGTGCCGTGCAGGCACAGGTGTGGGGGCTCGGGCGGGTCGCGGGGCTGGAGCTCCAGGGTCGCTGGGGCGGGGTGGTGGACCTGCCGGAGAGCCTGGACGAGCGGTCGGCGGGTCGTTTCGCGGCGGCGCTGACCGGTTCCGGTGCGACCGAGGACCAGTTGGCCGTACGCGCCTCCGGTGTCTTCGCGCGCCGCCTGCGGCGGGCCCCGCTCGCCCCGGGCGCGGACTCCGCGCAGTGGGTGCCGTCCGGCGCCGTGCTGATCACCGGTGGCACCGGCGCGCTCGGCTCCGAGGTGGCCCGCTGGCTGGCGGGACGGGGCGCCGAGCGTCTCGTCCTGACCAGCAGGGGCGGCCCGGACGCACCC
>KL569610.1:1205-2694 GCA_000715685.1 Streptomyces lilacinus
GCTGGGCGCCGAGGCGACCGTCGTGGCCTGCGACGTCGCGGACCGCGACGCGCTCGCCGCCGTACTCGAGGAGTACCCGGTCACCGGTGTCGTGCACGCCGCCGGCGTCGACGCGTCCATGCGGCTCTCCGATGTGGAGACCGGCGACCTCGCGGAGGTCTTCCGCGCCAAGGTCAACGGCGCCGCCCACCTCCACGAACTGCTCGCGGACACCCCGCTGGAAGCGTTCGTCCTCTTCTCCTCCATCGCCGGTGTCTGGGGCAGCGGCGGCCAGGCCGCGTACGCGGCGGCCAACGCCTACCTCGATGCCCTCGCCGAACAGCGCCGCGCCGCCGGACTCCCCGCCACCTCGGTGGCCTGGGGCGCCTGGGGCGGGGCCGGCATGGCCACCCGCGGCAACGCCGAGGACTACCTGCGCAGCCGGGGCCTGAACCCGATGCCGCCCGCGCTCTGCACGGCCGCGCTCGGTGCGGCGATCGACAGCGGCGAGGCCGCCGTCACGGTCGCGGACGTGGAGTGGGCCCGGTTCGCCACCTCGTTCACCGCTGCTCGGCCCAGCCCGTTCATCGGTGACCTGTCCGAAGTCCAGGCGGCGTTGGAGTCCGACGCGGCCGAGGAGCCGGGTGAGGGGGACGCGGCGCCGTCGGTGCTGCGGCGGGAGCTGGCCGTCGCGAGCGCGGGCGAACGCACCCACCGCGTGCTGGAGCTGGTCCGTGCGGAGACCGCCTCGGTGCTGGGCTACCAGGGCCCGGACGACGTGGACTCCGACCGCCCGTTCAAGGAGCTCGGCCTCGACTCGCTGACCGCGATGGAGGTCTGCAAGCGGCTGCGGGCCGCGACCGGGCTTCGGCTGCCCGTCACCCTGCTCTTCGACCACCCGACGCCGCGTGGGCTGGGCCGGTTCCTGACCGGCGAGCTCACCGGCGGATCCGGCACGTCCGACGCGAACGCGGACTTCGGCGCGTCCGGTGCGACGACCGGGTCCGGGGACCCGGCCGCGTCCACCGCCGCCGGCCCCGGAGAGCCCCTCGCCATCGTCGCGATGAGCTGTCGCTACCCGGGCGGCGTCCGCTCCGCCGACGACCTGTGGGACCTCGTCGCCACCGGCGCCGACGGCATCGCGGGCTTCCCCACCGACCGCGGCTGGGACCTGACGGCCGCCGAGGGCGAGTACACCCCCGAGGGCGGCTTCGTCCACGACGCCACCACCTTCGACGCCGGACTGTTCGGCATCTCCCCGCGCGAAGCCGTCGCCATGGACCCGCAGCAGCGCCTGCTCCTGGAGGCGTCCTGGGAGGTCCTGGAGCGCGCGGGCATCGACCCGCAGTCGCTGCGCGGCAGCCGGACCGGTGTCTTCGTCGGCGCCTCCACCTCCGGGTACGGCGTCGGCATGCGGCTCTCCGCCGGGCTGAGCGGCCACTACATCACCGGCACCTCCGCCAGCGTGATGTCCGGACGCGTCGCCTACTCCTTCGGCCTGGAGGGCCCG
>KL569610.1:2979-3176 GCA_000715685.1 Streptomyces lilacinus
CTGCTCCTCCTCCCTGGTCGCCCTGCACCTCGCCGGACAGGCGCTGCGCGGCGGCGAGTGCTCCATGGCGCTGGTCGCCGGTGTCGCCCTGATGACGAGCCCGGACATCTTCGCCGAGTTCAGCACCCAGAACGGTCTCTCCGCCGACGGCCGTTGCAAGTCCTTCGCCACCGCCGCCGACGGCACCGGCTGGGGGG
>JNXU01002837.1 GCA_000715685.1 Streptomyces lilacinus
CCGCCGTCGGCCCGCCCGGCGGCGAGACCTCCCCCGAGCCCCTGCTCTCCTCCGCCCCCGCCCACCCCTAGCGGCGCGGGCGCCCCGGCGATGCGCCGCAGAGCGAGCCTGGTCCTGCTGGCCCTCGCGGTCTTCTTCACCGCCCTGTCGCCCCTGCTGCGCTGGTACGCCTTTTTCCGGCTGGCCAAGGTGCCGGCCGGCCACTACCAGACCGCCGTCCTGGAGGCGAAGGACGCCACCCTCATCGACTACGCCACCCTGCGCCCCCGGCAGGTCTCCCGCATCACCCTGACCCAGACCCTCAAGGGCAACGTCGAGGAGGCCCGCAAGGTCAAGAAGGAGACGGGCCGGGACGTCGTCGTCTGGGACACCCTCTCCTACGCCGCCGGACCCGACGGCGCCATGGTCTCCCGCATCCCCGAGCGCTACGTCTTCGACGCCCACAGCCAGCAGCCCGTCCACGCCGCCGGCGAGCACGTCGACGGCACCCCGGTGCGCCGCGACGGCATCGAGTACAAGTGGCCCTTCCTCGTCGAGAAGCGCGACTACCGCTACTTCGACCTGATGACCCGCACCTCCGCCCCCATCCACTACAAGGGCACCCGCACCTTCCGCGGCCTCGAGGTCTACTACTTCGAGCAGACGATCCCCTGGACCGAGGTCCCCCTGCCCCGCACGCTGCCGCTCGGTATCAGCCCCGACACGGTCCGGCAACTGGGCCTCGAGCGCTGGTACACCACCTGGCGCATGTTCTGGGTCGACCCCACCACCGGCGCCCCCGTCAACGGCGAGGAGATCCATCGTGAGGAGATGCGCTGGACCGGCCGGCCCGACAAGGCACCGATCACGGCCTTCGCCGGGCACGTGAAGATGCGCCCGGACTACGTGGACCACACCGTCGCCCTCGTCCGGAACCAGCGGCAGCTCGTCCTCCTCCTCACCAGCTACCTCCCGTGGGGGTTCCTCACCCTCGGTGCGGCACTGCTGGCCGCGGCGCTCGTCCTCGAGGCACGAGATCGGCGTGCGTTCGCGCCGCCCATGGCACACGATGGAGGGAAACCCGAACGGCCGACTCCGGACGAGGAGTCGCTGAGCAGAGGAGGCTCGCCGTGAAGGAGAGTCCCGAGGAGACGTCCACCACGTCCAGGCCGAGCCGGTTCTACACCGGCGGCGAGCGGCCCTTCGACCCCGAGGACGTGGTCATGGCCTCCGGCCAGGACGTGACGCCGGAACGCGTCGAGCGCGCCAAGCGCCTCATCGAGGAGAAGGGGGCGGCGGCTGTCGAGCGATACCTCCCCTGACCAGCGGCACCAGCACCACCGGCACCGACGATCTCAGGAGCGACGCGCGTTGGTGCGGCGCGTCGCCGTCGCCGTGGCCGGGTCCTCGGGCCAGGGGTGCCGCGGGTAGCGGCCGCGCAGCTCGGCGCGCACCGCCCGGTAGCCCTCCCGCCAGAACGACGCCAGATCCGCCGTGACGGCCGCCGG
>KL569611.1:0-649 GCA_000715685.1 Streptomyces lilacinus
GGCACCTCCCAGCGGTAGCTGGGGGAGTTTGAGGACCGGGCAAACCCCTACGCCACCGTGCCCGTCCACGTACCGTGCAGCTCCGGCGCCAGCCAAGCCGCCGCCGACGCGCGGAAGTCGGCCGGCGCCAGGGCACCCGCACCCGCGGGGATCGCGCCCAGCAGCGGCGCGGCAGCCGCCTTCGGCAGGTCCGCCACGTTGCAGCGCATGGCCAGGTCCGGCTCGGCGTGTATAAGAGACAGGCGCAGACCTCGGGCCGCCAAGGCCTCCGCGGTGAGCGCCGTGGTGTTCAGCGTGCCCAGGCCCGCCTGCGCGACGATCAGTACGGGCGCGTCCAGCGCGCGGGCCGCGTCGGCGAGCGTCGAGCCGGCCTCGTCGAAGCGGACGAGCAGGCCGCCGGCGCCCTCGACGAGGACGAGGTCGTGGTCGGCGGCGAGCTCCTTCGCCGCGCGCTCGACCCGCTCGGGCGGCACGGTGGCCATGCCCGCCCGGCGAGCGGCCGTGTCGGGCGCCAACGGTTCGGGGTACCGGGCGAGTTCCAAGCCGGTCGCCGGGCCGGCGAGCCGCAGGACCTCGGCGACGTCGCCCGGCTCGTCCGCCGCGACCCCGGTCTGGGCGGGTTTGAGCACGGCCACCGAGCGACCGGCGG
>KL569611.1:918-2403 GCA_000715685.1 Streptomyces lilacinus
AAGAGACAGCACCACGGTCTTGCCGACCTCCGTGCCCGTACCCGAGACGACCAGCACTGACATGTCTTCGCTCCTCATCCTTCTCGTGCGGCGGCGCCGACCGCCGCGCAGATCCTCGCCACGTCCTCGTCGGTCGTGATGTACGGCGGCATCGTGTAGACGAGGTTCCGGAACGGCCGCAGCCACACTCCCTCGCGTACCGTCGCCCGCGTCGCGGCCGCCATGTCCACGGCGTGGTCGAGCTCGACCACGCCGATGGCGCCGAGCACGCGGACGTCCCGGACGCCCGGCAGGTCGGCGAGGCCGGTCAGGCCGTCGCGCAGCCCGGTCTCGATCCGCTTGACCTCGGTCGACCAGTCCTGCCCGAGCAGCAGGTCGAGGGAGGCGTCGGCGACGGCGCACGCGAGGGGGTTGCCCATGAAGGTCGGGCCGTGGGCGAGCACCGGCACCTCGCCGGCGCTGATGCCGTCCGCGACGCGCGCGGTGCACAGTGCCGCGGCGAGGGTGACGTAGCCGCCGGTCAGCGCCTTCCCGACGCACATCACGTCCGGGGTGACCGCAGCGTGGTCCGCGGCGAAGAGCGCGCCCGTGCGGCCGAAGCCCGTCGCGATCTCGTCGAACACCACCAGCACGTCGTACGCGTCGCACAGCTCCCGCAGCACCCGCAGGTACGCGGGAGAGTGGAAGCGCATGCCGCCGGCGCCCTGCACGACCGGCTCGACGATGATCGCGGCCAGCTCGTGGGCGTGCCGTTCGATCGTCTCCCGCAGGTGCGCGACGTACGCGGGGGCGGCGTCGGCGTCGAAGCCGTCCGGCGGCGCGTCGGCGAAGACGTGCCGGGGCAGGGCGCCCGACCACAGCTCGTGCATGCCGCCGTCGGGGTCGCACACGGCCATCGGCTGCCAGGTGTCGCCGTGGTAGCCGCCGCGCCAGGTCATCAGGCGCCGCTTCTCGGGCCGGCCGATCGAGCGCCAGTACTGCAGGCACATCTTGATGGCGACCTCGACCGACACCGAGCCGGAGTCGGCGAGGAAGACGTGCTCCAGCCCCTCGGGCGTGATCTCGACGAGCCGGGCGGCGAGCCGTATGTATAAGAGACAGGCCGTACGGCGGGCTCGTGGGTGAGCCCGCCGAACATCACATGGCTCATCCGGCCCAGCTGTTCGTGGGCCGCCGCGTTGAGCACCGGGTGGTTGTAGCCGTGCACGGCCGACCACCACGAGGACATCCCGTCGATCAACTCGCGCGAGCCGTGGGCTGTATAAGAGACAGCTCCACGACCAGCGGCTCCTGGCGGCCCGGCATCGGGCCGTAGGGGTGCCAGACGTGCTGCCGGTCGAGGGCGAGCAGCCGGTCGGTGTCGAGCGGCCCGGTCAGCGGATCAGGCATTGGGCGGCAGGTCCGTGCCCGCGCCCCGGCGGCGCACGGCCACCAGGTCCGTACGGGCCTCGCCGGCCGCGGCACCGGCGCTGTCTCTTATACACA
>KL569611.1:2634-3404 GCA_000715685.1 Streptomyces lilacinus
CCGCCACCGGCGTGCGATCCGCAGCCGCTCGCCGCGTGCGAGCCGCAGCCGGCTCCCGCCACCGCGTCGGCCCGGTGCGCGGGCAGCGTCGTGGTGTCCGCGCCCTCCACCTCGAAGCCGGCGTCGGAGATCATCGCCAGGTCGGCCTTGCCCTCCTGGCCCTCGCTGGTCAGGTAGTCGCCGAGGAAGATCGAGTTGGCGATCTGCAGGGCGAGCGGCTGCATCGTGCGCAGGTGCACCTCGCGGCCGCCGGCCAGTCGGACCTCCACGTCGGGGCAGACGAAGCGGACCATCGCCAGGATGCGCAGGCAGCGCTGGGGGGTGAGGTTCCACTCCTTGGCCAGCGGCGTGCCCTCGAAGGGGATGAGGAAGTTGACCGGCACCGAGTCCGGGTCGAGCTCGCGCAGCGAGAAGACCACGTCGACCAGGTCCGCGTCGGTCTCGCCCATGCCCGCGATCAGGCCGGAGCAGGCGGACATGCCGGCCGCGTGGGCCTGGCGCACGGTCTCGACGCGGTCGGCGTAGGTGTGGGTGGTGGTGATGTCGCCGTACGTGGCCTCGGAGGTGTTGAGGTTGTGGTTGTAGGCGTCGGCACCCGCCTCGCGCAGCCGGTCGGCCTGGCCGTCGGAGAGCAGGCCGAGGCAGGCGCAGACCTCGACGTCCTCGTTCTGCTCCTTGATCGCCGCGATGGTCTTGGAGACCCGGTCGACGTCCCGGTCGGTGGGGCCGCGGCCGCTGGCGACCAGGCAGACCCTGTCTCTTATACACAT
>KL569611.1:3667-5015 GCA_000715685.1 Streptomyces lilacinus
CCGCCGGCGATGCCCGCGGCCGCCGCCTGCGAGGCCTCCTCCGGCTTCAGCCAGGTGTACTTGAGGATCTCGGCCTTGGAGCCCAGCCGCTGCGAGCAGTACGAGCAGTCCTCGGGGCAGAGCCCGGACTTGAGGTTGACGAGGTAGTTGAGCTTCACCCGTCGCCCGAACCACTTGCGGCGCACCTTGCCGGCCGCGGCCACCACGTCGAGCAGCTCGTCGTCGGAGGTCGCCAGTACGGCGAGCGCCTCTTCGCGGGTCGGCAGCTCCCGCCGCAACCCCTTTTCCACCAGCGTGTTCAGCAGGTCCATGGCGCTGATCCTCGCCTACGCCCCCGCTCCCGGCCAAGGAGAGATCGCACAACAGCAGCCGTTTGAGGTGTGTGTATCGCCACATCCTGTGCCGGGCTCGCGGAGGCTAGGTTTTATGCAAACCCACCAAACCGAGGGGCGACGGATGCACGGGGACCCGTTCGACTGGATCGACGCGCAGCACGAGCGGCGCCGTGCCGCGGGGCTCGTCCGCGCCGTCGTCCCCCGCCCGGCCGACTCCTCCCTGGTGGACCTCGCCGGCAACGACTACCTCGGCCTGACCCGGCACCCCGAGGTCACCTCGGCGGCCGCCGAGGCGGCCCGCCGCTGGGGCGCGGGGGCGACCGGCTCCCGACTGGTCACCGGCAGCACCGAGCTGCACGCGCGGCTGGAGGAGGAGCTCGCCGCGTTCTGCGGCTTCGAGGCGGCGCTGGTGCTGTCCTCGGGCTACGCCGCGAACCTCGCCGCCGTCACCGCGCTGTGCGGGCCGGCCGATCCGACCGCGGGCGACACCCTGCTGGTCTGCGACGAGTCCAACCACGCCTCGCTCATCGACGGCTGCCGGCTCGCCCGCGCGGAGCGGGCCATCGTCCCGCACGCCGACCCCGAGGCCATGGGCAAGGCCCTGGCCGCGCACGACGGCCGGGCGCTCGCGATCACCGACTCCGTCTTCTCCGTCGACGGCGACGCCGCCCCGCTGGCCGCCCTCGCCGACGCCTGCCGGGCGCACGGCGCGGCACTGCTGGTGGACGACGCGCACGGCCTCGGCGTCCTCGGCGCGGGCGGCCGCGGCGCGGTGCACGCGGCGGGGCTGGCGGGCGACGCGGACGTCGTCGCGACCGTGACGCTCTCCAAGTCGCTGGGCTCCCAGGGCGGTGCGGTGCTCGGCCCCGCCCGGGTCATCCGGCACCTCGTCAGCACCGCCCGCACCTTCATCTTCGACACCGGCCTCGCCCCGGCGGCGGTCGGCGCGGCCCTCGCGAGCCTTCGGGTGCTGCGGCGGGAACCGGAGCGGCCCGCCCGGGTCCGGGCCGTGG
>KL569612.1:0-1405 GCA_000715685.1 Streptomyces lilacinus
CCGCTCAGAGATGTGTATAAGAGACAGGGCAGGCACTGGACGAGGCGACGGTGCTGGGCGGCTGGGCCGTGCTCTACGGCCTGCTGGGCGCGGCGTGGTGGCCGTCGGCGCTGGTGGGCGCGGGTACGGCGGGCGTCGCGTGGTGGCGTACGAGGGCGGCCGCCGAGGTCTGGGCCGAACTCGTCGAGGCGGCCGTCGACGTCCACGTCGAGGACTTCCTGCGCCACTTCGACGACGAGACCCGGCCGGTGCGGCCGGGGCGCGGGGCGGCGGCGACCGAGCGTTTCCGGAAGGGAAGTTGAGAGGGATGCGGGACGAGTTACTGGAGTCCGTCCGGCGGCGCGTCACCGCCGCCGTCGAGAACGACGACCCCGCGCCGCTGCACGAACCCGCGGCGTGGGACGAGGCCGGACGGCTCCTCGGCCACGCGGCGACCGAGGACGGCGTCGTCGACGACGAGGTGCTGCTGGTCGTCGGCCTCCTGCACTGGGCGCGCGCCGCGAGCCTGCCCGACGAGCCGGCCCGGCCGGAGTGGGCGGCGGCATGGACGCTGCTGTGCCCGCTCTACCTGAGCCGGCCGGAGGTGCTGCCGGAGTCCGTGCGCGAGAGCTTCGCGAACGCCCTGGAGGGCGCCTTCGAGGAAGGCGGGCCCGGCGAGCCGGAGCGCGTCCGCCTCCACGCCGAAATGCTCTCGGACCAGGCCATGCTGCTCTTCGAACGCTGCCCCGAGGCGGCGCGGGCCAGGACCATGCCGGCGATCGTCGCCATGCTGCGGAAGGCGCTGGAGCCGCTGCCGCCGGGCCGGCCGTCCCGCCCGCTGGTGATGTGCAACCTCGGCTACGCCCTCGTCGTGGCCACCTCCCTCGCCGAGGACCCGCGTCACGTCGACGAGGCCGCGACCCTGCTGGCCCAGGCGTACGCCCTCACCCCCCGCGGCCACCCCAACCACACCCGCTGCGCCAACGGCCTCGCCCTCGCGCTGCGCGTCCAGGCGACGCTGGCGCGCAGCAGGGACCTGCTGTCCACCGCCGTCGCGCACTTCCGCGAGGCCGTCGAGACGGCGACCGAGCTGGACCGGAACCTGCCGCAGATCCTGACCGACTTCGCGTCCGCGCTCGTCCTCTGGGCGGGCACGGGCACGGGCGCGGCGGAGGACTTCGGCGCCGAGGAGGCCGCCGCGGTCGACGAGGCCCTCGCCGCCATGCGCCGCTGCGTCGACCTCACCCCCGAGGACGCCCCCGAGCTGCGCGCCCGCCTCGAGATGTATGCCGACCTGCTCGGCGAGCGAGGCGTACGACTGCGCTCGGCCGACGACCTCGAGGAGGCCGTGTCGGTGCTGCGGCGCCTGCTGGACGGCATGCCGCCGGGCGGTGCGCCGGACGGTGACGCGGACGCGGCGCTGCGG
>KL569612.1:1675-3129 GCA_000715685.1 Streptomyces lilacinus
TCCCAGGCGCTGATGGCACTGCTGCCGCACCGCCCCGACACGGCTCTCCTCGACGAGTCGGTCGACCTGCTGGAGCGGGCCGTCGCGGCGATGCCCGAGGGGAGCGAGGAACGGGCGTCGGCCGAGGCCTCCCTCGTACGCATCCGGCCGCTGCGGACGGCGAAGCGGACGGCGAATACGTCCTCGGTGCACGACTCGCCCCCGGGGGACGTCCTGACCGGTCGCCTCTTCGAGGGGATCGACCCCGCCCGCGTACCGGAAGGGCTCATGGCGTTCATCGCCGCGCAGTTGGGCATGGGAGCCGCGCCGGGCGACAGTCGCGGTGCCGCCGACATGGACCTCATGACCGCGGTCATGGGCTATCCCGAGGTGGGCCTCGGGGAGGTGGTGGTCAGGGTGATGCGGGCGACGCAGCAGCAGTTCAGCCACCTGCCGCCCGAGGAGCGCGGGGACGCGATGGATCGGTTCTTCGCCGGGACGGAGGCCGACACGGGCTTCCGGCCCGTGGACCTCTCCGCTCTCGACGAGGTCCACACGGTGCTGGACGAGGCGCTGCGCCGGCTGCCGGCGGACGACGAACAGCGGGATCTGCTGGAGCTGCCCCGGCTGCTGCTCGCCCTCGTCGGAGCCCAGACCCGGATGGCCCGGCGGCCCGGTGACGCCGCCGCGGCGGCCGAGGCGTGGGCCGGCGTCGAGGGCCGGGTCAAGCGCGTGTTCGAGGACGTGCCGCGCCTGTTCCAGCGGCTCTTCGACGCGCCCGACGACCTCATGACGCCGCTGCTCGTGGCGAACACCTCCCTGGTGTCCCCCTTCGAGACCCTGACCTGGTCCGAGCGCTCCCTCCGGGCGTGCCGCGACCGGGTCGCCGCCCTGCCGGAGGACGCGCCCGAACGGGCCGAGGCCCTGGCGACCCTGGGCCAGCAGCTGTTCACGCTGCACTCGATCATGGACGACGAGGCCGCCTACGAGGAGGCCGTCGCCCTCACCCGCCGGCTGGTCGCCGAGGGGGTGTACGACCCCGTTCTCGTCGCCGCCTGGGGCATGGCCGCGGCCGGCCGGGCGCAGGGCCAGGGCATGGGCATCGGACACGGGACGAACGAGGGCGAGATCGAGCCGGCCGACGGGGCAGACGGGGCCGTCGGGGCATACGAGTCCGACGGGGCCGATGCGGACACCTTCCCCGCCTCGTCCGTCGCCCGCCTCGCGGCGCGGCAGACCGCGCGGGCGCTGTCGTACAGCGACTGGCCCGGGGCGCTGGAGGCGCTGGAGGAGGGCCGCGCGTACCTGCTGTCCGCCGCCCTCACCACCCGGCGCGAACTCGACGCCCTGCGCGCCGCCGCCCCCGGCCTCGCCGACCGCTTCGAGGAGCTGAGCGAACGCATCCGCCGGCACCACGAGGACCTGGCCGGCCGCCGCCCCGACGCCGCGGACAGGACCTGTCTCTTATACACATC
>KL569612.1:3344-4003 GCA_000715685.1 Streptomyces lilacinus
ACGGGGAGCTGTCCCGGGCGTGGGCCGAGGTGACCCGGGAGGTCATGGCGGTGCCGGGCTTCGACCGGTTCATGGCGCCCGTACGGCTCGGGCTGTCCGACCTGCTGCCCGCCGCGGCCGAGGGCCCCGTCGTCACGATCAACGTCCACGGCCGCCGCTGCGACGCCCTCGCCCTCCGCGCGGACGGCGTACGACCGGTCCCGCTGCCCGAGCTGCGCGCCGCCGAACTCGTCGAGCAGGCCGAGGCGTTCCACGAGGCCGTGGCGACCGTGGCGGAGTCCTACGACGGCCCCCTCGCCCGCCAGGCCCAGCAGACCATCACCGACACCCTCGGCTGGCTGTGGGACGTCGTCGCCGAACCCGTCCTCCACGCCCTCGACCTGACCGGGCCGCCGGACCCGACCGGGCCGTGGCCACGTATCTGGTGGTCGCCGTGCGGCCCCCTCAACTTCCTGCCCCTGCACGCCGCCGGCCGGCACGCCGAGCCCGGCGCGTCCGTGCTCGACCGCGCCGTCTCCTCCTACACGCCGACCCTGCGCGCCCTCCTGCGCAGCCGCGCCCGGCCCGTACCCGCCCGGCGCACCGCGCTCGCCGTCGCCGTGCCGGAGACCCCCGGCCACGCCCCGCTGCCCCGCACCCTGGAGGCTGTCTCTTATACA
>JNXU01002845.1 GCA_000715685.1 Streptomyces lilacinus
GCCATGCTCGACGAATTCGCTGCGGTGGCTGGCAAGATGACATACCACGCCCCCCGCATCCCGATCGTCTCCAACGTGAGCGGCACGCTCGCCGACCCCGACGAGATCCGCACCCCGGACTACTGGGTGCGCCACGTCCGCGAGGCGGTCCGCTTCGCGGACGGAGTGCGGTACCTGCGTGCCGAGGGAGTCACTCGTCTCCTGGAGCTCGGCCCCGACGCCGTACTTACCACCATGGCCCAGCAGGGCCTGGACGAGATCGGGCCCGACGACGGGTTCGTGACCCGTGTCGCGGTCGCGGCACTGCGCGCGGGCCGCGACGAGACGCAGTCGCTCCTGCTCGCGGTCGCCGCCGTATATGTGCACGGCGCGGACGTGGACTGGGCGGAGGTGTACGGGCCCTGGGGCGGCCGGAGGACCGCCCTGCCGACGTACGCGTTCCAGCGGCAGCGCTACTGGCTGTCGCCGGAGCAACCGGCGGCGGGCGAGCAGAGGACGTCGGACCCGGCCGAGGAGCAGTTCTGGTCGGCGGTCGACAGCGGGAACCTCGAAGAGGTCTCGCACACCCTGGAGCTGGCGGCCGGCGACGGGGCGAGCGACGGGCTCGGCAGCGTGCTGCCCGCGCTGACGGCCTGGCGCCGAAAGCGTAAGGACCGCACCACGGTGGACAGCTGGCGCTACCAGGTCGCCTGGCAGCCGCTGCCCGCGAGGACCGGCGGCACGCTGGAGGGCCGCTGGCTGTTGATCACGCCGGGCGACGGGACCGACGAGGCGCTGGCGCGCGCGCTGCGCGACGGCGGCGCGACCGCCGTGGTCGAGCTGACGGTCACCGCGGAGCGGGCGGCCGACCGGTCCGCGCTCGCTGAACTCCTTGATGGAGTCGGCGAGGTGTCCGGTGTCGTCCTGGCGCCGCGCGCGGACGGTGCCGCCTGGGCGGCGGCCCTGGTCCCGGCACTCGCCGCCGCCACCGACGGAGTCCCCCTCTGGTGCGTGACCCGGGGCGCGGTGTCCGTCGGCCGCTCGGACCGGCTGACGGACCCGGCCCGGGCGCAGGTCTGGGGCGTGGGCCGGGTGGCCGCACTGGAGTACCCGCACCTGTGGGGCGGTCTGATCGACCTGCCCGACGAGGACGGGCTCGACGACCGGGCCGCCGCCCGGCTGGTGACGGTCCTCGCGGACCGCACCGAGGGTGCCGAGGACCAGGTGGCGGTCCGCGGTTCCGGTGTCTTCGGGCGTCGGCTGCGGCCCGCGGCACCGGTCGTGCCGGGCACGGACGATGCCTGGGTTCCTTCGGGGCCGGTGCTGATCACCGGTGGTACGGGTGCGCTCGGCGGCCAGGTCGCCCGCTGGCTGTCCGGCCGGGGTGCCCGGCACCTGGTGCTGACCAGCCGTCGAGGCCCGGACGCCCCGGGCGCTGCCGAACTGGTCGCGGAGTTGGC
>JNXU01002846.1 GCA_000715685.1 Streptomyces lilacinus
CAACGTCAACTCCGCCTACTAAGAGCAGCGGAACCTCCACAGCGCGGAGGGCGGCAGCACCCCACCCCGGGTGCCGCCGCCCTCCCCGCTTTTCCGTAGCGCTCGCTCACACTCCGTCAGCGCCGAAACTTGACCTCGAGTGCACTCCAACTTCTACCGTTCGACGTGGCGAACCAGCCACTATCAGCCACTGCGAAACGGACCAGCCATGAGCACCACCCCCACTCCCGGCCCCACCCCCGACGCCGAGACGCGCCAGGACCGCTTCGACCGCGGCCTCGAGGTGCTGACCCGCATCGACGGGGAGGCCGGCCGGAAGGTCGTCGACTCGCTGGCCGACATCTCGCCGGAGCTCGGGCACCAGGTCGTCGCGTGGGCCTTCGGCGACATCTACGACCGGCCCGGTCTGGCCCCGCGCGACCGCCAGCTCGTGACCCTCGGGATGCTCACCGCCCTGGGCGGCTGCGAACCCCAGCTCGAGGTCCACATCAACGCCGCCCTCAACGTCGGTCTCACCCCCGAGGAGATCGTCGAGGCCCTGCTGCACTCCGCCGTCTACTGCGGCATGCCCAAGGCCCTCAACGCCACCTTCGTCGCCAAGAAGGTCTTCGGGGAGCGCGGACTGCTCCCCGTCAGCTCCGAGTGACGGACCGCCTCAGTCCGTAGCGGCCTCGGCGTCGGTCAGCGCCGGGACCGGGCGGGGGCGGCCGTCGGCGTCGATCGCCACGAACGTCAACCGGGCCGTGGCCACCTCGGCCACCGGCCCGGCGGCGTTCCAGCGCTCGGCGGTCACCCGCACGCCGACGGTCATCGACGTGCGCCCGGCACGGGCCAGTTCGGCGTGCGCGCTCAGCAGGTCGCCCGCGCGGACGGGCGCGTGGAAGGTCATCCGGTCGACGGAGACGGTCACGGCGGGACCGTCGGCGTGACGCCCGGCCGCGGCAGCGGCGGCGTCGTCGATGAGCTTCATCACGACGCCGCCGTGAATGGTCCCGTAGAGGTTGGTGTCGTGCTCGCTCATGATGTGGGCGAGCACCACCCGGGAATCGGCAGGGGCCTTGGGGACGGCGTTCACGGTGACGGCGGTTCGGTCGGCCACGTCAACTCTCCTTCGCGAGTCGCGGCGAGAAGACCCCGGAGCGGTTCTCCGGGACCACCGCACGCGCCGGGGCGTACGGGCAACGGGCAGGT
>JNXU01002847.1 GCA_000715685.1 Streptomyces lilacinus
CGCCAACGAGCAGGAGGAGCGCTCCGCCGCCCTCCAGGAGACCGCCGAGGCCGCCCACCGGGACGCCACCTCCGCCGCCACCGAGGCGCAGCGCGCCCGGAGCGAGACCGGCCACCTGCGCCAGCGCCTGGCCGAGGTCGAGCAGGAGACCGCCGAGGCGGTCCGCGCCGGCTGGCTGGACGACACCGCCCCCGACGCCGACCCGGCCAGGGCCGCCCTCGCCGCCAGCGACGCCGAGAAGCCGGCCGTCGCCGCGTACGAGGCGGCCCGCGAGACGGCCCGACAGGCCGCCGACCGGGCCAAGGAGGCCGCCGCCGAGGAGTCCCGCGCCGACCTGGCCGCGGCCCGCGCCGCCGACGTCGCCACGGCGGCCGGCTCGGCGTACGACGCCGAGCGCCGCGCCGCCGAGTCCATCGGCGCCGAGCGCCGCCTGGTCGAGCTCCTGGGCCTGCCCGAGCCGCTCGCCGCCGGCGAGGTGCCCCGGCAGCGCGGCGCGAGCGACGCCGACGACGCCGGGGCGGGCGAGGGCACCGGCAGCGCCCCCCGTACCGCGACCGGCGCGCTCACCGCCGAGGAGCTCGACCGCAACGCCGACGCGCTGCGCGAGCTCCTCGACGAGAACGTCGCCGCCGCCGAGCGCCACCTGTTCGACCTGCGCACCGCCGCCGCCGACGACTCCCGCATCCTCGGCGCCCTCGGCGACGGCGGTCTGCTGCCGGCCGGCCCCGACGTGCTGGCCGCCGTCGAATACCTCGGCGAGCACGGCATCCCCGCGCTGCCCGGCTGGCGCTACCTCGCCCAGGCCGTCGACCCGGCCCGGCACGCCGCCGTCCTCGCCGCCCGCCCCGAGCTCGTCGACGGCGTCGTCATCACCGACGCCGACTCCCACCAGCGCGCCCGCGAGGTGCTCGGAGCGGCTTCACTGCTGCCCCGCTCCGCCGTGGCCGTCGGCACCGCCGCCGCCCTCCTCGCCCCCGCCCCGGCGGAGCGGGACGGCGACGCGGACGTCTTCCTCGTGCCGCCGAACCCCGCCATGCACGACGAGCGCGCCGCCGACGAGGAGCGGCACGCGCTGCGCGAGCGCGCCATGGCCCGCGACGAGGAGATCCGCGCCGTCGCGGCCCGGCTGGCCGGCGACCGCACGCTCGCCGCCCGGCTCT
>KL569613.1:0-1117 GCA_000715685.1 Streptomyces lilacinus
CACGGGCATCGGCCCCACCGCGTCCCGCTCGTCGAGCAGGAGCTCCCACAGCTGCTCGGGCGTGCTGACGTCGCCGGGGAAGCGGCAGGCCATGCCGACGATCGCGATCGGCTCGTCGGCGGAGGCGGAGCGCGCGGTGGGCGAATGGACAGCGGGCGCCGTCGTGGCCTGCTCGCCGCCGAGGGCCTCGCGCCGGAGGAAGTCGGCGAGGGAGGCGGGGCTGGGGTGGTCGAAGATCAGGGTGGCGGGGAGGGTCAGGCCGGTGGCGGCGTTGAGCCGGTTCCGGAGCTCCAGCGCGGTGAGCGAGTCGAAGCCGGCGGCCTTGAAGGCCCGGTCGGCGGGGATGTTCTCGGTGGTGTCGTGCCGCAGGACGGCGGCCGCCTCGGCCCGTACGAGCTCCACGAGAACGCGGCGCTGCTCGGCCTCGGTCAGCCCGCCGAGGCGCCGGGCGAGGCCGCCGGCTCCGGTGGCGTCCGCGTCGGCGCGGCGGTCCCGTTCCCGCTCGAGCGCACGCCGTGCCTCGGGCAGCTCGTCGAAGAGCGGACCGGGGCGGAGCGCCGCCGTGCGCGGGGCGAACTCCGCCCAGTCCACGTCGGCGACAGTGACGCAGGTGTCGTCGCGGTCGAGGGCCTGCTGGAGCGCGTCGATGCCGAGGGCGGGGTCCATGGCGCGCACGCCGCGCCGGGCGAGGTTCGTCCCGCCGGCGCCCTCGCCGTCCGCGTCGCCGAGCGCGGCCATGCCGCCGCCGGCCCACAGGCCCCAGGAGATCGAGGTCGCGGCGAGCCCGGCGGCGCGCCGGCGCTCCGCGAGGGCGTCGAGCGCGGCGTTGGCGGCGGCGTAGGCGGACTGGCCGCCGTTGCCCCACGAACAGCTGATGGACGAGAAGAGGACGAAGGCGTCGAGGTCGAGGCCGTCGGTGAGCTCGTGGAGGTGCTGGGCCGCGGCGGCCTTCGGCAGCAGGACCGTCGCCAGGCGCTCGGGCGTGAGCATGTCGACCGTGCCGTCGCTCAGCACACCCGCGGTGTGGAAGACGGACCGCGGCGGGTGCTCCGCGAGCAGCGCCGCGAGGGCCTCGCGGTCGGCCGCGTCGCAGGCCGCGACGGTGACGCGGGCGCCC
>KL569613.1:1300-2107 GCA_000715685.1 Streptomyces lilacinus
CGGGCGCCCAGCGCCTCGAGCTCGGCGGCGAGTTCGGCGGCGCCGGGCGTGCTCGCGCCACGGCGGCTGGTGAGGACGAGGTGCTCGGCGCCGTTGCGGGCCAGCCACCGCGCCACCTGGGCGCCGATCGCGCCCGTGCCGCCGGTGACCAGTGCCGTCCCGCGCGGACGCCACTCCCGGCGCGCGACCCCGCCGGCCCGCTGCACCCGACGGCCGTACGCACCCGACGCGCGCAGCGCGATCTGGTCCTCGGCGAGGGCAGGGGCGGCCGCCAGGACGCGTACGAGCCGGTCGAGCACGACGGCGTCGGTCGTGGTGGCATCGGTCGTGGTGGCGTCGGCCGTGGTGGGAAGGTCGACGAGCCCGCCCCACCGGTCCGGGACCTCCAGCGCGGCGGCCCGCCCGAACGCCCACACCTGAGCGCCCTCGGCGTCCGGCACCTCGCCGGGTGCCACGACGACCGCGCCCCGCGTGACCGCCCACAGCGGCGCGACCAGGCCGGCGTCACCGATCGCCTGCAGCAGGGTCACCGACGGGAGGAGCTGCCGGCCGAGGAGGGAGAGGATGCCGGCGGGGGGTGCGGCGTCGGCAGTGAGGGCGGCGGCGAGGGCGGTGCGGTCGGTGGTGGCCGGGTCGACGGGGAGGCGGGTGACGGTGGCGCCGTGGGCGACGAGTACGTCGGCGATCTGCGAGGCGAGGTCGGTCGATTGCTCGGGCTCGACGAGGAGCCAGCGGCCCTGCAGAGACGGCGTGCGCTCGGGAAGGGTCAGGCCCTTCCACGCGACCTGGTAGCGCCAGGCCTCGATG
>JNXU01002850.1 GCA_000715685.1 Streptomyces lilacinus
ACTCCGCGACCAACTCGGCCGCGCCGGGAGCATCCGGGCCACGACGACTGGTCAGCACCAGACGCCGCGCACCCCGGCCGGACAGCCAACGGGCGACCTGCCCACCGAGCGCACCCGTACCACCGGTGATCAACACCGGACCCGAAGGCACCCAGGCATCACCCGTACCCGACCCAACCGGGACCGCGGGCCGCAGCCGACGCCCGAAGACACCGGAACCACGGACCGCCACCTGATCCTCGCCGGAACGTCCGGCCAGCACTTGTGCCAGCCGTGCGCCCGCCCGTTCGTCCAGTTCCTCGGGGAGGTCGACGAGTCCGCCCCACAGGTCCGGCGCCTCCAGCGCCGCCACCCGGCCGAGGCCCCATGCGGCAGCCTGGCCCGGATCGGCCGGGCCGTCCGCCGGCAGCACCGAGACCGCGCCCCGGGTCGCCCGCCACAGGGGCGCATCGATCGCGGCGTCGGCCAGGGCCTGGAGCAGCAGGACGGTCCCGGAGAGAGCGCTCTGTGCCGGCTCTTCATCGGGAGAGGAAAGGTGTATGACGCCACGCAGGCCACCGGTCTCCACGGCTCCGGCCATCTCACGCAGCCGCGCGGCGAGGGTGCTCCGGTCGAATCCGGCGGTCTCCAGTACGACGACGTGCGCACCGCCGTTGCGCAGCGCGGAGACCACGTCCGCGTCGGGCGTGCCGTCCCGCACTGCCAGCAGCCATGTGCCGGAGAGGTCCCCGCCCGAGCGGCCCGCGGGGACGGTCAGGGGCTGCCAGGCCTCCTGGTAGCACCAGCCGTCCGCCCCGGACGCGTCATCGCGCGGGGCGGTGGCCGGGGTCGGCCAGTAGCGCTTGCGCTGGAACGGGTAGACCGGAAGGTCCACTCGGCGTCCGCCGCCGAGCACGGCCGCCCAGTCGACGGACGCGCCTTGCGTGTACGCGTGCGCCAGCGCGGTGAGGGCCGACTCGGTCTCGTCGCGGCCGGAGCGCAGCACCGGCACGGCGACGGCGTCGATGCTCTGCTGGGCCATGGCGGTGAGGACACCGTCGGGGCCCAGCTCGATGAGCGTGGTGACGCCCTGGGATCGAAGGGTGGTGACGCCGTCGGCGAAGCGGACGGC
>KL569614.1:0-1101 GCA_000715685.1 Streptomyces lilacinus
TGTGTATAAGAGACAGGTCGTCTCCACCGTCACCGGCGAGGTCGTCGAGAACGGCCAGTGGGCCTCGGCCGACTACTGGGTCGAGCACGTCGCCCGTCCGGTGCGCTTCGCCGACGCCACCCGCGCCCTGGAGGACGCCGGCGTCACCACCTTCCTCGAGCTCGGCCCCGACGGCGTGTGCTCGGCCATGGTCGCCGGCTCCCTCCGCGAGCCCGCCGGCGCCACCGCCGTCCCCGCCCTGCGCAAGGGCCGCGGCGAGGCGCAGACCCTGCTGACCGCGCTCGCCACGCTCTTCGTGCGCGGCGCCTCGGTGGACTGGGCCACCGCCTTCGAGGGCACCGGCGCCGGCCGGGTCACCCTGCCCACGTACGCCTTCCAGCGCGAGCGGTACTGGATCGAGGGCGCCGCGCGCGCCGCCGCGGCCCTGCCCTCCGCCGCCGCGCCGGAGACCGCCCCGACGCCCCGCGGCGAGCTGGGCGCCCGGCTCGCCGCCCTGTCCGGCGCCGAGCGCGCCCGCGCCGTCGCCGACCTGGTCCAGACGCACGTCGCCGCCGTCCTGGAGTACGGGCCCGGGCAGCGCGTCGAGTTCCGTACGCCCTTCAAGGACCTGGGCTTCGACTCCCTGATGTCGGTGGAGCTGCGCGGCAACCTCGCCGACGCCACCGGCCTGCGGCTGGCCAGCGGCCTGCTCTTCGACCACCCCACGCCGGAGGCGCTCGCCGCCCACCTCGAGGCCGAACTCACCGGCGCCGGCGCCCTCGACGACGACCTCGCGGTCGCCGGCGAGGAGGGCGAGCCGATCGCGATCATCGGCATGGCCTGCCGCTACCCCGGCGGGGTCGCCTCCCCCGAGGACCTGTGGGCGATCGTCGGCATGGCCTGCCGCTACCCGGGCGGGGTCTCCTCGCCCGAGGACCTGTGGAAGCTCGTCGCCGCCGGCGCCGACGCCGTCTCCGGCTTCCCCACCGACCGCGGCTGGGACGAGGACCTCTTCGACCTCGACCCCACGCGCAACGGCAAGAGCTCCGTCCGCGAGGGCGGCTTCCTCCACGACGCCGCCCGCTTCGACGCCGGCTTCTTCGGCATCTCCCCCCGCGAGGC
>KL569614.1:1342-1782 GCA_000715685.1 Streptomyces lilacinus
GCAGCGCCTGCTGCTGGAGACCGCCTGGGAGGCCGTCGAGCGCGCCGGCCTGGCCGCCGACCGCCTCAAGGGCACCCGCACCGGCGTCTTCGTCGGCGCCACCGCCCTCGACTACGGCCCGCGCATGCACGACGCGCCCGAGAGCGTCGAGGGCCACCTGCTGACCGGCACCACCTCCAGCGTGATGTCCGGCCGCATCGCCTACCAGCTCGGACTCGTCGGCCCCGCCGTCACCGTCGACACCGCCTGCTCCTCCTCGCTCGTCGCCCTGCACATGGCAGTGCGGTCGCTGCGCTCCGGCGAGTCGACGCTGGCCCTCGCCGGCGGCGCGACCGTCATGTCCTCCCCCGGCATGTTCGTCGAGTTCTCCCGGCAGCGGGGCCTCGCCCCGAACGGCCGCTCCAAGTCCTTCGCCGAGTCCGCCGACGGCACCTCGTGGG
>KL569615.1:0-252 GCA_000715685.1 Streptomyces lilacinus
GCCGTGTCGACGGTGACCGCCGGGCCCTCCAGGCCGAAGGAGTACGCCAGCCGGCCGGACAGGACGCTGGCCGCGCTGCCGGTGCCAAGGTGTCCCTCGAGGTCGGGTTCGCCCGCCAGGAGCAGGCCGAGGTAGTCCTGGCCGTTGGTTCCGGCGAAGACCCCGGTGTCGCTGCCCTTGAGCGACCGCGGGTCGATTCCGGCGCGTTCGAAGGCCTCCCACGCCGTTTCCAGGAGGAGCCGCTGCTGCGGG
>KL569615.1:548-1615 GCA_000715685.1 Streptomyces lilacinus
TCCCGAACAGTGCGGCGTCGAAGCCGCCCACGTCGTCGAGGAAGCCGCCTTCGCGGGCGTACGTCGTGCCCGTCCGGTCGGGGTCGGGGCCGAAGAGGGTGCCGAGGTCCCAGCCACGGTCGGTCGGGAACGCCGACAGGGCGTCGGTGCCCGACTCGATCAGGCACCAGAGCTGCTCGGGGGACGAGACCCCGCCCGGGAAGCGGCAGCTCATCGCGACGATCGCGACGGGTTCGTCGGCGGAGGCGGCGGAAGGAGCGGAAGGGGAGGCTGCTGCGGGAAGGAGGGCTGCTTCCGGTCGGCGGGCGGTGTCCGCCAGCTCCGCCAGCAGGTGGCGGGCTAGCGCGGCCGGGGTCGGGTAGTCGAAGACCAGCCCGGCGGGGAGGGTCAGACCGGTCGAGGCGCCCAGCAGGTTCCGCAGCTCGACCGCCGTCAGCGAGTCGAAGCCCAGTTCGCGGAAGGCACGCTCGGGCTCCAGCTCGCCCGCCCGCGCGTGCCCGAGCACCGACGCGGCTTGCCCGCACACGAGTTCCAGCAGCAGCCGTTCACCCCCGGGCCCGTCCTCTTGGGCGAGGCGCGTGAGCAGTTCGGCCCTGCGGGCCTCGGCAGCCGTCTGCCGCGTCGTCGCCTGCCGGCCTTCGGTACCGGTCGCGGCGAGTTCCGCGAGCAGCGGGCTCGGCCGTACCGCCGTGAAGCCCGCCGCGAAACGTGGCCAGGCCACGTCCGCCACCAGGGTGCGCACGGCACCGCCGGCCAGCACCCGGGCCAGGGCTTCGAGTGCCCTGTCCGGGGCCATCGCCGGTACGCCGACCCGGGCCATGCGTGCGGCGACCCGGCCGTCCGTGCCCATGCCGGACCGGTCCCAGATGCCCCAGGCGACGGAGGTGCCGGCCAGTCCACGGGCCCGGCGCCGCTCCATCAGGGCGTCCACGTAGGCGTTCGCGGCGGCGTAGTTGGCCTGCCCGGTGCTGCCGATCACCCCGGCGAGCGAGGTGAACGAGAGGAAGAGGGACAGGTCCAGGCCGGCGGTCAGTTCGTCCAGGTGGTCGGCGGCGAGCGCCTTGGCC
>JNXU01002855.1 GCA_000715685.1 Streptomyces lilacinus
CCCTTGACGAATCGACTGGGCCGCTCAAATAAATAGCTTGCCGATCCGGTGAGCCTGTGTCACTGTTCCGCCTGGATCGACAGCCGGACAAGAGAATTGGTGCCATGGGGAATCAGTACGAGGAAGAGTGTCGTCGGTTGTTGGCCGAAGAGCAGGCGAAGAGCCTTGCCGAGACCAACAACTGGGAGCACGTTGACAGGCTTCAGGTCCACCAGGACTGGGACGTGCTGTACCGGGAGATCGCGGCCTGTCTGGACGGCTCCCTGCCCGGGGATCCCCAGATCCAGGAGCTCGTCGGCCGGCATTTCGGCATAGCCTGCCGGTTTTATGCCCCCAGCAGGCAAGCGTACGTCGGGATGGCACTCTTCTATGCGGAAGACGACGCCATGAGGGAATTTCACAACTCCTACCATCCCAGGATGGTGGAATTCCTGGGTGAGGCGATGAGGATATTCGCCGAACGGGGAGTCGGCTTCACTTCGTAGTACTCCAGCTGCAGATCGCGAGCTTGCCCGTTGGCAAGGCAGGGCTTCGGCGTTTCGTGTGGCGTCCGGTTCATGACGGCCTGTCGGGCAGGTGGCTACGGGAACGGAAGCAGGCACGGCTTCCAAGATCATGGAGTTCTCGGCGCCCCGTGATCCGACTGGAAGACCGTGCCTGCCGACGCACCATCGCTGCTCCCGTCCGCCTTTGACCAGCTCCGCCGGCAGCCCGATCCCGGCCTCCAGGAGGTTCCGGGACTGCTGGAACGGCTCGCGGAGGTGCCCGACCCGCGCGATCCGCGCGGCGTGCGGCATGCGCTGACCTGCGCGGAGTGTCGGGGGACGGCAAAAGTCTGCGCGGCGCGGCCAGGGCGAGGGGCCGAGCACACCAGCGGCCTGGTCCTGGCCCAGCTGGACGTCGGCGAGAAAACGAACGAGACCACCTGCTTCCAGCCCCTGCTCGACACCGTCGCCGACCTCGCCGGGACGGTGGTCACCAGCGACGCGCTGCACACCCAACGCGAGCACGCCGGCTACCTCCTCGGCCGGAAGGCCCACTACATCGTGA
>JNXU01002856.1 GCA_000715685.1 Streptomyces lilacinus
TGTGTATAAGAGACAGGATCCGGGCCGGACGGGCCCGGCTGCGGACCGGGCACGGGCCCCGGCTCCGGACCGCCGGGCCCGGGCGCCGGGGTGGGCTTCGGCGGCACGGGATCGGGAGGGTTCCTCAGTTCGCGCATTGCCGCCGGGTACCCGGGCGGTCCGGCGCGAAACGGCGCGCCCGGCCGCTCCCGTCGCGCGTCCGAATGGCTCACGGAGGGTTTGCGGCAGGCGGAACGCGGCTACAGACGAGGCGCCCGCCGAGGGATGGAGAGGCGATGCCGCAGCTGGACGACCGCACGCGCCTCCAGGCGGCCGAGAGCGAGCACAACCCCCGGATCACCCTGGGCACCCGGCTCCTGACGTATCTGACGACCACGGACCACAAGGTCATCGGCAACATGTACCTGGTGACCGCCTTCGGCTTCTTCCTGCTGGGCGGTCTGCTGGCGATGGTGATGCGGGCCGAGCTGGCGCGGCCGGGGCTGCAGATCGTCAGCCACGACCAGTACAACCAGCTGTTCACGATCCACGGCACGATCATGATGCTGCTGTTCGCCACGCCCATGTTCGCGGGCTTCGCCAACGCCGTCATGCCGCTGCAGATCGGCGCGCCCGACGTCGCCTTCCCGCGCCTGAACGCCCTGTCGTTCTGGCTGTTCCTCTTCGGCGGCCTGATCGTGGTCTCCGGTTTCCTCACCCCCGAGGGCGCGGCCCCCTTCGGCTGGTTCGCCTACGCGCCGTTGAACAGCGCGGTGCGGTCGCCGGGGGCGGGCGGTGACCTGTGGGCGATGGGGCTGGTGGTGGCCGGGGTGAGCACCACCCTCGGCTCGGTCAACTTCGTCGCCACCATCGTGACCCTGCGCGCCCCCGGCATGACGATGTTCCGGATGCCGGTGTTCACCTGGAACATCCTCTTCACCTCCATCCTCGCCCTGCTCGCCTTCCCCGTGCTGACGGCGGCGCTGCTGGCGCTGGAGGCGGACCGGAAGTTCGGGGCGCACGTCTTCGACGCGGCCAACGGCGGGGCGCTGCTGTGGCAGCAC
>KL569616.1 GCA_000715685.1 Streptomyces lilacinus
GTGTATAAGAGACAGTGTCCAGGGCGTGCCTGTGGACTGGGCCGCCGTGGTGGCCCCCCGGGGCGGGCGGGTCGTGGAGCTGCCCACGTATGCCTTCCAGCGGGAGCGTTACTGGCCGGCGGGCGGCCGGTCGCGCGTGGGTGATGTCGCCGGTGCCGGCCTCGGCGCTGCCGGGCACCCGCTGCTGGGGGCCGAAGTCTCGCTGGCTTCGGGCGCCGGGGTGGTGCTGACGGGAAGGTTGTCGGTGTCCGTACAGCCGTGGCTCGCGGATCACCGGGTGCACGGGCAGGTGGTCTTCCCGGGCACCGCGTTCGTCGAGCTCGCGCTGCGGGCCGGGGAGCAGGTGGGCTGCGGGCGGCTGGCGGAGCTGATGCTGGAAGCACCGCTGATGCTGCCCGAGCACGGTGCGGTGCAGGTGCAGGTGTCCGTATCGGGCTCGGACGAGGTCCAGGGCCGTACGGTGGAGATCTACTCCCGCGCCGAGCACGGCGACGCGACCTGGGCACGGCACGCCACTGGCCTGCTGACCGTTGAAAGTCCCCTCGCAGAAGGGGAATCGATGTGGCCTTCGTCGGCTGACGGCGAGGCGCTCGTGGTCGCGGGCATGTACGAGGAGCTGGCGGCGGCCGGGCTGGACTACGGCCCGGTGTTCCAGGGTGTGCGTGCCGCCTGGCGGTCCGGTGAGTCGGTGCTGGCCGAGGTCGTCCTTCCGGAGGGCGAGCAGGCGCAGGCGGGTTCCTACGGTCTGCACCCGGCCCTGCTCGACGCCGCCCTGCACGCCCTCGTCATCGGCGGACTGCTGGATGACACCGAGTCCGTGCGCCTGCCGTTCTCGTGGACCGGCGTCACGCTGCACGCGGCAGCCGCCACCGAACTGCGTGTCAGGTTGGCCCCGGCCGGCCCCGACGCGGTCTCCCTGCACGCTTACGACGCCTCGGGCGCCCTGGTCGTCACGGTCGAGTCGCTGGTGCTGCGCATGGTGTCCGGACGGCAGAGCGCCGCCTCCACAGGTGCGGACGGGCTGTANGATGTGTATAAGAGACAGCCACCGAACTTCGGGTGCGGCTGGCCGCCGTCGGACCGGAGGCGGTCTCGCTTCAGGGGTACGACGCTTCGGGCGCCCTGGTGGTCTCGGTGGACTCGCTCACGCTGCGGTCGGTGTCGGCGCAGCAGCTGGCCGCGAAGGCGGAGGCCGACGGGNGACGGGCTGTATGGGGTGGAGTGGGCTCGGGTTGTGCTGCCCGAGAGTGCTGATGTTGCTGGGTCTGTTGGGTTGTGTGCGCTGGGTGAGTTGGTGGGTGTGCCGGGTGGGGATGTGGCGGTGTGGTTGCCGTCGTCGTCCGGTGTGCTTGGTGAG
>JNXU01002859.1 GCA_000715685.1 Streptomyces lilacinus
CGTGTCGGGCGGTGCGGCTCGAGGCCGTACCCCTGTTCCTCGACTACTGCCGCACCAGGCCGGCGCGCGGCGCGGAGTGGGAGTGGACCCGCGACCGCTTCTCCCGGGCCTGCGCCGCCTTCGGCACCCCCGTCGGCGTCCGCGGGAGGCGGCTCGTGGTGGAGTGGCCGGGAGGCGCCGGCGCCGGTCGCGAGGGCGGCGAACGCGACGAAACGGAGTGACCCCTGCCACATGATGGGCCGGCCCCCGCTGTGCGGCTCCTGTGACGGCCGAGGCACCCTGCGCCACGCGTGTAGTTTTTGCTGTACAGCCGTGCCGACGACACCTGCACGGCATGTACTCGTCATCCGAACGTACGCATACCGTGCTGCCGCCCCGGTACCGCCGTACCGACACGAAGGACGCCCCTACCCATGCCCTACGTGCGCCACTGGTTGCGCAATTCCCTCCTGCTGTTCGCGGCCGCGATCGTGCTCGGACTGGTCGCCGCGCACACCTCGCTGATCCAGCCCCACGACCTGGACCTGGACCGGACGATCCAGACCAACGCCCGGACCGACTGGCTGAACACCACGATGAAGCTGGTCAGCTACTGTGCGTCGCCGGTGGCCGGCGTGCTGATCCTCGCGGTCTGGTGCGGGTGGCTGCTCTTCGCGCGGCGTCGGCCGCTGCGCGCGATCTCCACGTTCCTGGTGGTCGGGGTCGGCTGGAACAGCACCCAGATCGCCAAGGCGATCGTGGCGCGGGAGCGGCCGCCGCGGCAGTTCTCGCTGGACCCCGAGAGCCACACCGCGTTCACGGTGGCCGCGGCGGTGGCCGTGTACTTCCTCTTCCGCAACTCGCGGCACCGCCGCACGGTCGCGGTCTGCGGCGTCCTCGCGGTCCTGCTGGTGGCCTTCTCCCGGATGTACATCGGCGCCCACTACCCGACCGACACCTTCGGCTCGGTGCTGGTCGCGGGATCCGCGATCATCTTCATGACGGGTGTGTGGCACGCCTGGCTCTGTCTCTTATACACAT
>KL569617.1:0-983 GCA_000715685.1 Streptomyces lilacinus
ATGTGTATAAGAGACAGAACCCTCCACGGTGACCGATTCGGCCTGCGCCGGCGGCCACGTCAGGGCCTCGGCCTCGTCGGGCAAAGCGGTCTCGTGCGTGAGCACACCGGCGGCGTGTCGGGTCCAGCCGGCGTCGGCGGCACCGTCGGGTCGGGAGTGGATCTCCACCGTACGGTCGTCCGCGCCGGCCTCGCCGGACACGCTCACCTGGACCTGGACGGCTCCGCGCCCGGATCCGGGAAGTACGAGGGGTGCCTCCAGGGTGAGTTCGGCCAACCGGCCGCAGCCGGCCTGTTCGCCCGCGCGCAGGGCGAGCTCGACGAACGCGGTGCCCGGGAAGACGATCTGGCCGTGCACGGCGTGATCGGCCAGCCACGACTGGTCCGCGACGGAGAGCCGTCCCGTCAACACCACTCCGGCGCCCGACGCGAGCGACACCTCTGCTCCCAGCAGCGGGTGCCCGGTGGCGGCGAGTCCGGCCCCTTCGACATCGGCCGGTCCGCTCGGGCCGCTCGCCCAGTAGCGCTCGCGCTGGAAGCTGTAGGTCGGCAGTTCCACCGTACGAGCGCCCCACGTGGCATACACATGGGCCCAGTTGAGGGCGGTTCCGTGCGCGTGAGCGGTGGCCAGCGCCGTGAACAGCGCTTCGGTCTCGTCGCGGTCGCCCCGCAGGACGGGGACACCGAGGAGATCGGCGGACTGCTGAGCCATTGCCGTCAGCACCCCGTCAGGGCCCAGCTCCAGGAACGTCGTAACGCCCCGGTCGCGCAGGCACTGAACACCATCGGCGAAGCGGACGGCTTCGCGGACGTGGCGGACCCAGTAGCCGGGGGTCTGGATCTCCTCCGGATCGGCGGGCCGCCCCGTCACATTGGAAATGACCGGAATCCGAGGCGCCTGGAAGGTCAGCTCTGCTGCCACGGCAGCGAACTCGTCGAGCATCGCATCCATACGCGGCGAGTGGAAAGCATGCGAGACCGTCA
>KL569617.1:1281-1488 GCA_000715685.1 Streptomyces lilacinus
CTCCGCGACAGCATCCGCGTCACCAGACACCACCACCGAGGTCGGCCCGTTGACCGCAGCAATACTGACACGACCCTCGTAAGAGGCCAGGGCCTCCGCGACCTCGGACTCCACACCCTCCACCGCGAGCATCGCGCCACCGGCAGGCAGCGCCTGCATCAGACGCCCCCGCGCCGCTACCAACGCGCACGCATCATCCAGCGACAA
>KL569617.1:1805-1911 GCA_000715685.1 Streptomyces lilacinus
CCCAGCAGGAAGTCGGGCGTAAGCCCCCACGACTCCAGCAGTCGGAAGAGAGCAACCTCCAGCGCGAACAGCGCCGCCTGCGTGTAAACGGTCTGGTCGATCGCCT
>KL569618.1:0-246 GCA_000715685.1 Streptomyces lilacinus
CCACTCGCCGCACATGGACGCGATGCTCGACGAATTCGCGGCTGTGGCAGAAGGGTTGGTCTTCCACGCCCCGCGCATTCCGATCGTCTCCAACGTGACCGGGGAGCGCGCCGACGCGGGCGAGATCCGTACACCGGGTTACTGGGTGAGGCATGTCCGCCAGGCGGTACGTTTCGCCGACGGCATCCGGCACCTGAGTGCGCAGGGCGTGACCACGCTCATCGAGCTCGGCCCGGACGGTGTGCT
>KL569618.1:576-1528 GCA_000715685.1 Streptomyces lilacinus
GGTCGCCCTGCCCACGTACGCCTTCCAGCGCCGGCACTACTGGCCGCGCGAGTCCCCCGTGACCGGCGACGTCAGCACTGCCGGCCTCGGCGTGATGGGGCACTCCCTGCTGGCTGCCGGAGTCGCACTCGCCGGAGGCGAAGGGTCCGTCTTCACCGGGCGGCTCTCGCAGGCCTCGCACCCGTGGCTGGCCGATCACGTCGTCCACGGGCAGGTCGTCGTCCCCGGCACCGCCTTCGTGGAGCTCGTCATCCGTGCCGGCGACCAGCTGGGCTGCGGGCACCTGGACGAACTCGTCCTCGAAGCTCCGCTCGTGCTGCCCGCCGACAGTGCCGTCCAGGTCCAGGTCACGCTCGACAACCTCGACAGCCAGGGACGACGGTCGTTCGCGGTGTACGCGCGTGAGGATGCCGTCGCAGGTTACGCCGGCTGGTCCGACCAGCCGTGGACCTGCCACGCCAGGGGAACCCTCATGCCCGCCGAGGCGGCACAGGCCCCGGTTCCTTACGACACGGGCGACCCGGCCCAGTGGCCGCCGGCCGGCGCCGTCGCGGCTGACATCGAGGGCATGTACGCCGACCTGGACGCGGTCGGGCTGCGCTACGGCCGGGTGTTCCAGGGAGTGCGCGCGGTGTGGCTGCGCGGCGAGGACGTGTTCGCCGAAGTCCGGCTGCCCGAACGCGAGGAGGGCCAGGCCGCCCGGTTCGGGCTGCACCCGGCGCTGTTCGACGCCGCTCTCCAGGCGGCCGCCGTGGCCGCGCTGAAGGGGGGCGACGGCACCGGTGTCGGCCTGCCGTTCTCGTGGTCCGGTGTCTCGCTGTGGGCCTCCGGGGCCGCAGCGCTCCGGGTCCGTATCTCCCCGTCCGCCGACGGCGGGCTCTCGGTCCACGGCATGGGCGCCGACGGGGCGCCGATCGTGTCCGTCGACGCGCTCGCGGGACGGCCCGTGGCT
>KL569618.1:1796-1984 GCA_000715685.1 Streptomyces lilacinus
GATGTGTATAAGAGACAGGACTGGATCCGTACCCCGAATCCCGCCGACCGCCAGGCCCCGGCGGCGCGCTTCGCCGTGCTCGGCGCGGACGCTCTGGGCGCCGCGGAGGGGCTGAGGGGCGCGGGGGCGGTGGTGCATTCCGTGGCCTCGGCCGACGATCTCGCAGACGAACTGCCGGAGGCGGCGGT
>KL569618.1:2301-3000 GCA_000715685.1 Streptomyces lilacinus
CGGCCACTCTCGACGTGCTGCCGATCCTGCAGAGCTGGCTCGGCGACGAACGCTGGGAGGGCGTGCCGCTGGCCGTGGTGACACGGGGTGCGGTGGATGCCGGTGACGGCGGTGCGGTTGTGGATGTGGCGGCTGCGGGCGTGTGGGGTCTGGTGCGTTCGGCCCAGTCTGAGCACCCCGGGCGTCTTGTCCTCGTGGACGTGGACGGCGGCGCCGCCTCGTGGGCCGCGCTGACCGGAGTCCTCGCCGGTGGAGCCGGTGCCGATGATGTTCTCGCCGGAGGTGAGAACCAGCTCGCGGTGCGGGACGGCGGCGTGCTCGCCGCGCGCCTGGTGAAGGGTGGCGGTGGCCTGGTCCTGCCGACCGGGGGTGAACCCTGGCGGTTGGAGGGCTCTGAGCGGGGTGCGCTGGAAGACCTCGCGCCGGTTCCGTTGGACCTGCCGGTGGTGGGTGAACTCGCTCCCGGTCAGGTGCGGATCGGGGTGCGTGCGACGGGGGTGAACTTCCGTGACGTCCTGATCGCTCTCGGCTCCTACCCGGAGGCCGACGCGTTGATGGGTTCTGAGGGTGCGGGTGTGGTCCTCGAGGTCGGTCCCGGTGTTGAGGGGTTGGCGGTCGGGGATCGGGTCTTCGGTCTCTTTGACGGTGGTTTCGGCCCGGTGGTGGTGGTTGACCAGCGTCTGGTGGCGCGGGTGCCGG
>JNXU01002867.1 GCA_000715685.1 Streptomyces lilacinus
CGGTCTGTATTCCGTTTCCAGTGCCCTGTTGGAGCGGGCTTCCCGACTTTATCAGAGACTTTCCGGCGCGATTTACATCGGCTTTTCGTTCTCGATAAGGAGTCGAGCGCTTCGTTTGTGATGTCTCACCGACCGAAGCTGGTCAGATCCTAGCGGTCACGGCCGGGCTGGTCCAGTCCGTCGCAACCGTTCGAATCTACCTCCCCACTCCACCCGTGTCAACGGTTTTTGTGGGGCGAAGAGAACAGTACCAGGTCCGCGGGGTCGTTCTGCCCATCAGGCGAAGGCCGACGGGGGGCTCTCGAGGTCCTCCAGCTCCACGCCGGGGGCTGCCAGCACCACGTCGCCGGCGAGGTGGACGGCGTACTGCTCGCCCGTGTCGAGTGCGCTGACCTGGTACTCGTCCACTTCGAGCGGGCCGTTGTCAGTGGCGTGTGCTGTCCTGGCGACCAGGGCCCACGACTGGTCGACGGTGAGGGGGGCGAGGACGGGGGACGTGAAGTTGACCAGGCGGATGCGGGCGGCGGGGTCGCCCGGGGAGAGCCGGAGGAGCCGGGAGATGGCGACGTAGAAGGCGGGGGACGTGCCGGTGAAGGTGTGGGCGCGGACGTTGCCCTCGGTGGCGTGCTCGCCGGTGGGGTCGGTGCGGACCCAGGTGACGCCGTCGAGGGCCGCGCCGCGGACCTGCCAGTCGGAGCTCTGGAGCTGGAGGCGGATGGGACGGCCGAGGTCGTCGATGGCGAGGTCGACCGCGCCGGTGGGGGTGCCGGACGCGTCGGTGAGCTGGGAGACGTAGCGCCAGCCGGAGGGGCCGGTGGCGCAGTGGAAGTGCTCGTTGCCGAGGGGGGTGTGGTCGTGCGGGTCGTGAAGGGAGTAGCGGCCGCGGGGCATGGTGGGGTCCTTGACGCGAATGGGACAGGC
>JNXU01002868.1 GCA_000715685.1 Streptomyces lilacinus
TGTTAGATCCTGTAAGGACGTTCGCTCATCTCCACCGTCACGCCCATTCAGACCCGCGGTGTCCCCTCTCAGCTCCTGCCCCGGAAGATCACCGGCCCCATTTTTGATCAAGCGGTTGACCTCGGCCGTAATGCAGCTCGCCCGCAAGGTCCCGCTGTCCCTGACCGCCGAGACCGCCATCCCCGTCAGCGGTGACGTACCGCTGGCGGACTGGGTGGACGAGGCGGGTACCAAGCCGCTCGGTACCGGCATCTCGGTGCGCACGATGCGCGGCAAGAACGGCCGTCGCTGCCCTGCGCCTCTGGCTCCGCTCATGACCAGCCGGACAGACCGTAGCCCTCTGGCGCCCGCATACCTAGATCCTCATGGCTGCCACGTCCCCGGTGTACCTCTTGCCCAACTCGGTGACGTCGTAGGCGATGCGCACGACGTCGCCCTGGAGATAAAGCTTGGTCGTTCCCACCGCTACGCCCTTATCGAATCGGATCTGAACTCCATCCTGCAGGGCCCCTTCGCCATGCCCAAGCTGCACTCTGGGGAGAAAAGGAAGTTTCAGGTAGGCGTCATAGGAAGCCGTCCGGTTCGCCGAGTCGATTACCCCAGCGAATTGCAAGTTCGCATCGGGTACGCCGATGTCGAACTCCAGCGGGGCGTAGACGCGACGATCACTGAGTGGTCCAGCCTTCTCCTGTGCCGCTGCGTGCCCATGGGGCAGTTCAGATGCCGCCATGGCTGCCGTACCGCTGGAGAAAATGGCCAGGACAGCAGCCACGCCAAAGCTCGCAGCCACAACAGCGATTCGGTTGCGCATCAATTAGGCCCTCTCTTATGCGTGTCCGACGGTGGCACTAACCTGCCCGCCGCGCACTGCCGCATGTGAGATCAGAACAGCATTCACTCGTGAGGGTGCC
>KL569619.1:0-862 GCA_000715685.1 Streptomyces lilacinus
GGCGGTCAACGGCCCCACCGCGACCGTCGTCTCCGGCAGCGCGGGGGCTCTGGAAGACCTCCTCGCCTCCTGCGAGCAGGGCGGGATCCGGGCTCGTCGCATTCCGGTCGACTACGCCTCCCACTCCCACCACGTCGAGCAGATCGAACAGCGACTGCTGACCGAACTGGCCCCCCTCGCCCCCCGGCCCACCGACACCCCCTACTACTCGGCGGTCACCGCCGAGCTGATCGACACCAGCATCCTCGACGCCCGCTACTGGTACGAGAACCTGCGCCGTACCGTCCGCTTCGAGGACACCGCTCGCGCCCTCCTCGACGCGGGGCTGACCACCTTCATCGAGGTCAGCGCCCACCCCGTCCTGACCATGGGTCTCGAGGAAACCCTCGACGACACCGGGCACCCCACCACCGTCCTGGCCACCCTGCGCCGCGGCCACGGCGACCACCGGCAGTGGCTCACCGCCCTCGCCCGGGCCCACGTCCACGGGGTACGGGTGGACTGGCGCGCCGTGCTCGCCCCGTACGGCGGCCGGACCGTCGGCCTGCCCACCTACGCCTTCCAGCGGCAGCGCTTCTGGCCCGAGGCGGGCGTCCCGGCGACGCCCCGGGCCGCAGCGCCCGTCGACCCGGCCGAGGCGCAGTTCTGGGCCGCCGTCGAATCGGAGGACGTGGAGGCGGTGGCGGCCACCCTCGGCCTGGGCACCGGCACCGGAGCCGACGGAAGTACGGACGGCGGGCTCGGCACCCTGCTGCCCGCACTGTCCGCGTGGCGGCGGGGCCGCCGCGAGCAGTCCGTCATGGACTCCTGGCGCTACCGGGTGAACTGGCGCCCCGTCACCGGCCAGGGTCTGTCTCTTATA
>KL569619.1:1092-1619 GCA_000715685.1 Streptomyces lilacinus
TCACCGGCCAGGGCTCCGCCCGCCTCTCGGGCCGCTGGCTCCTCGTACTGCCCCCGGACGGCTCCGCCCCCGCGCACCTGGCTGCCGCGCTGCGCCGGCACGGCGCCGATGTCGTGGAGGTACGGCCCGCCGCCACCGGCCTGGACCGGGCGTCCCTGGCCGAACTCCTCCGTACGGCGACGGAGCCGGCCGGCGACGAGCTCGGTGGCGTGCTGTCCTTGCTGGCCACCGACGAAACCGAGCTGGCGCCGGACGTCCCGACGGGCGCGGCATCGACCCTCGCCCTGCTGCAGGCGCTCGGTGACCTCGGCGTGGAGGCCCCGCTGTGGTGCGCCACCCGCGGCGCCGTCTCCGTCGGCCGTTCCGACCCGGCGCCCCGCCCCGTGCAGGCCGCCGTGTGGGGGATCGGCCGGGTGGCCGCGCTCGAACTGCGGGGCAGCTGGGGCGGGTTGGTGGACCTTCCCGAATCCCTCCAGGCCCTCGACCTGTCTCTTATACACATCTCTGAGCGGGCTGGCAAGGCAGAC
>KL569620.1:0-841 GCA_000715685.1 Streptomyces lilacinus
GTCGGCGAGGGTGCGGTCGAGGTCCTTGCGGATGTCCCACAGCGCGCCGGAGAAGATGGTCGAGTTGAGGTGCACCCCGCCGCTGTCGGTCGCGAAGCTCACGCCGAGGAAGGACTTGGAGGTCGTCCGGCCGTCGTTGAGGTCCCGGATGGCGCACTGGCGCGGGGTCTTGGTGCGGCACAGCCGCTCGCCCAGGAGGCCGGAGTCCGGGCTGTCCATGGCGATCCCGTACGCGTCCGTCTTGATCGCGTTGCCGAAGTAGTCGGCGAGGGCCTCGTTGAGGGCGCCGGACTGGCCGGCGTAGACGAGGTTGGCGCTGTTCTCGACGACCCCGTGCGTCATCTCGTGGCCCACGACGTCCAGGCCGGCCGAGAGGGTCCGGTACTCGGCGTCGCCCGAGCCGTACACCATCTTGGTGCCGTCCCAGAAGGCGTTGACGTACGGCATCCCGTACCAGGTCACGCCCACGAGGGAGTTGATCGTCATGCCGCGCCCGTCGAGGCTGTCGCGGCCGTGCACCTGCTTGTAGTAGTCGTAGACCTTGCCGGCCGCCCAGTGCGCGTCGATCGCGCCGGCCTCGGTGTAGTCCTTCCCGAAGGAGGGCGTCGGCGAGGCGAACTCCTTGATCCCCGCGGGCCACTGGCCGGACGTCTCGCTGACGTCCTTGCCGCGCGCGTCCCAGGTGGAGAGCACGTTCTTGGTGCTGTCGCGCATGCGGGAGCCGTCCCGCATGACGTACTCCTTGGTCGCCTCGTCCTGGGCGAGCTGCAGCTCGACGGTGGTGCCGTCGTAGGTGACGCCGGAGCCCTTGACGCCGGGGGCGTCGGCGGCTGCCTTGGCT
>KL569620.1:1175-1296 GCA_000715685.1 Streptomyces lilacinus
GGGGTGGTCGCTGCCGGGGCACCGAATGTCTTGATGCCGCTGTACTGGAGGACCGGGTAGCCGGCCTTGGCGTCGATGTACACCTCGCGCCTGTCTCTTATACACATCTCTGAGCGGGCTG
>KL569621.1:0-783 GCA_000715685.1 Streptomyces lilacinus
CCGCTGGACGTTCCGGCATTGCTCGGCGACGCCGACCCGCAGCAGGTCGACCTGCCCACCTACGCCTTCCAGCGCCGGCGCTACTGGCGCGAACCAGCCGCGGCACAGAATATGGTGACCGCCGGGCAGATCGAGGAACTGCCGGACGAGGTCCCTGACGACCAGGCGCCCGAGCAGCTGCGGAAGCTGCGCGCCCGCGTGTCGGGCACCTCCGGGGCCGAGGGGCACCGGATCCTGCTCGATCTGGTGCGCGCGCACGCCGCGGCCGTCGGAGAGTTCGCCTCGCCGGGTGACCTGGACACGAGCCGCACCTTCAAGGAACTCGGCTTCGAGTCGCTCACCGCGGTCGAGCTGCGCAACCGGCTCGCCTCCGCCACCGGACTCCGGCTGCCGTCCACCCTGCTCTTCGACTGCCCGACGCCGGACGAGGCGGCCACGTACCTGCGCGGTCAGCTCTTCGGAGAAGAAGCGGAGTCGGACACCTCCGGTGCCTCCTCGACGGTTCCGGCCGTTGACGCCGGCCCGGCGGACGACCCGATCGCGATCGTCGCGATGTCCTGCCGCTTCCCGGGAGGCGTGGCCTCGCCCGAGCAGCTGTGGCGGCTCGTGGCCGACGGGCGCGAGGCGCTCGGAGACTTCCCCTCCGATCGCGGCTGGGACCTCGCGGAGCTGTACCGCCAGGGCGGTTCGGGGGGCCGCGGGGGCGCCTTCCCGCGCCAGGGCGGCTTCCTGCACGACGCTGCCGACTTCGACGCCTCCCTGTTCGGGATCTCGCCGCGCGAG
>KL569621.1:1063-1310 GCA_000715685.1 Streptomyces lilacinus
CTCCTGGAGAGCGCCTGGGAGGCGCTGGAACGCGCCGGGATCGCGCCGCAGTCGGCGCGCGGCAGCCGCACCGGCGTGTTCGTCGGCGCGATGTCCCAGGAGTACGGTCCCCGCTGGCAGCAGGCCACCGAGGACCTGGAGGGATACCTCCTCACGGGCAATACGGGCAGTGTCGCCTCCGGCCGCATCGCGTACACCTTCGGGTTCGAGGGTCCCGCGGTGACGGTCGACACGGCGTGCTCGTCGT
>JNXU01002875.1 GCA_000715685.1 Streptomyces lilacinus
TCTCCGCGCCGCCCGCGGAGGAGGTCAAGGTCGGCATGCAGATCCTGGAGTCGCTGGGGCTGCGGCAGCGCCGCCTCGAGATCGTGTCGTGTCCGTCCTGCGGCCGTGCGCAGGTCGACGTCTACAAGCTCGCCGACCAGGTCACGGCCGGCCTGGAGGGCATGGAGGTGCCGCTGAGGGTGGCGGTCATGGGCTGTGTCGTCAACGGCCCGGGCGAGGCCCGCGAGGCCGACCTCGGTGTGGCGTCCGGCAACGGCAAGGGCCAGATCTTCGTCAAGGGCGAGGTCATCAAGACCGTCCCCGAGTCCAAGATCGTGGAGACCCTCATCGACGAAGCCATGAAACTCGCCGAACAGATGGAGGCGGACGGCGCCCGCACCGGGACGCCCGACGTCACCGTCCTCTGAGCGGCGGGAGTCCGACAACGCGCCCGGTGCGCCGGGCCGACCACAGGAGGAGGGGGCCGGCGTGTCGTTGCTGGAGAACATCCGCGGTCCGCGCGACCTGAAGGCACTGGACGGCGAGGACCTGACCGACCTCGCCGCGGAGATCCGCCACTTCCTGGTCCACGCCGTGGCCAGGACCGGCGGCCATCTCGGACCGAACCTCGGCGTGGTGGAGCTGACCATCGCCCTGCACCGCGCCTTCGACTCGCCGGCGGACCGCGTCCTCTGGGACACCGGCCACCAGTCGTACGTCCACAAACTGCTCACCGGCCGCCAGGACTTCTCCAAGCTGCGGGGCAAGGGGGGCCTGTCGGGCTACCCGTCGCGCGAGGA
>JNXU01002876.1 GCA_000715685.1 Streptomyces lilacinus
CGCACGCGTCGTCCAATGACAGCACACCCGCCACATGCGCGGCAGCCAACTCACCGATCGAGTGCCCCAGCAGGAAGTCGGGCGTGACACCCCAGGACTCCAGCAGCCGGAAGAGAGCGACCTCCAGCGCGAAGAGCGCCGCCTGTGTGTACACGGTCTGATCGATCAACTCGCCGTCGTCGAAGAGCACATCCCGCAACGGACGGTCCAGGGAGCCGTCGATCCGCGCGCACACCTCGTCCAGCGCATCCGCGAACACCGGAAACGTCTCGTACAGCTCCCGGCCGGCCCCGGCCCGCTGCGATCCCTGCCCGGAGAACAGGAACGCCAGCCTGCCGTCCCGTACGCTCCCCCGGATCGCTCCGGGTGCCGGGTGCTCGTCGGCCACGGCGGCGAGCGCGTCGGCCAGTGCGGTCCGGTCGCGGCCGAGCACCACGGCCCGGTGTTCGAGGCCGGCGCGCGTGGTGGCGAGGGACCAGCCGATGTCGCGGGCGGCGGGGGCGCCGTCGGCCTCCGCGAAGGTCCGCAGCCGGGCCGCCTGGGCGCGCAGCGCTTCGTCACCGCGGGCCGAGAGCGGCCAGGGCAGCACCGGCGGGGCGGCCTCGCGCACGACGGTCTCCGCCGCGTCGTGGGCGGGCGGCGCCTCGATGATGAGGTGGGCGTTCGTACCGCTGACGCCGAAGGACGACACGCCCGCGCGGCGCGGGCGGTCGGACCCGGGCCAGTCCCGGGCCTCGGTCAGCAGCTCGACCGCACCCGCCGACC
>JNXU01002877.1 GCA_000715685.1 Streptomyces lilacinus
CCGCGACGCGGACCGACCGCTGTGGCTGGGCTCGCTGAAGTCCAACATCGGCCACACCCAGGCCGCTTCGGGCGTCGCGGGCGTGATCAAGATGGTCATGGCGATGCGCCACGGCGTCCTGCCCAAGACGCTGCACGTCGACCGGCCGACCCCGCACGTCGACTGGACGGAGGGCGCGGTCGAACTTCTCACCGAGGATCGGCCGTGGCCCGGGACGGACGGCCCGCGCCGGGCCGGAGTGTCCTCGTTCGGCGTGAGCGGCACCAACGTCCACGCCATCATCGAGTCGGTCGTCGACGAGCCGTCGGCCCCGGCTCCGGCCGAGGCGGAACCCGCCCCCGTCTCCCCGGCCGTCGTGCCGTGGCTGCTGTCCGGACGCTCCGACGAGGCGCTCACCGCCCAGGCGGAGACGCTGCTCGCCCTGATCGACGCCGACCCCGCACCGCACCCCGCCGACATCGGCCGCTCCCTCGCCCTCGGCCGGGCCACCCTCGACCACCGGGCNATGCGCCACGGCGTCCTGCCCAAGACGCTGCACGTGGACGCCCCGACCCCGCACGTCGACTGGAGCCGGGGCGCGGTCGAGCTGCTCTCCGAGGCCCGCGACTGGCCGGAGCCCGGACGGCCCCGCCGGGCGGGGGTGTCCTCGTTCGGAGTGAGCGGCACCAATGCGCACATCATCGTGGAACAGGCTCCGTCGGAGCGGGTGCCGTCTGCGGACAACGCAGACAACGCGGGCAGCGCGGACAACGCGGAGTCCGCCGGGGCGACGACCGTACGGAGCCCGGACGTCCTCCCGTGGGTACTGTCCGGCCGTACGCAGGAAGCGCTGGCCGCCCAGGCGACCCGCCTGCTCACCCACCTCATCGGCACCACAGGCATCGCCGGCTTCGAGCCGGCGGACATCGCGACCTCGCTCGTCACCACTCGCACCACCCTCGACCACCGGGCCGTGGTGCTCGGTGCGGATACGGCGGAGTTCGTCCGTGGGCTGACGGAGCTGGCCGAGGGCCGGGACGCGGCCGAAGTGGTGCGCCGCAGTGCGTCGGGACTGGGCCAGGACGGAGCGGTCTTCGTCTTCCCGGGGCAGGGGTCGCAGTGGGTGGGCATGGCCACGGGGCTGCTGGAGTCCTCGCCGGTGTTCGCGCGGTGGATCGAGGAGTGCGAGCGTGCTCTTTCGGAGTTCGTGGGCTGGTCGCTGACCGAGGTCTTGCGTGCTGAGGCGGAG
>KL569622.1:0-715 GCA_000715685.1 Streptomyces lilacinus
CGGGAAGGGGCGGGACTGGGGAAAGAGGCCGCCGCCCTGCCCACCCGCTGCGTCGGCCGCACGGTGTGGCAGGCTGCGGGGAGACGCCCGGCCGGTCGGTCGCCGGGCCGGAGGGATCCGCGAGGATCAGGGAGCACGGCACCATGAACACGTCGGACCCAACGGGCTGGGCATCGGCCCCCGCCACCCACCGCGCGGCCGTCGCGGCCGAGACCGCCAGGTTCGTGGCCGTGGTCCGCGGCGCGGACCCGACCACCCCGGTGCCCGGCTGTCCGGGCTGGACGCTCGCCGACCTCGTCAGGCACGCCGGCAGCGTGCAGCGCTGGTTCTCCGTCCTGCTGCGGCAACGCGTCCAGCAACCGCCGCGGAGCCGCGACGTGGACCTGCGGCTGCCGGCGGGCGACGACGGCTGGGCCGACTGGCTGGCGGCGAGCGCGGCCGAGGCCGAGAGCGCGTTCGCGGACGTCGATCCGAACGCGCCGATGTGGGCCTGGGGCGCCGACCAGCACGCCAGGTTCTGGGTGCGGCGGATGGTCTTCGAGACGCTCGTCCACCGCGCCGACGCGGAGGTCGCCGTCGGACTCAGGCCCTCGATCGACCGCGACCTCGCGGCCGACGGCGTGGACGAGTTCCTGACCAACCTGCCCTTCGCCGCGTTCTTCGCCCCCAAGGTGGCCGACCTGCGCGGCAACGGCGAAACCCTTCGCTTCCGCTG
>KL569622.1:946-1247 GCA_000715685.1 Streptomyces lilacinus
CATCGACCGGATCGACGGGGACGCGAAGACACCCGCCGCCGACGTCACCGTCCACGGAGCCGCCGCGGACCTGCTGCTGTTCCTGTACGGCCGCCTCGACCGCGGCTCGGAAGCGCTCGAGGTGCTCGGTGACGAGGACCTGCTGGCGCGCTGGTGCGCCAACTCCGCGTTCTGAGCGGCCGGGTGCGGAGCGGTACGCCTCAGCGCGCCGAGGCGTACTGCTCCGCGTCGCCGAACCGGGCCAGGACGAGGGCCCCGGCGATCGAGACCGCGAAGCCCGCGACCGCCAGCGGCTCGAGCT
>JNXU01002880.1 GCA_000715685.1 Streptomyces lilacinus
CCAGCGCGAAAAGCCCCGCCTGCGTGTAGACCGTCTGATCGATCGCCTCCCCGCCGTCGAAGAGGACGCCACGCAGCGGACGATCCAGCTCCGTGTCCAGCCGCTGCGCCACCGCGTCCAGCGCCTCCGCGAACACCGGGAACGTCTCGTACAGTCCCCGGCCCATCCCGGCTCGCTGCGCCCCCTGCCCGGAGAACAGGAACGCCACGTCTCCCGGCGAGGCGAAGCCCCGCACCACATGGGGGGCCTCCTCGTCCCCGGCCAGCGCGGACAGGCCGGCCAGGAATCCGGCGCGGTCGGCGGCCAGGACCACCGCCCGGTGGTCGAGGGCCGCCCGACTGGTGGCGAGGGAGTGGGCCACGTCGATGTCGGCGAGGTCGGGCGAGTCCGCCAGGAAGGAGGCGATGCGTTCCGCCTGGCCGCGCAGGCCGGCGGCCGAGCGTGCGGAGACCAGCCACGGGAGCACGGACGGCCGTGCCGCGGCCCGCAACGCGGGCTCGGCCCGTACCTCGGGGGCCTGCTCGAGGACGACGTGCGCGTTGGTGCCGCTCACCCCGAACGACGAGACGCCCGCCCGGCGCGGGCGCCCGCCGGTCTCCCACGGCCGGGCCTCGGTGAGCAGCTCGACCGCGCCCGCCGTCCAGTCCACGTGCGACGACGGTTCGTCCACGTGCAGGGTCCGCGGGAGGACACCGTTGCGCATGGCCATGAC
>KL569623.1:0-173 GCA_000715685.1 Streptomyces lilacinus
GCCATGGGCTCCGCAGGGGGCAAGCCCTGCGCGACGTGCGGCACCGGCGCCGAGCCCTCCGCGCCGGGCAGCTCGTGCCCGGACGCCAGGGAACCGCTCGGCACCGTTGCCGGCGGGAAACCCTCCACGTGGCCGGCGGCGGCCGTGGGCTCCCCAGGGGCCACGCCCTGGCC
>KL569623.1:471-1179 GCA_000715685.1 Streptomyces lilacinus
CACCGAACCCTCCGAAGAGGCAGCGGCAGCCGTGGGCTCCCCAGGGGCCAGGCCCTGCGCCGCGCCAGGCACCGGCGCCGGGTCCCGGAACGGGCCGGCCGGGCCCGGCAGCTCGTGCCCGGGCGCCGGGGAACCGCTCGGCACCGTCGCCGCATAGCCGGAGGCAACCGGCAGCGTGGGGCGTTGGACCGGTGGGGCGGGGGACCAGGGGCCGGGGTGGCCGTAGGGCGGGGTGCTGTAGGGGTCGGGGGCGTGCGGGGGCACGCTCCCGGGGGTTTCCGGGGCGACCCGGCGCTTCCACCACCGCGGCTTGGGCGCGGACGCGCCCGTCTTCCCGTCGTCCATCCTTCTCCCCACCGTTCGTCACGGGGGCGCGCATGCCGGCGGCAGGCGCGCCCCACCGACGATTACACCAGGTCCTGGCGTGTGCGCGGAGGGGGAGGTCGGCCCGAACTCAGCGGGCCGGCGTCGGCGCGCCGGTGGCTTGGGGCGCCTGCGACGTGGGGGCTGCCGTGAGGGCCGACGAGGTGCGGACCAGGGGCGGCAGCACGGGCGCGTTGGACGGGCGCAGCAGCGAGACCCCGACGACGGCCGGGGCGGCCGCGAACGTGCCGGGCAGCTGCCGGCCGGCGTTGCCCACGCGCCCCGGGGTCATCGCGAGCGTGGTCGTCGCGGCGCTGGGTCCGCCGGCTGTCTCTTATACACATC
>KL569624.1:0-417 GCA_000715685.1 Streptomyces lilacinus
CGTCGGAGGCGAGGCCCCGCTGGCGGTCGAACTCGTAGAAGCCGATGGGGTGCGGCATCACGGTGACGCCGCCGACGAGCGCCATGGTGCAGTCGCCGTTGCGCAGCGCCTGGCCGGCCATGTGCAGGGCGGTCAGCGAGGACGAGCAGGCGCTGTCGACGGTGACGGCGGGGCCTTCGAGGCCGAGGGTGTAGGCGATGCGGCCCGAGACGACGGAGGTGGCGCCGCCGGTCAGGAGGTAGCCCTCCGTACCGGGGTTGTCGCCGGCCTGCATGGCGGCGTCGTAGCCCTGGCCGTTGGCGCCGATGAAGGTGCCGGTACGGCTTCCCCGCAGCGCCGCCGGGTGGATTCCGGCCCGCTCGACGGCCTCCCAGGCGATCTCCAGGGCGAGCCGCTGCTGCGGGTCCATGGCGAGCG
>KL569624.1:680-1382 GCA_000715685.1 Streptomyces lilacinus
GAGCCGCTGCTGCGGGTCCATGGCGAGCGCCTCGCGCGGGTTGATCCCGAAGAAGCCGGGATCGAACTCGGCGGCGTCGTGCACGAATCCGCCGCGCGCCGACGTCTCGCCGCTCTCCGTCCGCGTACGGTCGCGGCCGTCCCCGTCGCGGCCGTCCTCGTCGCCGGACAGGGCGGAGCCCCAGCCCCGGTCGGTGGGGAAGGAGGTGATGGCGTCGCCGCCGTCGGTCAGCAGCTGCCACAGGTCGTCGGGGCTGAGCACGCCGCCGGGGAGGTGGCAGCTCATCGACACGATGGCGAGGGGTTCGGACTCGGCCGACTCGGCGGCGTGCAGCTGCTGCCGGGTCCTGTGGAGTTCGGCGACCACGCGGCCGAGGTAGTCCCTGAGTTTCGTCTCGTCTGCCATCACTGGACTCCCAGGTCTCGGTCCACGAATGCGAACAGTTCGTCGTTGGTGGCGGTACCGAGCCGGGCCAGGAGTTCCTCCTGGGCCCCCGGCCCGTCACCGGCGGCTTCCTTGCGCTGATTGGCCAGCAGCGTTTCCAGCCGCATGACGATGCGCATCTTGGCGATGTCGTCGGCCGGCAGCGCGGTGAGCGCCGCTTCCAGCCGGTCCAGTTCGGCCGCGGTGGGCAGCTGCTCGCCGGGGGCCTCCGGGAGGAGCCCGGCCAGCAGGTGGCGTACCAGCGCGGCGGGGGTGGGC
>KL569625.1:0-101 GCA_000715685.1 Streptomyces lilacinus
GCCCAAGACGCTGCACGTGGACGCCCCGACCCCGCACGTGGACTGGTCCGCGGGCGCGGTCGAGCTGCTGACCGAGGTCTGTCTCTTATACACATCTCTGA
>KL569625.1:394-1050 GCA_000715685.1 Streptomyces lilacinus
GTGGACTGGTCCGCGGGCGCGGTCGAGCTGCTGACCGAGGCCCGTGACTGGCCCGGAGCCGACCGCCCGCGCCGCGCCGGTGTCTCGTCCTTCGGCGTCAGCGGAACCAACGCCCACATCATCCTCGAAGGCATCGAACGCTCCGAGGAGCCGGCGGAGCCGGCAGCCGCTCAGGATTCCGGCCCCGTGGTCGGGCGCCTCGGCCGAGGCCCTGAGCGCGCAGGCCGAGCAGCTCCTCCAGATGGCGGAGACGGACGTCCGGCCCGCCGATGTGGCGTGGTCACTGGTGAACTCGCGGGCGACGCTGGAGCACCGTGCGGTGGTGCTGGGCGGGGACGCGGCGGAGCTCAAGGCCGGGCTGACGGCTCTGGCGCAGGGCGCCGACCCGGCGCCGGGTGTCGTGAGCGGAGTGGCCCGGCCGGTTTCGGGTGCTGTGTTCGTCTTCCCGGGGCAGGGGTCGCAGTGGATCGGCATGGCGGCCGGGTTGCTGGAGTCCTCGTCGGTGTTCGCGCGGTGGATCGAGGAGTGCGAGCGTGCTCTTTCGGGGTTCGTGGACTGGTCGCTGACCGACGTCCTGCGGGCCGACGCCGACACTGCTCTCTTCGAGCGGGTGAATGTCGTCCAGCCGGTGTTGTGGGCGGTGATGGTGGCGCTGG
>KL569626.1:0-195 GCA_000715685.1 Streptomyces lilacinus
TGCGCGGCAGCCAGCTCACCGATCGAGTGCCCGAGAAGGAAGTCCGGCTTGACGCCCCAGGACTCCAGCAACCGGAAGAGAGCAACCTCCACCGCGAACAGCGACGCCTGCGTGTAGACGGTCTGGTCGATCAGCTCCCCGTCACCGAAGAGGACCTCCCGGACCGGCCGCTCCAGCCGGGAGTCCAGCCGCACC
>KL569626.1:516-1713 GCA_000715685.1 Streptomyces lilacinus
CACCGCCACCGCATCCAACGCATCCGCGAAGACGGGGAACGTCTCGTACAGCCCCCGGCCCATGCCGGCCCGCTGCGCCCCCTGCCCCGTGAACAGGAATCCCGTCTTGCCATGAGTCGAAAGCCCCTGTACCACCCGGGAAACGGTCCTGCCCTCGGCAAGGTCTGTCAGTGACCGGCGGAAGTCGTCGATGTCCGTGCCGAGGATCACCGCCCGGTGTGCCAGCATCGTCCGGCTCGTCGCCAGCGCCCGTCCCACGCCCACCGGATCGCCCGGCTCAGGCCGCGCGTCCGTGTCCGGAGTGTCCGTGTTCGTGTCCGCGCCCAGGAAGGACAGCAGGCGCTTCGCCTGGGCGGCCAGCGCCTCCGGCGAACCGGCGGAGATCACCCACGGCAGGACGNCCCTGCCCCGTGAACAGGAACGCCAGCGATCCTGCTGCCAGGGCCGAGCCGCGCACCACCGCGGGCGCGGGCGAGTCGTCCGCCACGGCGGTCAGCCCGTCCAGGAAGCCGGTGGTCCCGTCCGCGATCACCACGGCCCGGTGGGTCAGCCGGGCCCGCGACGCGGCGAGCGACCAGCCGATGTCCACGGGCGCGAGGCCTTGCCCGAGGGCCTCTTCGCCGTCCTGGTCTCCTTCGGCCGCGGATCCGGCCGCCGTTCCGGCCGCGTACGACCGCAGTCGTCGTGCCTGTCCGCGCAGCGCCTCGTCGGATTCCGCCGAGAGGACCCAAGGCAGCACGCCCCGGTAGCCGGACTCCGGCGCCCTCTCCGGAACGGGTTCCGCTTCCGGCTGTTCGATGATCACGTGGGCGTTGGTGCCGCTGATGCCGAACGACGACACACCTGCCCGCCGCGGCCGCCCCTCCGCCTCCCACGGGCGGCTCTCGGTCAGCAGTGCCACCGCGCCCGCCGACCAGTCGACGTGCGGGGACGGCCGGTCGGCGTGCAGGGTGCGGGGCAGCACCCCGTGCCGCATCGCCATGACCATCTTGATCACGCCGCCGACACCGGCGGCGGCCTGCGTGTGGCCGATGTTGGACTNAGCCCAGCCACAGCGGCCGGTCCGCGTCGCGCCCCTGCCCGTAGGTGGAGAGCAGCGCCTGCGCCTCGATCGGGTCGCCCAGCGCGGTACCGGTGCCGTGCGCCTCCACGGCGTCCACGTCGGCGGGCGACAGCCGCGCGCTCTCCAGCGCCTGC
>JNXU01002890.1 GCA_000715685.1 Streptomyces lilacinus
ACCTCACGCGGCGGGTGCCGGGAGCCGCCATACGCCGGGCGGCCCCGGGGCGCCCGCCACCGGAGCCGGCCCGGGAGCCGTCAGGCCGTCGGGCGTCCCGGCCGCTCGTCGCGCAGCAGCACCGCCGCGAGCAGGGCGGCCAGCACCAGCACCCCCACGACGCACCACAGCGCGACGGAGAAGCCGTGCACGGTGGCCTCGGCGCGCGTCGCGCCGGCAGCGGCGTACGTGCCCGTGGCGGTCGCCGCGACCGTGTTGAGGACGGACGTCCCAATGGCCCCGCCCACCTGCTGGGCCGTGCTCACCATGGCCGAGGTCACCCCGGCGTCGCGCGGCGCGACGCCCGCGGTGGCGGTGGCCATGAGCGTCATCATCGTGGCGCCCATGCCCAGGCCCGTCAGCACCATCCCCGGCAGCACCCGCGTGGCGTAGGACGTGTCCACGCCCACCTGCGTCAGGACCAGCATGCCGGTCGTGGCCACCAGCAGCCCCGGCACCACGATCAGCCGCGGCGCCACGTACGGCACCAGCCGGGCGGCGATCTGCGTCGAGCTGACGATCATCGAGGCCGTCAGCGGCAGGAACGCCAGCCCCGTCCGCAGCGCGGACCAGCCC
>JNXU01002891.1 GCA_000715685.1 Streptomyces lilacinus
CCGCCGGTGGCGAGGCCGGCCGCGGAGGTGGCCGCGTGCTGCTCGGCGATGCCCACGTCGTAGACGCGCTCGGGGAAGGCCTTGGCGAACTTCCCGAGGCCCACGGGCTGCATCATGGCCGCCGTGATGGCCACGACGTCCTCGCGCTCCTTGCCGAGCGCGACCATCTCGTCGGCGAAGACGGAGGTCCAGCTGGCGCCGCCGGAGGCGACGGGGAGGCCGGTGTCGGGGTGGATGGCGCCGATGCCGTGGAAGCGGTCGGCCTCGTTCTGCTCGGCGTGCTTGTAGCCGCGGCCCTTCTGGGTGAGGCAGTGGACGAGGACGGGGCCGTTGAAGCGCTTGGCGCGCTGCAGGGCGGACTCCAGGGCCTCGATGTCGTGGCCGTCGATCGGGCCGACGTACTTCAGGCCCAGGTCCTCGAACATGCCCTGCGGGGCGATGAAGTCCTTCAGGCCCTTCTTCGCGCCGTGCAGCGTCTCGTAGAGCGGCTTGCCGACGACCGGCGTGCGCTCGAGGAGGTCCTTGCCGCGGGCCAGGAAGCGCTCGTAGCCGTCGGTGGTGCGCAGGGTGGCCAGGTGGTTGGCGAGGCCGCCGATGGTGGG
>JNXU01002892.1 GCA_000715685.1 Streptomyces lilacinus
CGACCCCAGGACCCGGGTCTCGCCCCCGCCGCCACCTCTGCCGGTGCCCAGGGAGGCCGCCGACCTGCCGGAGGCCCCCGAGGTCGCGGAGCTCGCCGAGGCCGTGGAGATCACCGAGGCGCCCGCGGGCGTCAGGGAGTTCACCGCCGAGGTCTCCGCCGGCACCGACGTCTCCGTGACCGCCGGCGCGCTGGAGAGCGCCGAGGTGGCGGACGTCCCCGCCCCGGCGCCCGCCCCCGCGCCCCCGCGGCGCAACGGCACGCGGCTGCGCCCGGCCGAGTTCGTGGGCCGCAGGCCGCCCACGTACGAGGCGGAGCCGACCTCCTGGCCGCCCGCCGAGCCGGGCGCACTCGAGGACCTCGTGCCCGACACCGTGCTGGACGGCGCCCGCTACGGCGCGATGACGCTGCGGGCGGTCTCGCTGCGCGGCGACTCGGCGCGCTACCGGGGCGAGCCCCGGCGCGACGCCCTGCTCACCGCCCGCTTCGGCAGCGGCCGCGACACCCTGATCCTGGTGGCCGTCGCCACCGGCAGCCCCGGCCCCGAGG
>JNXU01002893.1 GCA_000715685.1 Streptomyces lilacinus
CCGTGAACAGGAACGCCGTCTTCCCCGGGCTCGCGAGCCCACTCACCGCTCCCGTCCCGGTGCGGCCCTCGGCGAGATCCGCCAGCCCCCGCCGGAGGCCGTCGGGGTCCGAACCGAGCACGACGGCCCGGTGGTCGAGCATCGCCCGGCCCGTCGCCAGCGCCCGTCCCACACGTACCGGATTCTGCTCCGGCTGCGCGTCGAGGAAGGCGAGGAGTCGCTGCGCCTGGGCCGACAGGGCCTCCGGCGAACCGGCGGAGAGGAGCAGGGGCAGGTGCTGCGGGGCCGGCGCGTCCGTGTCCGCAACGGGCTCCGGCTCCGGCTCCCGCTCCGGCTGCTCGATGATCACGTGTGCGTTGGTACCGCTGATGCCGAACGACGAGACGCCCGCCCGACGCGGCCTGTTCCCGGTCTCCCACGCCCGGTTCTCCGTCAGCAGCTCCACGGCGCCCGACGCCCAGTCGATGTGCGGCGACGGCTCGTCCACGTGCAGGGTCCGCGGCAGGACACCGTGGCGCATGGCCATGACCATCTTGATGA
>JNXU01002894.1 GCA_000715685.1 Streptomyces lilacinus
CCCTGCCCCGTGAACAGGAACGCCGTCAGGCCGGATCCTGCCGTGCCCGTGACCAGTCCGGTCGCCGAGCGGCCCGCGTTCAGGGCGTCCAGTCCGGCCAGGAAGCCGTCCCGGTCCGAGGAGAGCAGGACCGCGCGGTGGTCGAGGTCGGCGCGGGTGGTGGCCAGGGAGAACGCGATGTCGTTGAGGCGGAGGTCCGCCTTCGCGAGGACCAGGGCGGCCAGCCGGGCGCCCTGCTCGGCCAGGCCCTCGGGCGAGCCGGCCGAGAGGAGCCAGGGCAGCGGGGTGCCCTCGGGAGCGGCGATCGGCTCGGGCTGCGACGTCGGCTCGTCGTCGGCGTACTGCTCGATGATGGTGTGCGCGTTGGTGCCGCTGATGCCGAAGGAAGAGATGCCCGCGCGGCGCGGTCCGCCGGTCTCGGGCCACGGCCGGGGCTCGGTCAGCAGCTCCACGGCGCCGGCCGACCAGTCCACGTGCGGCGACGGCGCGTCGACGTGCAGGGTCTGCGGCAGCTCGCCGTG
>KL569627.1:0-146 GCA_000715685.1 Streptomyces lilacinus
ATGTGTATAAGAGACAGGGTCCCAGCGGTTCACCCGCGGGCCGAGCAGCACCAGCAGGGCGGGCAGCAGCAGGAGCGCCCCGGCCGCCGAGCACAGCGCGACGGCCGCGCCGCCGAGCGCCAGCGACCGCGTCAGCGGCAGCGGGA
>KL569627.1:401-918 GCA_000715685.1 Streptomyces lilacinus
AGAGATGTGTATAAGAGACAGGGCGACGGCCCGGCCGGCGGTGCGCACCACGCGCTCGGCGGCCCGCAGGGGCGAGGCACCGTCGGCGAGCTCCTCGCGGAAGCGGCTGACCATCAGCAGGCAGTAGTCGACGGCGAGCCCGAAGCCGAGGGCGGTGGCGATGTTCAGGACGAACACCGAGACGGTCGTCACCTCGCTCAGCAGCCGGAGCAGGGCGGTGGTGGTGACGACGGAGAAGGCGCCGACCACGACGGGCAGCAGGGCGGCCACCAGACTGCCGAAGATCCACAGCATGATCAGCAGGACCAGCGGGGCGATGACGATCTCGGCGATCATGGCGCCCCGGGTGCTCAGCCGCTCCATCTCGGCGAACAGCGCCGCCTCGCCGGCGACCGAGACCCGCAGCGGCCCCGGCCGCGCGGTCTCCCGGGCGGCGATCGCCTTGGCGGCGGCCAGCACGGTCCGCTCGTCGCCCCGCAGGCGGATCCCGACGGCGGCGCTGCGCCCGTCGCGGCTG
>KL569628.1:0-515 GCA_000715685.1 Streptomyces lilacinus
CACCACATTGCTCGTCCGTCGGCCCTGGGCCAGCTCGGACAGCGCCTGGGCGAAGCCGTCCGCGTCCGAAGCCAGCACCACCGCGCGGTGCGACAGCGCGGTCCGCGTAGTGACCAGCGACCCGGCGACGTCGGCCAGGCCGAGGCCGTCACGGCTCGCCACGAACGTACCCAGGCGGTCGGCCTGGGCGCGCAGCGCCTCCTCGGACTTGGCCGAGAGCAGCCACGGCAGCAGCCCGGGAGCCGTCTGCGCCGTCCCTCCGCTCTTCTCCTCCTGCACCGGGTCGGCGCCCTCGAGGATGACGTGGGCGTTGGTGCCGCTCACGCCGAACGACGACACGCCTGCGCGGCGCGGCCGGCCCTGTGCCTCCCACGGACGGTTCTCCGTCAGCAGTTCCACAGCGCCCGACGCCCAGTCGATGTGCGGCGAGGGCTCGTCCACGTGCAGCGTCCGCGGCAGAATCCCGTGCCGCATCGCCATGACCATCTTGATCACGCCACCGATACCGGCTGCGG
>KL569628.1:829-1208 GCA_000715685.1 Streptomyces lilacinus
GCCTCGATCGGGTCGCCCAGCTTCGTACCCGTACCGTGCGCCTCGACCGCGTCCACGTCGACGGCCGACAGTCGGGCATTGGCGAGGGCCTGGCGGATCACGCGTTGCTGGGAGGGGCCGTTCGGCGCCGTCAGACCGTTGGACGCGCCGTCCTGGTTGACCGCGGTGCCACGGACGACCGCGAGGACCTGGTGGCCCTTGCGGCGCGCGTCCGACAACCGCTCGACCACGAGGACGCCCGCGCCCTCGGCCCAGCCGGTGCCGTCTGCCTCGGCGGAGAAGGACTTGCAGCGCCCGTCGGCCGCCACACCGCCTTGCCTGCTGAACTCGGTGAAGATGCCCGGCTTCGCCATCACGTTGGCACCGCCCGCGAGTGCCA
>JNXU01002899.1 GCA_000715685.1 Streptomyces lilacinus
GCCGAAGCCTCCCCCGGTGCCGCCGCCGTAGCCGCCGGAGGGTCCGGCCTGGCCCGGCGCGGTGGCGCCGCCGGAGGGGTCGACGAGCAGCTCGGTCTTCCACTGCAGGCCCATGTCGCCGAGCGCCTGCCGCAGGACGTCCTCGCTGCCGCTGTTGGCGAAGCTGTCGCGGGCGCCGACGGTGGCGAAGCCGACCTGCAGCGTGGTGCCGTCGAAGCCGGAGACCTGGGCGTTCTGGCTGAGGAGGATCCACGTGAAACGGCGGCGGTTCTTGACCGCCTCCAGGATGTTCGGCCACAGCTGGCGGGCCTGCGTGGCGTCGCCCTGCGGCTGCGGGGCGCCGTACGCGCCACCGGGCGCGGCGGGAGCGGCCTGGGCCGGCGCCTGGGGCTGGGCCTGGGCGGCGGGGGCCTGCGGGGGCGCGGCGGCCGTGGGCCAGGCACCCGCCTTCGGCGCGGCGTGGGCTCCGGCGCCGGGGGCGGCGGCGGTCGGCCACGCACCGGCC
>KL569629.1:0-176 GCA_000715685.1 Streptomyces lilacinus
TCTGACCTCCTCGCTGAACTGCGGGGCCTGGGTGCCGAGGCGGTCGCGGTGGCGTGTGACGCCTCCGACCGCGACGCGCTCGTGGCTGTGCTCGACGGCATTCCGGCCGAGCACCCGCTGACTGGTGTCGTGCACACCGCCGGTGTGGTGGACGACGGTGTGTTCGCGTCGATGAC
>KL569629.1:501-662 GCA_000715685.1 Streptomyces lilacinus
TTCGCGTCGATGACGCCCGACCGGCTGGCTGCCGTCTTCGCGCCGAAGGCCGACGCGGCACTGCACCTGCACGAGCTGACCACTCACCTCGACCTGTCCCTGTTCACCCTCTACTCCTCCGTCTCCGCGTCCTTCGGCACCGCCGGTCAGGCCAACTACGC
>KL569629.1:995-1494 GCA_000715685.1 Streptomyces lilacinus
TACGCCGCCGCCAACTCCGTCCTCGACGCCCTCGCCGCACAGCGGCACGTCCAGGGACTTGCAGGTCAGGCTCTGGCATGGGGGCCGTGGGACCAGGACACCGCGGGCGGCATGCTGGGCGGGCTGGGGCAGGCGGACCGGGAGCGGATGAGCCGTTCCGGATTGCGGCCGCTCACGCCCGAGCGCGGGCTCGCCCTGTTCGACCAGGCGTGCCGGACCTCGGCACCGGCCTTGGCCGCCGTCGACCTCGACATCAGCGCCCTCGCCGCCCACACCGATGCCGTCCCGGCGTTGTTGCGCGGGCTGGTGCGGGCGCCCAGGCGCCGTACGGTCGCTGCCGCCGGCCAGGGCGACGGTTCGTCGCTCGCCGGGCGGCTCGCGGGGCTGTCGGCCGCAGAGCAGGAGCGTCAGCTGACCGCTCTGGTGCTGGGCGAGGTCGCGGGCGTACTCGGCCATGCGTCGGGGGAGGCCATCGAGGCGGGCCGTGCGTTCAAGGAGC
>KL569629.1:1797-1952 GCA_000715685.1 Streptomyces lilacinus
GCCTGCGACTGCCCGCCACCCTCGTCTTCGACCAGCCGTCCCCGGCCGCGGTCGTCGGTTACTTGAAGGGCGAGTTGGTGGGGACGGCAGACGCAGCGGCACCGGTGCATCCGGTGGCTGCCGTGCCGCTGGACGACGATCCGGTGGTGATCGTC
>KL569629.1:2265-2644 GCA_000715685.1 Streptomyces lilacinus
GCGTGGACGCGGTCGGGGACTTCCCCACCGACCGCGGCTGGGACCTCGCCGCTCTCTTCGACACGGAGAGCGGCCGGGCCGGCACGTCGTCCACCCGGCAGGGCGGATTCCTCTACGACGTGGGCGAGTTCGACGCGGAGCTGTTCGGGATCTCGCCGCGCGAGGCGCTCGCCATGGACCCGCAGCAGCGGTTGCTGCTGGAGGCCTCGTGGGAGGCGCTGGAGCAGGCGGGCATCGCCCCGCTGTCGATGCGTGGCGAGCAGGCCGGCGTGTTCATCGGCGCTGCCTCGTCCAACTACGGTGTGAGCTACGGCGCCACGGATTTGGTGAACGAGGCCGAGGGCCACTTGCTCACCGGCGCGCTGACGAGTGTGGCGTC
>JNXU01002905.1 GCA_000715685.1 Streptomyces lilacinus
CGCTTGATGCCGCGCAGGAGCAGACCGACGTTCTCGCCCGCCTGGCCCTCGTCGAGGAGCTTGCGGAACATCTCGATGCCGGTGACGGTCGTGGTGACCTTCTCCGGGTGGATGCCGATGATGTCGACGGTCTCGTTGACGCGGAGGACGCCGCGCTCGATGCGGCCGGTGACGACCGTGCCGCGACCGGTGATGGTGAAGACGTCCTCGATCGGCATCAGGAACGGCTTGTCGGTGTCCCGTTCCGGCTCGGGGATGGCCTCGTCCACCGCCTTCATCAGCTTGAGGACCGACTCGCCCCACTTCTTGTCGCCCTCCAGCGCCTTCAGCGCCGAGACATGGACGACCGGAGCGTTGTCGCCGTCGAACTCGTACTCGTTGAGGAGCTCGCGCACCTCGAGCTCGACGAGCTCCAGGATCTCCTCGTCGTCCACCATGTCGGCCTTGTTGAGCGCGACGACGATGTAGGGCACGCCGACCTGGCGGGCGAGCAGG
>KL569630.1:0-375 GCA_000715685.1 Streptomyces lilacinus
GCTGGACTCGACGAAGGCGGTGAAACCGTCGGCGAGGAGCTTCTCCACCGTGTCCTGGAAACGGACCTGCTGGCGCAGATTGCGGTACCAGTAGCCGGCGTCGAGGGCGGCAGTGTCGATCGGGCCGACCTCGACGGTGGAGTAGAACGGCACCGAGGCGGGGCGGGGAGCGATGCCGTCCAGAACCTTCAGCAACTCGGCACGGATCGACTCGACATGCGCTGAGTGAGAGGCGTAGTCCACCGGGATCCGGCGGACACGGACCTCGTCGGCCTCGCAGGCCTCCAGCAGCTCACCGATCGCGTCGGCGTCACCGGCCACGACGGTCGCGGCCGGCCCGTTCACGGCGGCCACGCTCAGGCGACCGGCCCAGCG
>KL569630.1:634-824 GCA_000715685.1 Streptomyces lilacinus
GCCATGCCACCCCGACCGGCGAGCTCCCGCCCGATGACCTGCGAACGCAGCGCCACGACCTTCGCGCCATCCTCCAGGACAGCGCACCCGAGACGACAGCAGCCGCAATCTCACCCTGGGAATGGCCCACGACCGCGTCGGGCTCCACGCCGAGCGAGCGCCACAGCTCCGCCAGCGACACCATCACCGC
>KL569630.1:1124-1228 GCA_000715685.1 Streptomyces lilacinus
CCGCAAAACACGCCGGCTGCACGACATCCACCCGGGCCAGCGCTGCCTCGTCGGACAGCACCTCAGTCAACTTCCAGTCCACGAAGGGGGACAGCGCTGCCTCG
>KL569630.1:1555-2042 GCA_000715685.1 Streptomyces lilacinus
CCATCCCGACCCACTGCGAACCCTGCCCCGGGAACACCAGCACCGACCGGCCGCCGGCAAGACCCGCGGCACCGGAGACCACTCCGGCAACGGGCTCATCGACAGCCACAGCCCCGAGCCCGGCCACCAGCTCGGTCTCGTCCGCCGCCAGCACGACCGCCCGGTGCTCGAACACCGAGCGACCGCCACTCAGCGAGAACGCGACGTCCAGCAGCTCCTGGTCGGCAGCGCGCCCCAGCAGCCCCTCGGCCTGGGCCCGCACCGCCCCCGCCGTACGCCCCGAGAGCACCACCGGCACCACCGGCAGCTCCACATCGCCATCGGGTCCCGCCGGCTCGGCCTCGGCCGGTGCCTGCTCCAGCACCACGTGCGCGTTCGTACCGCTCAGTCCGAACGAGGACACCGCCGCCCGACGCGGGCGGCCGCTCTCCGGCCATTCCACCGACTCCCGCAGCAGCTCAACCGCACCAGCCGACCAGTCGATCTC
>JNXU01002910.1 GCA_000715685.1 Streptomyces lilacinus
GAAGACCATCTGGATGTTGCGACGCACGGCCTTCAGGGCCCGCCCCGACAGCTTGGTGATGTCCTCGCCCTTGAAGCGGATCCGCCCCTTCGTCGGCCGCTCGAGGTGGACCAGCAGCTTGGCGACCGTGGACTTGCCGCAGCCGGACTCGCCGACGATGCCGAGCGTCTCGCCGCGCCGCAGGTCGAAGGAGACGCCGTCGACCGCGCGGACCGCGCCGATCTGCTTCCTGAAGAGGATGCCCTGGGTGAGCGGGTAGTGCTTGACCAGGTCCCGCACCTCGAGGATCGCCTCGCCGTCAGCTCTCATCGAGGGTCTCCTTCCAGAAGTGGCAGGCGCTGGCGCGCCCCGGGCCGACGGTGAAGAGCGGGGGCCGGTCCGTGCGGCAGATGTCCTGCGCCTTGGGACAGCGCGGGTTGAAGGGGCAGCCGGGCGGAATGGCCGTCAGGCTGGGTGGAAGG
>KL569631.1:0-163 GCA_000715685.1 Streptomyces lilacinus
CCCTCGTCTTCGACCACCCCACCCCCGCCGCACTGGCCGAGCGGCTGCGCGACGACCTCGTGGCCACCGAACCGGCGTCGGTTCCGACGGTCGTGCGCACGCAGAAGCCGGTCGAGGACGACCCGATTGTCATAGTCGGCATGAGCTGCCGCTTCCCGGGCGG
>KL569631.1:470-924 GCA_000715685.1 Streptomyces lilacinus
CCGCTTCCCGGGCGGCGTCGCTTCACCGGACGACCTGTGGCGCCTCGTGGAGTCCGGCACGGACGCCGTAGGGGACTTCCCCACCGACCGTGGCTGGGACCTCACCGCGCTCTTCGACACGGAGACCGGCCAGGCCGGTACCTCAGCCACGCGGCAGGGCGGCTTCGTCCACGACGTGGACGAGTTCGACGCGGGCCTGTTCGGGATCTCGCCGCGCGAGGCCCTGGCCATGGACCCGCAGCAGCGCCTGCTCATGGAGAGCGCCTGGGAGGCGTTCGAGCAGGCGGGTATCGCCCCGTTGTCGCTGCGCGGCGAACAGGTGGGTGTCTTCATCGGTGCTGCTGCCTCGAACTACGGCGTGGGCTCGGCCTCCGCCGACGCCCGGGGCGAGGTCGAAGGGCACCTGCTCACCGGCACCGCGTCGAGCGTGGCCTCGGGCCGGATCGCGTACACC
>JNXU01002913.1 GCA_000715685.1 Streptomyces lilacinus
CGCCAGCTGGTGTCCTTCGCCCGCGCCCTGCTGGCCGATCCGGGGGTGATCGTCCTGGACGAGGCGACGTCCTCGCTCGACATCCCGGGCGAGCGGGCGGTGCAGCGCGCCATGGGCACGGTCCTGCGCGGGCGCACGGCGGTGGTCGTCGCCCACCGGCTGTCCACGGTGGAGATCGCGGACCGGGTGCTGGTGATGGCCGACGGCCGGGTGGTGGAGGACGGTAATCCGGCCGAACTCGCCGCGGGCCACGGGCACTTCGCCGGACTGCACCGTGCCTGGCGGGACAGCCTCGTCTGAACGCCCGGTATACGGACACCGATCTTTGGACAACGGACGGTTTCCGGCCAAGTTCTTGACGCGCTCCTGACACCCGGCGGACTGTGGTGGCACTCTTCACCTCGACTGACGCGGGGCACCCCCACATTCCCCACCTCCCCGCG
>KL569632.1:0-160 GCA_000715685.1 Streptomyces lilacinus
CCCAGTGCCGTGCCGGTGCCGTGTGCCTCGACCACGTCCACCTCGGCGGCCGACAGACGCGCGTTGGCCAGGGCCTGCCGGATCACCCGCTGCTGCGAGGGACCGTTGGGCGCGGTCAGACCGTTCGACGCGCCGTCCTGGTTGACGGCGGAGCCGCGCA
>KL569632.1:488-924 GCA_000715685.1 Streptomyces lilacinus
CCCGCCGCGAACGGCTTGCACCGCCCGTCGGCCGCGAGGCCGCGCTGGTGGCTGAACTCGGTGAACGCGTCCAGCGTGGACATCACCGTCACACCGCCCGCCAGCGCCAGCGTGCACTCGCCCTGGCGCAGCGCCTGGGCGGCCAGGTGCATGGCGACCAGGGACGCGGAGCACGCCGTGTCCACGGTCATCGCCGGGCCTTCCAGGCCGAACGCGTAGGAGAGCCGGCCGGACATGACGGCCGCCGAGTTCCCTGTGGCCAGGTGACCTTCGAGTCCGTCGTCGGTGGCCTTCGCGAGCAGCGAGATGTAGTCCTGGCCGTTCGTACCGGCGAAGACTCCGGTACGGCTGCCGCGCAGCGACGTCGGATCGATCCCGGCGCCTTCGAACGCCTCCCAGCTCGTTTCGAGCAGGAGCCGCTGCTGCGGGTCCATGG
>KL569632.1:1173-1388 GCA_000715685.1 Streptomyces lilacinus
GAGCCGCTGCTGCGGGTCCATGGCGAGCGCCTCGCGCGGCGAGATGCCGAACAGCGCGGCGTCGAAGTCGGCCACACCGGTGAGGAAGCCTCCTCGGCGGGCGTAGTCCGCCCCGGCGTGTGCCCTCGGGTCCCAGCCGCGGTCGGCCGGGAAGTCCGCGATGGCGTCCACGCCCTGGACGATGAGCTGCCAGAGCTCCTCGGGGTTGCGTACTC
>KL569633.1:0-193 GCA_000715685.1 Streptomyces lilacinus
TCCGACCTCCTCGCCGAGCTGCGGGACCTGGGTGCTGAGGTCGTTGCGGTCGCGTGTGACGTCGCCGACCGCGATGCCTTGGCTGCAGTCCTCGCTGACCTTCCGGCCGAGCACCCGTTGACCGGTGTCGTGCATACCGCTGGCGTGGTGGACGACGGTGTGTTCGCGTCGATGACGCCCGAGCGGGTCGGCG
>KL569633.1:505-677 GCA_000715685.1 Streptomyces lilacinus
TCGGCGCTGTGTTCGCGCCGAAGGCCGACGCGGCCCTCGCGCTCCACGAGCTGACCGCATCGCTGGACCTGGCGATGTTCACGTCGTACTCGTCGGTCGCGGCGACCTATGGTTCGCCGGGGCAGGCCAACTATGCCGCCGCCAACGCCGTTCTCGACGCCCTCGCCCACCA
>KL569633.1:993-1376 GCA_000715685.1 Streptomyces lilacinus
TCGCCGGGCCCAGGGCCTGGCGGGTCAGTCGCTGGGCTGGGGCCTGTGGGGCCGGGCCAGCGACATCAGTGGTCACCTCAGCGCCACCGACCTCGCCCGCATCGGAGGGGCTCTTTCCGACGAGCAGGGCATGGCGCTGTTCGATGCCGCCCGCAGGGTGGGTTCCGCGCACCTCGTGCCGATGCGGCTCGACCTGGCAGGGGTGAAGGGGCACGCCGAGGTGCCGGCGCTGTTCCGAGGACTGGTCCGGACACCGCTGCGGCGTGCGCTGGCGGCGGCCGGGGTGGACGGTTCGTCGCTCGCCGGTCGGTTGGCGGGCCTCTCGGCCGCGGAGCAGGAGCGGCAGCTGACCGCTCTGGTGCTCGGCGAGGTCGCGGCCGTGC
>KL569633.1:1692-1844 GCA_000715685.1 Streptomyces lilacinus
GGCTGCCCGCAACCCTCGTCTTCGACCACCCCACCCCCGCCGCGCTCGCTGAGTACCTGCGCGACGACCTCGTCGGTACGGAAACGGCTGTGCCCGTACGGTCGGCGGTCGCCGTGCCGCTGGACGACGATCCGGTGGTGATCGTCGGCATG
>KL569633.1:2184-2613 GCA_000715685.1 Streptomyces lilacinus
TGGGCTGTCGGTTCCCCGGTGGGGTGGAGTCCCCCGAGGACCTGTGGCGGCTCGTGCTGTCCGGTGCGGATGCGATCGGGGACTTCCCGGCGGACCGTGGCTGGGACCTTTCCGCGCTGTTCGACGTGGAGTCCGGCGAAGCCGGTACCTCCAGCACGCGGCAGGGCGGCTTCATCTATGACGTGGGCGAGTTCGACGCCGGACTGTTCGGAATCTCGCCGCGCGAGGCGCTCGCCATGGACCCCCAGCAGCGGCTGCTGATGGAGGCGTCCTGGGAGGCGCTGGAGCGGGCGGGCATCGCCCCGCTGTCGCTGCGCGGCGAGCAGGCCGGCGTCTTCATGGGCGTGGCCAACTCGCTGTACGGCGGGTTCGGCGGGCAACTCCCGGCGGAGATCGAGGGCCTCTCCCTGACAGGCACGTCGACCAGCG
>JNXU01002922.1 GCA_000715685.1 Streptomyces lilacinus
ATGTGTATAAGAGACAGGGCCAGAACGTGCACGCCGCAGGCGCGGCCCCTGATGGCGAGGCATCGGCTGAGGGCGCAGGCGCGGATGCCGCGCCCGTCGCCACGGCACCGAGCGACGCCGCCAACGCCGCCGCCCCGGCGGGTTCGGCCGACGGCCCTGCCGTCGCGCCGGACGCCACCGCTGTCACCGCCCCGGCGGACGTCGCCGCCAACGGCGTGGCGCCGGCTGGTTCGGCCGACAGCGCCGCCGCGCAGGTGGCTCCCGACGCCGGGCAGCCCGCGCCGGACGCGACCAACGACGGTGCTGCTCAGGCCGATGGCGCTGTCGTGGATGCCGCGACCCTCGCCACGCCGGAAGCCGGCGCCGCCGCTCCGGCTGCCGCCCCCGACGGGGCTGCCGCGCAGGCTCTGTCTCTTAT
>KL569634.1:0-387 GCA_000715685.1 Streptomyces lilacinus
TCGGGGACTTCCCGACCGACCGGGGCTGGGACCTTGACGCCCTGTACACCGGCAGCAGCTCCGCGCGTGAGGGCGGCTTCGTCTACGACGTGGGCGAATTCGACGCCGGTCTGTTCGGGATCTCGCCGCGCGAGGCCCTTGCGATGGACCCGCAGCAGCGGCTGCTGTTGGAATCCTCCTGGGAGGCGTTCGAGCAGGCGGGGATCGCTCCGCTGTCGCTGCGCGGCGAACAGGTGGGTGTCTTCATCGGCGCCGCCGCCTCGAACTACGGCGTGGGGCCGGCTTCCGCCGACGCCCGGGGCGAGGTCGAGGGACACCTGCTCACCGGCACGCTGACCAGCGTGGCCTCGGGCCGGATCGCGTACACCTTCGGTCTCGAGGGCCCGG
>KL569634.1:607-709 GCA_000715685.1 Streptomyces lilacinus
CGCGTCGAGCGTGGCCTCGGGCCGGATCGCGTACACCTTCGGTCTCGAGGGCCCGGCGATGACGGTCGACACCGCGTGCTCGTCCTCCCTCGTCGCCCTGCA
>JNXU01002925.1 GCA_000715685.1 Streptomyces lilacinus
CCCATGAGCATCGCGGTGGCTTCCTGCTGCTCGCGGCCCTTGATGTCGAACGCCTCGGGCAGGAACTCGGTGTGCTTGAAGGTCCATCCGGAGTTGCGGTAGCCGGGCTCGCCGCCCGGCGCCTCCACGACGCCGTCGAGCGAGATGAACGCGGTGCTGATCAGGGTGCGCATCTTTGAGTTTCCTCGGTATCTCGTGTTGAGCGAGCGGTCTGGTCGGCCCGCTCGAACCGCTGCTCGGTGAAACCGTCCAGCGACAGGCGAAACGACGTCCGGGCGGCTGACGACCCACCCTTGTGTACGATGTCCACATTCGGAGGATGCGGCGATCCGCGCCCCCGAGCGATCATGCAGGAGCCTAGACGACCTAAGTGGATACTGTCCACA
>JNXU01002926.1 GCA_000715685.1 Streptomyces lilacinus
CGACAGCACACCCGCCACATGCGCGGCAGCAAGCTCACCGACCGAGTGTCCGAGAAGGTAGTCAGGCTTGACGCCCCACGACTCCAGCAGCCGGAACAGGGCGACTTCGAGAGCGAAGAGCGTCGTCTGCGCGTAGACGGTTTGGTCGATCACCTCACCGTCGCCGTCACCGTCACCGTCACCGAAAAGGACTTCACGCAGCGGCCGGTCCAGGGAACCGTCGATCCGCGCGCACACCTCGTCCAGCGCGTCCGCGAACACCGGGAACGCCGCGTACAACCCGCGGCCCGCCCCGGCGCGCTGCGCGCCCTGCCCCGGGAACAGGAACGCCAGCCGGCCGCCGCCCCCGGATCCGGTGACGGCGTTCGGCGCGGACCGGCCGGCC
>JNXU01002927.1 GCA_000715685.1 Streptomyces lilacinus
CGTCCACATCCGCGACGCCCAGCCCGGCGTTCTCCAACGCCCGCCGGATGACGCGCTGCTGGGAGGGGCCGTTAGGTGCAGTGAGGCCGTTGCTCGCGCCGTCCTGGTTGACCGCCGAGCCGCGCACCACCGCCAACACCCGGTGACCGCGCCGCACCGCGTCCGACAGCCGCTCGACCGCCAGCATGCCCGCACCCTCGGCCCAGCCCGTGCCGTCCGCCGCCGCCGAGAACGCCTTGCAGCGGCCGTCCCCCGCCAACCCCCGCTGCCGCGAGAACTCGAGGAAGGTGCCCGGGGTGGCCATCACCGTGACGCCGCCGGCCAGTGCGAGGTCGCACTCGCCGTTGCGCAGCGCCTGCAC
>JNXU01002928.1 GCA_000715685.1 Streptomyces lilacinus
GTCAGCTCCTCCCGGCTCTGGTTGAAGTGCGAGTGCATCGGTCACGTGTGCTGGATCCTCTTGGGCGAGGTGCGGTTCGAGTCCAAGCCGTACGCCCGCGAGGTCGAACACACCGCTTCGTGGTGGCGAGACTTCCCCGACCAGCCCCCGGCCTCGGCGGACGTCGAGATCCGAGTCCAGCTCGGTACGGCGGCAGAGACCAAGCTGGCCAGGGTCTTTTGCGCCCTCTTTCGGCCGCAGCGCTCCCCGAAGGGTTGCGGAGCGGACGTCGCCACGCAGTTCGAGGCCCCCGCCCGCGTGCCCGTCGTCCGTGCCTTTGCCGGCCTGCACGCCGGCGACAAGACCCACGCCCAGGGCT
>JNXU01002929.1 GCA_000715685.1 Streptomyces lilacinus
TCTCGAGAAACTCCTCGATCTTGGCGTTGTCATTCGTAGCCAACGCCGCCGCAGCGGCCTTCTTCACCTCAGGACCACCCGAGGCAGCCAGCAACTCCACCCGCTTGCGGAGCTCCGCCGCACGCTGCGCAGCGTTCTGCTTGTCCTTCTCATCCCGCTGCTTGGCGATCTCAGCGCCGAAAGCGAGGAAGTCGGCACGGTCCTTGGCCGTGCCCTTCAGGACACGCTCGACCTCGGCATTGAAGTACGGGCCACCCTTGCCACGCATCGCCTCGATCTGCTGGCGATTCTTGACGTCGGCGCCGTCCCTCTTCTCCTTCGCCCGCTGGCGGGCCTCCGCCTCACCGTGC
>JNXU01002930.1 GCA_000715685.1 Streptomyces lilacinus
CCGACCCATCGCCTCCGCGAAGACCTCGGAGTCGTCGAGCAGCCGCACAGCCATGCCAGCCCACTGCGACCCCTGACCTGGGAACACGAACACCGAACGGCCGCCACCCGACGCCCCCGCCACCCCGGCAACAACCCCAGCAGCAGGCTCCTCCGCCACCACAGCCCCGAGCCCGGCCACCAGCTCTGCCTCACCCCCAGCCAGCACCACCGCCCGATGCTCGAACACGGAACGTGAGACCACCGTGGAACAGCCGACGTCCAGCAGCCTCTGCCCCGCAAGCCCCAGCAGCCCCTCGGCCTGGGCCCGCACCGCCCCCGCCGTACGCCCCGAGACCACCACCGGCA
>KL569635.1:0-145 GCA_000715685.1 Streptomyces lilacinus
CGAAGAGCACATCACGCAACGGACGCTCCAGCCGCCCGTCCAGCCGCTCGAGGACCGCGTCCAGCGCCTGAGCGAAGACCGGGAACGCCTCGTACAGCTCGCGGCCCATCCCGGCGCGCTGCGCCCCCTGCCCCGTGAACAGGAA
>KL569635.1:424-713 GCA_000715685.1 Streptomyces lilacinus
CGCTGCGCCCCCTGCCCCGTGAACAGGAACGCGATACCACCGGGCTCGGCCGTACCGAGGATGACGGTGTCCTCCCGTCGGCCCTGCGCCAGTGCGGCCAGCGCGCGGGCGAAGCCGTCCGTGTCCGGGGCCAGGACGACGGCCCGGTGCGACAGCGCGGTGCGCGTGGTGGCCAGGGACAGCGCCACGCCCTCGACGGACAGGTCGGGGTCACGGGCGAGCAGCGCATGGAGACGACCGGCCTGGGCACGCAGGGCGTCCTCGGACTTGGCGGAGAGCAGCCACGGCA
>KL569635.1:1009-1352 GCA_000715685.1 Streptomyces lilacinus
GCAGCCACGGCAGGTACGCCGGAGCGGTGCGGGCGGGCTGCTCCTCGGCCGGTGCGTACTGTTGCTCGGGCGCGCCTTCCAGAATGACGTGGGCGTTGGTTCCGCTGACGCCGAACGAGGAGACGCCGGCCCGACGCGGGTGCGCAGTCCGGGGCCACGGGCGGTTCTCGGTGAGGAGTTCCACGGCACCCGACGACCAGTCGATGTGCGGGGACGGTTCGTCCACGTGCAGGGTCTGCGGCAGGATGCCGTGGCGCATCGCCATGACCATCTTGATCACACTGGCCATGCCCGCGGCCGACTGCGCGTGCCCGATGTTGGACTTGATCGAGCCGAGCCACAG
>KL569636.1:0-125 GCA_000715685.1 Streptomyces lilacinus
GACAGCGCCTCCGCAACCTCGGACTCCACGCCCTCGACGGCGAGCATGGCCCCGCCGGACGGCAGCGCCTGCATCAGCCGGCCCCGCGCGGCAACCAGGGTGCACGCGTCGTCCAGCGACAGCAC
>KL569636.1:473-624 GCA_000715685.1 Streptomyces lilacinus
GTCTGGTCGATCAACTCCCCGTCACCGAAGAGGACCTCCCGCAACGGCCGCTCCAGCCAGGAGTCCAGCCGCACCGCCACCGCATCCAACGCCTCCGCGAAGACGGGGAACGTCGCGTACAGCTCGCGCCCCATCCCGGCCCGCTGCGCCC
>KL569636.1:953-1184 GCA_000715685.1 Streptomyces lilacinus
TACCGAGCACGACGTTGCTCGCCCGTCGGCCCTGCGCCAGGTCGGACAGCGCCTGGGCGAAGCCGCCCTCGTCCGACGCCAGCACGACGGCCCGGTGCGACAGTGTCGTGCGCGTGGTGGCCAGGGACGTGGCGGTGTCCAGGAGATTCAGGTCCTCGTGGTCCTCCAGGAACGACCGCAGGCGGTCGGCCTGCGCGTGCAGCGCGTCCTCGGACTTGGCGGAGAGCAGCC
>KL569636.1:1477-1793 GCA_000715685.1 Streptomyces lilacinus
GCAGCCACGGCAGGTACGCCGGAGCGGTGCGCGCGCCCGGGGCGTGGGTCTCCCGCGGTTCCGGATCCTCCAGGATGATGTGCGCGTTGGTGCCGCTGACGCCGAAGGAAGACACGCCTGCCCGGCGCGACCGGCCGTCCGCCTCCCACGGGCGGTTCTCCGTCAGCAGTTCCACGGCACCGGACGACCAGTCGATGTGCGGCGAAGCCTGCTCGGCGTACAGGGTCCGGGGCAGCACGCCGTGGCGCATCGCCATCACCATCTTGATCAGGCTGGCCATGCCGGCGGCGGCCTGCGCGTGCCCGATGTTGGACTT
>JNXU01002938.1 GCA_000715685.1 Streptomyces lilacinus
CACTGGGCTCGACAAAGGCGGTGAAGCCATCGCCCAACAGCCGCTCGACCGTCTCCTGGAAGCGGACGGGCTGCCGCAGGTTGCGGTACCAGTACGAGGCGTCCAGCGCTGCGGTGTCGTCGACCGGCCCGACCTCGACCGTCGAATAGAACGGCACCTTGGCGGCGCGAGGGCTGATCTCGGCAAGCGATGCCAGCAGCTCGTCACGAATGCCCTCGACGTGGGCCGTGTGCGACGCGTACCCGATCGGGACCCGGCGGGCCCGGATGCCCTCCGCCTCGCACGTCGCCAGCACGCGATCGACGGACTCCAGGT
>JNXU01002939.1 GCA_000715685.1 Streptomyces lilacinus
GCCCGCCGACCGGGCGGACAGCAGCAGCGGTACGTACGGCGGCAGAGGGGCGGCAGCAGGCTGCTCGGCGTCCGAGGACTGCGCCGGCTCCGGGGTCTCCGTCGGCTCCGGGGCCTGCTCCAGAATGATGTGCGCGTTGGTACCGCTGACACCGAACGACGACACACCTGCTCGGCGCGGGCGGCCGTCGGCCTCCCACGCGCGGCTCTCGGTGAGCACTTCGACGGCGCCCGCCGTCCAGTCGATGTGCGGGGACCGCTCGTCGGCGTGCAGGGTGCGGGGCAGGACGCCGTGGCGCATCGCCATGAC
>JNXU01002940.1 GCA_000715685.1 Streptomyces lilacinus
ATCCCGCCCTTCGCCGGTGCCGTCGCCGACGAGGACGAGGAGGGCCCCGGCCGCGAGACCGTCGTGGTCGAGGTCGGCGGCAAGCGTCTCGAGGTCTCCCTGCCGTCCTCCCTCGGCATGACCCTCGCCCGCACCGCGGCCGCCGGCGGCGCCAAGCCCAAGCGCCGCGCCACCAAGAAGTCCGGCTCCGCCGCCTCCGGCGACTCGCTCGCGTCCCCGATGCAGGGCACGATCGTCAAGGTCGCGGTCGAGGAGGGCCAGCAGGTCAACGAGGGCGACCTCGTCGTGGTCCTCGAGG
>JNXU01002941.1 GCA_000715685.1 Streptomyces lilacinus
TCCACGCACAGACCATTGACACCCACCACCGCACCCGTCGGACGCGGGAGGGTCCAGTGGTGCCAGGCCGCAGCGAGGCAATCCCAGGTCGTGATCGGTGTGCCCAGCTTGTCGGTGCCGTTCGAGATCTCCATGCACTTGCCACCCGCGGCATTGACCAGCTCGCCGTTGTCGCGGAAGGTCCAGCGCTGAAGAGCATCATTCGAGCACGTGGCAAGCTTCACCTGCGCACCCCGGCCGGAACCGGTCGCAGCGGCGCACTTGCCCAGGGCCTTCAGGTGAGCGCCGTCGTAT
>JNXU01002942.1 GCA_000715685.1 Streptomyces lilacinus
GGGTGACGCGGCGTCGGCGGGTGCCGGTGCGAACGGCGCGAATGGTGCGAACGCGTGGGCGGGCGACCCGTCGACCACGGGGACGACGCCGTGGCAGGGCGACCCCTCGGCCACGGGCGCCGTGCCCCAGGCGGGCGGTTCCGCTTCCGCGGGCGCCGCAGGCGCCGCGGGCTGGCCGGGTGACGGTTCGGCGAACGGTGCGACCGCGTGGCAGGGGGACCCCTCTACGACGGCGGCCACGCCGTGGCCGGCTGACGCGTCGTCGGCGGGTGCCGGCGCACCGC
>JNXU01002943.1 GCA_000715685.1 Streptomyces lilacinus
CTCCAGGACGCGCTCCACGGCGGCGTCCGGGAGCAGCGGGTTGAGCGGCACCGCCACCGCGCCGGCCCGGACGGCGCCGTAGTAGCCCGCCATGAAGGCCGGGTGGGGCGCCGACGACACCGCGACCGGCGCGCCCGGCGCCACCAGCGGGCGCAGGGCCCGCGCGCAGGCGGTCGCCGCCGCGTCCAGGTCGGCGTACGTCCAGTGGTGCTCCTCGCCGACGACCGCCGGCCGGTCCGGGAACGACGCCGCCGTGGCGGCCAGCATCGCGTCGACGGAA
>JNXU01002944.1 GCA_000715685.1 Streptomyces lilacinus
GACGCGGCGTCGGCGGGTGCCGGTGCGAACGGCGCGAATGGTGCGAACGCGTGGGCGGGCGACCCGTCGACCACGGGGACGACGCCGTGGCAGGGCGACCCCTCGGCCACGGGCGCCGTGCCCCAGGCGGGCGGTTCCGCTTCCGCGGGCGCCGCAGGCGCCGCGGGCTGGCCGGGTGACGGTTCGGCGAACGGTGCGACCGCGTGGCAGGGGGACCCCTCTACGACGGCGGCCACGCCGTGGCCGGCTGACGCGTCGTCGGCGGGTGCCGGCGCA
>JNXU01002945.1 GCA_000715685.1 Streptomyces lilacinus
GAGATGTGTATAAGAGACAGCCTCCTGCTCCACGACGGCCCGCTCGACCTCGGCGACATCGGCCGCCTCCGCCTCGACCGCGCCGAACTGGCCTACCTTTCCGCCTGCGGCACCGCCCGCGGCAGCACCCGCCTCGCCGACGAGGCCCTGCACGCCGCCTCCGCCTTCCAACTCGCCGGCTACGGCCAGGCCGTGGGCACCCTGTGGGAGATCGGCGACGGCTTCGCGGCGGCGGTGGCCGCCGACTTCCACCACGAACTCGCCCCCGCCC
>JNXU01002946.1 GCA_000715685.1 Streptomyces lilacinus
CGCTCCACGGCGGCGTCCGGGAGCAGCGGGTTGAGCGGCACCGCCACCGCGCCGGCCCGGACGGCGCCGTAGTAGCCCGCCATGAAGGCCGGGTGGGGCGCCGACGACACCGCGACCGGCGCGCCCGGCGCCACCAGCGGGCGCAGGGCCCGCGCGCAGGCGGTCGCCGCCGCGTCCAGGTCGGCGTACGTCCAGTGGTGCTCCTCGCCGACGACCGCCGGCCGGTCCGGGAACGACGCCGCCGTGGCGGCCAGCATCGCGTCGACGGAA
>JNXU01002947.1 GCA_000715685.1 Streptomyces lilacinus
GACCGGGGCCTCACCCCTCCGACGCACGCGCCACATACCCGTCCGGCCGCACCAACAGCGTCGTCCGACTCGCATCCGCCCGCGTCACCGTCACTGTCGGCACCGCCGGCACCGGCACCGGCGCCTCAACCCCCCGCGGCAGCACCCGCACAAAAGTGCCCGCCCGCAGCGCCTCGTACAGCCGCGTCGGGCCGTCGGTCGTCTCGACCAGGGCCAGGTCCGGCGCCCGCCGCCCCGTCAGCGGGTGGGCGCCTGTCTCTTATACACAT
>KL569637.1:0-217 GCA_000715685.1 Streptomyces lilacinus
CCTGACCTATGGCACGCAGTGGTCCGAGGTTGCTGCGGGTATCGCGGCGGCGGCGGACGCGGCGGCGAAGGCGAGTGAGACCGCGCAGCATGCGGTGGATGCGACCGAGGCTGATGCCAAGGGGTTGAACGCCAAGAACCAGGCGGAGCTGCACGAGCAGCAGGCCAAGATGTGGCGGGCGAACGCCGAGCAGCACGCGCAGACCGCGGCGAAGTTG
>KL569637.1:511-718 GCA_000715685.1 Streptomyces lilacinus
CGCCGCGGATGCTGCTGCTCGGACGAAGGCTGCGCGTATCGAGGCCGAGAAGGCCGAGCAGCTGGCGTGGGAGCACGCGAAGAAGGCGCGCGAGGCCCGTCTCGAGGCGCAGCGTCAGGCGCAGATCGCTGCTGAGCAGCGCGCGATCGCCGAGCGCGAGCGCGACCTGGCCGCGGCGGCCCGAGCTCGGGCCGAGCACGAGCGCGA
>KL569637.1:1036-1305 GCA_000715685.1 Streptomyces lilacinus
GGCTGCTTCGGCGCGGGCGAGTGCCGCCGAGAAGGAAGGCCGCGCGGCCAGGGCGGACGAGCTGGCTCGCGGTGAGGAGACCAAGGCCCGCGAGGCCAGGAACGCGGCAAACGAGGCCGAGAAGCACCATCAGGACGAGCTGGCTCGAGCCAAGGCCACCGAAGCGTTCGCGGCCGCGGTCGACGGCTCCGGATATGCTGCCGCGGCCAAGGCTGCGGCGATTTCGGCGCGAGCGGACGCCAACACCGCCGGCACTGCGGCTGGGGAGG
>JNXU01002951.1 GCA_000715685.1 Streptomyces lilacinus
CCCGCCCACGGCTCCCGGCACCGGCGGCTACGGCTTCCCGAACGCCGGCGGCGACGCCACCGTGCAGGCGGAGCTCTGCCCGCAGTGCCGCACTCCCCGCGAGGCCCAGGCGCCCTTCTGCGAGGAGTGCCGCTACAACTTCGTCACCCGCTCGGCGAACCCGTACGCCTCGCCGCCCCCGCCCGTCGCGGGCCTGCAGTCGGCCCCGCCGCCCCCGCCGCAGCACACCCAGCCGCCGCAGAGTCTGTCTCTTATACACATC
>JNXU01002952.1 GCA_000715685.1 Streptomyces lilacinus
GTGTATAAGAGACAGGGGCACGGCCGTGCGCGCCGGCCACAGGAACGCCAGCAGTGCCCCCAGGAACAGCGCGACCGTCGTCAGCAGCGCGGGCCGCACCCGACGGCCGAAGTCGGCGAGGTCCCGGCTGACGGGCAGCGCCTGCCGCGCCCGGGCGGCGAACCAGTGCGCGCACCAGGCGGCGGGCGCGACCGCGCAGGCCAGGGCCAGGACGGTGGGCGCGGCGGCGGACAGGGCCTGTCTCTTATAC
>JNXU01002953.1 GCA_000715685.1 Streptomyces lilacinus
CGTCCACTGTGCAGTTCTCAAACAACGACCAGCCACCCATCACCCCGACGCTTCACGCATCGAGTGCACTGGGGCCGGCATCAGAAGGTCACAGACCGTAGTCCGTACCCTCAGATACCCAACAGCGTGCCCGACCCAGCCTCATCCAGACCCTCACGTTCCACGCCGAAGCAGTACTAGTGAAGTCCCATCCAAGAACTGTGCCGAATAGTCAACGTTCCACCCATGAGCAAC
>KL569638.1:0-209 GCA_000715685.1 Streptomyces lilacinus
AAGCCGTCGGCGAGGAGCTTCTCCACGGTGTCCTGGAAACGGACCTGCTGGCGGAGGTTCCGGTACCAGTAGGCGGCGTCGAGGACGGTCGTGTCGATCGGGCCGACCTCGACGGTGGAGTAGAAGGGCACCGAGGCGGGGCGGGGACGGATGCCGGCCAGGACGGTCAGCAGTTCGTCGCGGATCGACTCGACGTGGGCGGAGTGGGA
>KL569638.1:513-742 GCA_000715685.1 Streptomyces lilacinus
GCGGAGTGGGAGGCGTAGTCCACCGGGATCCGGCGGGCACGGATGTCGTCGGCCTCGCAGGCCTCCAGGAGCTCGGCGATGGCGTCCGCGTCACCGGCGACAACGGTCGCGGCCGGGCCGTTCACGGCCGCCACGCTCAGGCGACCGGACCAGCGGTCCAGCAGCACCCGCACCTCATCGACCGGCAGTGCGATCGAGGCCATGCCACCCCGGCCGGCGAGCTCCCGCC
>JNXU01002956.1 GCA_000715685.1 Streptomyces lilacinus
GTGACACCCTGGGCGTGCAGGTACCGGACGCCGTCGGCGAAACGTACCGCCTCTCGGACATGCCTCACCCAGTAACCCGCGGTCCGGATCTCCTCCGCGTCGGCAAGCTGCCCGGTCACGTTGGAGACGATCGGAATGCGCGGGGCATGGAAGGTCACCCCACCTGCCACAGCAGCGAATTCATCGAGCATCGCGTCCATACGCGGCGAGTGGAA
>KL569639.1:0-204 GCA_000715685.1 Streptomyces lilacinus
AATCTTTCAAGGACCCTTGGTCCCAGCGTTCACGCTGGGACCAAGGGTCCTTTTTTATTTTGCCGAAGCGCGCCTGTCTGGCGGGTGCGCGAGAATGTATGCGTACCCGCAGACAGGAGTCACGTCGATGTCCACCAACTCTCCCGACGACCGCTCGAGCGGCGAGCCGCGTCGCGGAGGCCCTCGCGGCCCGCGTGGCGGCGG
>KL569639.1:509-624 GCA_000715685.1 Streptomyces lilacinus
CGTGACGACCGTGCCGGCGGCTTCCGTCGCGACGACCGCGGCGACCGCGGCCCGCGCCGGGACGACGACCGTGGTGGTTTCCGTCGTGACGACCGTCGCGATGACCGCGGTGGTT
>KL569639.1:931-1101 GCA_000715685.1 Streptomyces lilacinus
CCGCGGTGGTTTCCGCGGCGGCCGTGACGACCGCGGCGGGCGTCCCGGTGGCGGTTTCGGCCGTCGCGATGACGACCGTGGCGGTTTCCGTCGCGACGAGCGCCGTGACGACCGTCCGGCCTTCCGTCGTGACGACGACCGTGGCCCCCGTCGTGACGACCGTCGCGACG
>KL569640.1:0-142 GCA_000715685.1 Streptomyces lilacinus
TTGCCAGCCCGCTCAGAGATGTGTATAAGAGACAGGGCCACGACCGTGTGGAACTCCTCCAGCATCGGCCGCATGAGGGGCGAGTGGAAGGCGTGCGAGACGGTCAGGCGCTTGGTCTTGCGGCCCTGCTCGCGGAGCTGGG
>KL569640.1:435-638 GCA_000715685.1 Streptomyces lilacinus
GCTGGGCGGCGATCTCCTCGGCGGCGGTCTCGTCGCCGGCGACGACGACGGCGGCGGGGCCGTTGACGGCGGCGACGGCCACCTCGTCCTGGCGGCCGGCCAGCAGCGGCAGGACCTCCTCCTCGGTCGCCTCCACGGCGATCATGGCGCCGCCGGCGGGGAGCTCCTGCATCAGCCGGCCGCGGGCGGCGACCAGGGTGGCG
>KL569641.1:0-194 GCA_000715685.1 Streptomyces lilacinus
CCGCGACCTCTCCGAGCACCAGGGCGATCAGCTGCCGCTCCTGCTCTGCGGCCGAGAGGCCCGCCAGCCGCCCGGAGAGCGACGAACCGTCGCCCTGGCCGGCGGCAGCGGCCGTACGGCGTCTGGGCGCCCGCACCAGCCCGCGCAGCAACGCCGGAACCTCGGCCCGGTCCTTCACTCCGGACAGGTTCAGC
>KL569641.1:508-671 GCA_000715685.1 Streptomyces lilacinus
CCGGACAGGTTCAGCCGGACCGGCAGTACGTGCGCGGGGGCCGAGGCCAGCGCGGCGTCGAACAGCGCGAGACCGTCCGCGGTGGACAGACCTCCGCCCAGCTTCTCGATCCGGGCGAGATCGGCCTCGTTGAGGTGACCGCTGATCCCGCTGACCTGCTCCC